>CAZVEV010000147.1:0-11159 GCA_964625865.1 uncultured Planctomycetaceae bacterium | reverse complement strand
GCGTGCAACACAGTTGCACGCCCTACCTCTGCCTGAGCGCTATCGCGGTGAAGACCAACTTCTCACCGGCGCGCGTGTTCAGTTCGACGATTCGGCGGGCATCGCGTTTCACGGCGGCGGGGCGGGCGCCGTTGCGGGAGACGGCGATCGTGGGCCACGGGCTCAACAGGCGCAGCGTGCCTCCCACCGTCGAGGTGATGCGGACCTCGTGGACCGCGCCGTCGGCCTGGGCGGCTGAGACGAGGAAGCCGCCTTGCGTGCGGAGGCTGGCGAACCGTGCGGGTTTGTCCTTCGGCCAGGCCGGGAAGACGCGGATGATGTCGCCGACGCTCTGGACGAGCAGTTCCGAGACGGCCATCGTCGAGGCGAACTGCTCGGTGTAGTGGCCGTACGTGTTGATGCCCGACCCCACGCGATTGAGCCCGAACGTCCCGTTGGGGCGGTATCGCGCCGCGAGCGTCTTGCGGACCCAGTCGGGGGTCTCCGGCATGGACAGCCTGGCCCGCGCCACCGACAGCATGATCGACGAGTTGTTCCCGTTCCACCGCAGCGCGTCGATCGTCCGCGCGAACAGGGCCTTCTGCTCGGCAGGCGACCACCAGGTGACCACGTCGGCAGGGAAGACCGGCACGGCGGGCACGGTGATGTTGTACGTCGTCGGCGGGGCGCTGCGCATGTCTACGACAATCGGGGCAGGGCCCTTCGTGGTCGGGTAATTCGGCAGGGCGGCGAGCACCTTGCGCCATCGGGCCACGAGCTTCTCGTCACGCCCCAGCGTGGCGGCGCCCTCGATGGCCGCCCGGAACATGTAGCGGAACATGGCGATATCGAACGTGCCGTCGTAGTTGCGCGCGAAGCCCTTCGTCCACCCCCAGTGCTCGGGCGACACGCTGGGGCCGAGAACGATCTTCCCCGCCCCGTCGCGTTTGCAGGTGTCGGCGAAGTCGGCCTGGAAGACGGCGACATCCCGGACCACGGGATAGACCACCTTTTCCAGCAGGTCGCGGCTCGGCGCGTACTTGTAATGCCACCACAGCGGCTGGGCCGTAAAGGCGTTGACCCCGAGCGTGAACCCCCAGACGTGATGGATGTACTGTCGCCTCGTGGGCCCCTTGCACGCGGTCGGGTCCGGCTCGTAGGCGAACAGGACGTGGGGGTAGTAGGCCCCGCCGCACTCGAAGACCTTCCGCGCCAGCCACCGGGCGCGGGGCAGATACTCGCGGACAAGCCGGTCGTACGGCTCGGCCAGCTCGGCGTGGTTGGTCACGTAGGCCGTCCAGAACGTCTGCTGGATGTTGTAGTTCGTGTGGTAGTCGCCATGCCACGCCGGCCTGTCGTGAATGAGGCCCGCGAACAGGCCCGGACAGACCACCCCGGGCTTCGTGACGCAGCGAAGGAAGTACAGGTTGCGATACCAACTGTCGCGGAGCAGGCCCTTGTCCATGTCCACCCCGCTGGCCGACCAGAAGCGCTGCCACCGGCCCTCGTGATCTTCAATGGCGCCGCGGGGGTCGCCCTTCAGCGTATCACGGGCAAGCGCCACCGCAGCCGAGAGCGGGTTCTTGGCCTCGCGGCTGGTGACGATCGCGACGGCCTTCCGGTTCGTCTCGCCGTCGGCTGCCAGCGCCACGGCGAACCGCATGCCGGGCCAGCCGTCGTCGCCGGGGATCTCCTGTGTCAGCCATTGCACGCCGTCCCGCTGCCCGGTTGAGAACTCCGGGATGCCGGCGGACTTGACGCCTTCGAGGGCCACGTTATCCGCCGCGTGGATCAGGAATGCGTTGCGCCCGGCCAAAGCGCGGACCTGGACCGTGGACTGGTCCTTCTTTGCGCCCTGCACGAGGGCCGCCGCGCGGCGGATGTCCAGCGTGGCGCGGTGCGTCTCGGGGGGCGTGACCATCAGGTCGACGGGCCGCTTGCCCTTGGGCCCCTCGAACACGGCCGACGCGTATCGGTTCTCCGCCGGCCTGCCGTCCTTCGTCCACGTGTAGAGGATCAGCCGGTCTACCTTCTTGCCCCGCGCCAGGTCCAGGACAACCTCGGCTGTTTCGGTGGGCGAGTCGATCCACTTCCTCGTTCCGCCGACCATCTCACCGCCCGAGGCCATCACGTCCACGTAGTGACGTGCGTTGGCCGAGCCCGACAGTCGCAGGCGCAGCCTCGAGTAGGACTCGGTCGAGACCCCCAGCGGCCCGCACGTCCAGCCGCACGAGGCGCCCGCCTTGCCCTGGATGCTCATGACGGTCACCGTTCCGCGCCGCTGGAAGGTGTTGCGGCGACCCTGTTGGCGGATGCATCGCCACCCCGGCGTGCTGCCCGCCCCCGCGCCGATTCGCACCACCGCGCACGCGCGCGGGCAGGGGTACGGATGGGCGTGGTAGCTGTCCGGGCCGCGCCACGTCGAGCCGGCGGGCAGGATCCACGCCCTTCCGCCGCCGGCGATCTGTCCGGCGGCCGTCATCTCCTTGATCCGCTTCATCGTCGGCACGGGCGGGTCGAGCTTCGAGTCCAGGCGGGCGTCCCACACGTCGTTCTTCGTCAGGCGCAGAACCAGCCCGCTGCCATCGGCGTGCAGCAGGCCGTTAACGTCACCGTTGCCCAGAATCAGTGCGTGCTGTGCCGACCCGGCCAGCCGCTCCTGCACCACCGCCGCCGCGTCCAGCGCCGCCGGAAACGGGATCTTCGGCTGCGCGCCGTTGGCTGAGTCGGCTGGCGCCGCCGTCAGCACCGTCAGGCCGACCGTCGCCGCCCAGAGAACCGTCCAGCCGATCGAACCGCATGCGAGATGTGCCATAGGTCACCTTTCCTCGTGTTGAGTCCCATTGTGACCGTCAGCCTCACCGGCTGCAAGGCGGACAGGCGCGGGGCACTGGCGGCTGCGGCTTGTGGGCGTCGGGGGCGGGGCGTAGGATAATGGGTCGGGACGCACCGGTTCGTTGGCGGCTTACAGGGACGCACGGATGTCAGACAGACAGGTACGAGTGACGTTTCAGCCTCGCGGGCGGGCGGTCTACGTCTTGCCGGGCACGACCGTTCTGGAAGCCGCCGCCCGCGTGGGGCTGACCGTTGAGACGCCTTGCGGAGGGGCGGGGACCTGCGGGAAGTGCCGCGTACGAATCACCGCCGGCGCCCCCGAGCCCAGCGCCGCCGGCCGCGATGTGCTGTCCGCTGACGAACTGGCCGACGGATGGCGCCTGGCCTGCCAGACGGCCATCGTCGACGAGGCCGTCGTGACAATTCCCGACAGCTCGCTGCTGGGCGCGACGCACCAGATCCTCAGCGAGAGCGCCGGCGACGACGTTGACCTCATGCCGGCCGTCCGGAAGGTCTTTGTCGAACTGGACGCCCCCTCGCTTGCCGACGACGTGCCGGACCTGCTCCGCCTCGAGCAGACCGTCGGGCCGTTCAAGACGGACCTGGACCTGCTTCGCCGGCTGGCGGGCGTCTTGCGGTCAGAGGGCTTTGCAGGCACGGCCGTGCTGGCCGACCACCACCTGGTCGACTTCGAGCCGGGCGATACGACCGGTCGCTGCTACGGGCTGGCGTTCGACGTGGGCACGACCACGGTCGTCGGCGTGCTGCTGGACCTGTCCAGCGGGGTCGAGCTGGCCGTCGCGTCGGACATCAATCCGCAGGTGAGTTTCGGCGACGACGTGCTGTCGCGGATCCAGCGCGCGGGGGCCTCCGCCGCGGCCCTGGGTGAGCTGCGCGATGCCGTGCTCGGCCTGGTCGAACGGATGATCGACACGCTGTGCAGCGCCGCCGACGTCGATCGCGAGAGCATCTACGAGATTGTCGTGGCGGGCAACACGACGATGGAGCACCTGCTGTGCGGCGTGGACCCGACGCAACTGGGGCAGGTCCCCTTCGTCCCCGCGTACGCGCGCGGGCTGGAGTTGTCGGCCGCCGAGGTGGGCGTGCGCATCCACCCGGGCGGGCGGGCGTACGTGTTTCCGGTGATCGGCGGGTTCGTCGGCGGCGACACGGTGGCAGGCCTGCTTGCGACGGAACTGGCCCGGCGTGACGGGGCCGTGCTGATGGTGGATATCGGCACCAATGGTGAGATCGTGCTCGCCAGTGGGGGCAAGCTCTGGGCGGCCTCCACGGCGGCCGGGCCCGCCTTCGAAGGCGCGAGAATCTCCTGCGGCATGCGGGCGGCGGCGGGGGCCATCGAGAAGGTCGTGATCGACCAGGACGCCCGCGTGGGCGTGATCGGCAATGTCGAGCCGATCGGCCTGTGCGGCAGCGGCCTGATCGACCTGGCGGCCGAGTTGCTGCGCTGCGGGATCGTCAGCCGCGAAGGGCGAATGCTCAGCGGCGACGACCTTCCCGCGGACCTGCCCCAGGCCGTCCGAGACCGCGTGGTCTGCGACGATCAGGGCGCCTCGTTCGTCCTGGTCCGGGCCGAGGGCGACCGGGCGGCGGTGGCCCTGACGCAGAAGGACGTCCGCGAGATCCAGTTGGCCACGGGGGCCATTCGCGCCGGGGTCAACATCCTGCTCCGCAAGGCGTCCCTGGCCTGCGGGGACCTGTCGCGCGTGCTGATTGCGGGGGGGTTCGGCAGCTTCATCCGACGCAGCCGCGCCCAGCGGATCGGCCTGCTGCCGGCCGAGGTGGAACACCGGCGAATCCAGTACGTGGGCAACGCGTCGCTGAACGGCGCGCGGTGGGCCCTGGGGTCAATCGCCGCACGCCGGGAAGCCGAAGACCTCGCCCGCCGCACTATGCACGTCGAACTGTCGATGGACGCCCACTTCCAGATGGAATTCGCCGAAGCAATGATCTTCCCGGAGTGAGCACAGCGCGCCGGCCCGAGAGTAGGCACAGTACGTTGGCTCTGAAGTAGGGACGGTACGCTGGCCCCGAAGGGGTCGTAAGCATTTGGCCGGGGGTCGCCGCAGGCGGCCCCCGGATAGGTGCCCATTGGCCACAGAGCCCCGGAGGGGTGAAAGACTGGCTCAGCCCGTCAGGTATCGCTCGTCGAACTCGATCTGATGCTTCTCGAGGAGCAACCGCAACTCGTCACGGAAGCTCATGGTCTTGTGATGCTCCAGTTGTCCCGCAACATACGCCACCACCTGTGCGACCCCGCTATGGGAAACGGTGAAGCTCGAATACCCGTCCTGCCACCTGAACGCCCGGCGACGGGGCATCGTCCGGTGGATCCAGTTGGTCGCCCCGGATTTCACGTCGCGTACGAAATCAGCGATGGCGATGGTGGGCGGCACGATGGCGACCATGTGCACGTGGTCCGTCGGGCCGTTGACTCGAAGCGATATGCCGCCCAGTTGATGGACGATCCCGCCGAGATACTGGCACAACTGCGGACGGAGAGCATCGTCGATCAGCGGGCGCCACTCCTTAGTCGAGAAGACGATGTGGTAGACATGTCTGGTGTAGGACACGCTTGAACCCTTTCGAAAACAACGCTGTCACCCCTCCGGGGCTCTGAAGACAAAAGCCCCTTATCCGGGGGCCGCCCATTCGCTTCGTTCGGGGCGACCCCCGGCCAAGTGCTTACGACCCCTTCGGGGCCGAAGACCGCGCAGCACACACTGTCCACCTGGACATCAGGACACATCACGCTGCATCGAGAACGCCCCACATACAGGCCGCCTCTCCTGCCCCTCAGATCCAGCGGCGGATCCATGAGCGGAGGCGGCCGCCGGCGCGGACCATGACCAGGGGCTTGTTGCAGCGGGCGGCGACGGTTTCGGGGACGGTGTGGTGTCCGATCTGGCGGAGGATGGGCTTGTGGGTGCAGCCCAGGACCACCAGGTCGTAGTCTTCGGCTTCGGCGAGGATGGCGTCGACGATGTTGTGGGCCTCCACCACGTGGGCACGAATCCGCGAGGCGGGCAGGTTCAGGTGGGCAACGGCCTCGTCGACGATGCCCTGCACGTCAAACGTCCGCTGCCCCGTCGCGACGGTCATCACGGTGATCTCGCCGACGGTCGGGTCGCTCAGGATCGACGCGACCTCCAGCGCCAACGCCCCGTTGGGCCCGCCGGCCAGCGGAACCAGCACGCGCTTGAACGTGCGATTGCCCCCGCAATCCTTGAAGACCACCACGTCGCACGGGCTGCGCTCGATGATCGGATCGATCGTGCTGCCCAGCTTGAATACGCCCCCCTTGGCCTCGCCGTGCCACCCCATGATCAGCATGTCGATTCGCTTTTCGCGGACGGCTGACAGGATCCCGCGGGCGACGTTGCGGCAGTAGCGCAGGTGCGTGCTCAGCGGGAACAGCGGCGCCAGGTAGAGCATCGTCTCGAGAATGCCCTCCTTGCCCTCGACCATGTACTTCTCGGCGTCGGAGAGGGGAACCTGCTGGGGGACGGGCACCATGTGGAGCAGTTCGACGCTGGCGTCCTTGGCCCCGCACAGCTTGTAGGTGTTCTGCACCATTTCCAGGGCGTTGTTGGGATTGGCCACCGAGACCATGATGCGGAACCCCTCGCCGCGGTCGGGATGTTCGTCCTCCTGGAGGACCTGTATCTCGTGGTCGGCCGGCGGGACGCGGCTGCGCGAGTAACAGCGGTAGACCATCGCCCCGGCCACCACCCACGTGACACCGATGACCCACGCGATCTTGCTCTCGCCCATGATCCCGCCGGCCAGGGCGGCCTGGCAGACGATGGCCAGGATGGGAAACAGCGGAAACAGGGGCATGACGTAGCCGTAGACCAACTCGTCGCCCATGTTCCGTCGAATCCTGACCACGCAGAGATTCACCACGAAGAACAGGGCCAGGAACATGATGCTCGCGGTGGCGGCGCCGTGGTGTTCGTTGAGCCCCGCCGCGGCCAGAAGGACGATCACCGCCGTGAACCCCAACGCCACGTGCGGCGTCTTGCGTCTGGGCGAGATCTTCGCGAAGGCCCCGGGCAACATGCCGTCACGCCCGAGAGCAAAGCAGGCCCGGGTCGCCGAGTATATCGTCGCGTTCAGCGCCGAGGTGGACGAGGCGATAATTGCCAGCGTCACCAGCAGCCCGCCGATGGCGGGGATCAGCCGCTGGACCGAACCGGTGAAGCCCTGGATGGGCTGGCTCTCGTTCTGGCGGAACCACGTCAGCGCCCCGCCCGGATCGTCAAACGCCACCACCGCCGCCAGGGCCACCAGCAGATACGTGGAGGTGACGATGGCCACCGAGTAGAGCATGGCCTTGGGGACGTTGCGTTTCGGGTCGATGGTCTCGTCGCCGGCCTGGGCGATCACCTCGAAGCCCTCGAAAGCGACGTAGATCACGCCCATCGTGCCCAGCAGCCTCCACCAGCCCCCGTCCTCGTCGAGGAACGGCCGGAAGTTCGCCAGCCGCTGCGGGTCGGCGCAGGCGACGATCACGCCTACCACGCCGATGGCCAGCACGAACAGCATCTGGGCGACGGTGAAAATCGCGCCGATCCTGCCGGTCTCGCTGGAGCCGCGGTAGTTGATGTAGATGAACGACCCCGCCGCCGCCAGGGCCACCACGCGGACGACGACGGCCTCGGCCGTGCCCGACAGCCCCACGCCCAGCAGGACGTTGGCCACGAACGGCACGGTCGCCTTGGCGAAGACCACCGCGTAGAACGCCCCGGCCAGGCTCGATGCGAACCATTCCATCCAGCCGGCGATGAAGCTGGCCCCGCGCCCGAAGCCGATCCGGGCGAAGTTGTACGCGCCGCCGGCCTTCGGGATGGCCGAACTGAGTTCGGCAAAGCTCATCGCGGTAAACAGTGCGATCAGCCCGTTCAGGACGAATGTCAGCAGCAGTCCGCCCGTGCCGGCCTTTGGCACCGTAATGCCGATCCCCACGAAGACCCCCGCGCCGATCATCATCCCCAGCCCCATCATCGTGATGTGGAACAGGGTCAAGTCGCGCGACAACTCCGCGGAAACGGATGGGCTGGAGCTACTCTCGGTCACGCCGCGTCCTCGTTATCTCGCGCGCCGAGCCGAAGCCCTCCTTGGCGATGGCGTTGATGGTCCGCCGCCCCCAGAGCACCAGGCCGACTATCGCCAGCCAGGCCGCGGCGATGATCAGCACGCCAAGTGTGATGTCGGTGTCCATGGGAGGCGATTATAGCTCACAGGTCGGCGGGGGCAACGGAGTAACGACGGGGGGTGGGCAATGGGCAGTAGGCCATAGGCAATAGGGTGTAGGGGACGCGCGCGAGCACAGCGAGGGGTGTCGTGATTGCTCCGCTTCGCTCCGCAGCCCACGGCACCCTGGCCGAGGGCACATGTCTACGAGCAGAGGCCGACCACAAGTTCCTGGAGGGCCGCACGCGGCTGGACGCCGCTCTTCATGCCCAGGTCGGCACGGATCAGCCGGCGGAAGTCGCCCTGGAGGGCCCCCAGAGACCGGCGCCCCAGCAGCGAAAGGAAGGCGGTCTTGGCCCGGTAGGGCATGCGCGGGTTCAGGGCGCCCGACGGGTCCTTGCCCGCCGACGCAAGCTCCTGGGCCCGAAGCACGCGGCGAAGGTGCGAGGCGACCATGCCCAACACGCGGAACTCCTCCCCCCGCGCCGTCAGCATGCCGTCCAACGCCTTCAACGCACCGGCGGCGCTGCCGTCGGTCAGTGCGTTGGTCAGCGCGAAGGCCGCCGGCCCCGCCGAGGCCGTCACCATCGTTGCCACGTCCTGGGCCGTGATCATCTCGCGATCGCCCACGTACAACGCGAGCTTCTCCATCTCGCCGTTCAGCACGCTCAGGTCTCGCCCGAGCCACTCGACCAGCAGTTCGGCGGCATCTCGTGCGATCCGCTTGCCCCGCTTGCCCGCCGATTTGCCCAGCCAGTCCGTCAGCCCGCGCTGAGGCGAGCCGCAGTCAATCGTCCGCCCGATCTGGGCTACCCGCTTGTACAGCCGCGTGTTCTTGGGCCAGGACGAGACCATCAGCACGAGCGTTGCGTGGGCCGACGGGCTCTGGAGATAGTCTTCAAGCGGGCCCCGGTGGGCGCTGACGAAGGCCTCGGCGTCTCGCAGGATGACCACCCGCCTGGGCGCGAGGAAGGGCAAGGTGCGCAGCTCGTCGAGCACCTGGGCCAACTCGACCGTCGCGTCGAAGACGGCCAGGCAGGTCTGCGGGTCGGCGTCACCGACGGCATGGGCGATAATCTCCTGCCTGTAGGCGTCTTGCAGGAACGTGTCATCGCCATGAAGAACGTAGACGGGTTTGACTTCCGCGTCGCTCATCTTGGCCCAGAAGATACCAGCGGAACCCCGCGAGTGCGACCCAAAAAACGGGACGGGCGAGAACCGCGGTGAGAGGGGGCAGGGGCAGGGGGTAAGGCCGCGTGTCTGGGCGGGGACGGATCGCGAGGTGCGCGATTCAGCGGGACAACTCGCTCGAACGGGTTGCTCCCGACGTCATCACGCAGTGCGCGCTGCGATCTCGTGCGATAATGGACACGGCGTGTCCGCCTCATCAACTTTGCCATCGGCGCTGCGACCCGACCGAAAGATCAGATCGCAGCGCCGATTGAAAACCACTGAACAACGAGCCGGCCGGAACTGGCCGGGCTCGCCGCAGAATCACCGAAACAGCGCCGGCCGCATACGGGCCGGCCATGAAACGCACCGGCCAATCACGCTGAGACATTACGCGAGATGCCGCGACCGGGCCTTCGGGCCACGAGCGCGAACTCGCCTCTGTCGTTCGGTGCGCTGCCGGCGGTGTACAGAGAAGCTACATTTGCTTTTCGCGGTACTTCTTCCAGAAGATGATCAGCCCAACCAGAAGGACGATCAGGACCAGTTGCCACCAGTACAGCCACGTAATGCCAAACAGTTCTGCTAACGGCATCGACATATACATGTCTCCTTACACTCTAGCCTTGCATGACAATCGCCACACACTGACGATTCAGTTGACCTTATATCCCGGCGCCGAATGCACCGCAAGTAAAAAGACCCGTCAGTATGCGGCGGCGAAAAAGCTGACTCCGGGACCGCTGCGGCCTTGCCGTCGCGGCCCCGGAAACGGTAATAGCGGCGACTGGACTTGAACCAGTGACCTTAGGCTTATGAATCCCACGCTCTGCCAACTGAGCTACGCCGCCATGCGTCTACTTGCAGTATAGTCCCCATCCTCAGGGGACGTTGCAAGCAATTTCTCACCAACCCGTGCAAAATTCTGCGCCGGCCCGACCCCGTGAGAAAGACAACGGGCCGAACCCGATCGAAACGGGTCCGGCCCGGATTAGACATCGTCTTCTCGTGCGGCTTAGACTTCCGGCTTGTCCTTCTTGCCCTTGCGGGGCTTCTTGTCGGCCGGGTCCTTCTTCGGCGGCTTGGCCGTCAGCTTGGCTTTCTGCTCAGCGGTCAGGACGCTTTCGATGATCGCCGTACCCAGTTCCCTATACGCCTTGCTCTGGGCCTTCTTCTCGGCGCCGAGGATGCCGGCGGCCTTGGCCTGGCACATCTCGCGGACCTTCTTGTCCTGCTCGTCGGTCAGTTCGGCTTTCTTCAGCCGTCGCATGATCTGGCGGTAGACGACAAAGCCGTCCCACTTGGTCTTCTGGTCGGCTGTCAGCAGGGCCTTGGCGGCGGCGATCGACTTGCCCTTGATCTTGGCTTCTTCGGCACGGAGGGCCTTGGACTGTTCGGCGATCTTCTTCATCGCGTCCTTGTCCTTGTTCTTCTTCGCCTCGGCCTGCTGCTTCTTTATCTCGGCCAGCTTCTCGGCGTTCGCTTCGCGCCACGTCTTGGCCTCGTCGGCGCAGGCGGTCAGCGTGGCGGCCAACTGCGTCTTCTGGGCCTCGGTGAAGTTCAGGACCTTGGCCATGATGGCGTACTCGCCCCGCAGGCCCTTGGGCCCCTTGGCCTTCTTTTCCTTCTTGGCGCACAAGGCCGTCGTCGAGGTCATCGCGACAGCCAGGACCAACATCACTGCTAAACGCTTCATGCTGCGTCTCCACCGGGGCGGGGCGTTTGGCAGTCCTCGCCGCCGCCCCGGCGCGGCGAGAACCGTGTGTTTCTCAAGTCATGCGGCCCACCCGCCGACTCGCTTGTAGCCAAACGCGCCCGGGAGACCGCTGTGGGCCTTCCGTGGCGCGTCGAGTATATGTAACCCGGTTTGCCTGTCGGGTGTTCGTCAGGAGTGAACAAAAAAGACGGCTCATCCGGATAATGCGTAGGTGCATGGGCCTGAGGCCACCACCGGGCTTGTC
>CAZVEV010000146.1:0-14480 GCA_964625865.1 uncultured Planctomycetaceae bacterium | reverse complement strand
CCCTTGCACTCTCAATCACCCCATGATGCAATACGAGTGCCGAACAGGATTGGGATTGTCAAGAGGTTTCTGAGAACAGTTGGCTGCGGGGGTGCATCCCTCCTGAGTAGGTAGAGCGATAGCGAACCGGTGCAGGCCCGGAGGGCCGTCCGATCGTAGCCGGGCCCGGCAGGGCCCGGTCCCCGTGCCCTCCCGCACGCCAAGGCCCGAAGGGCCGGCAGAATGTCGAGACGAAGCGACCTGTTGCGGCGATCTCTGTCGCCCTTTCAGGGCTAAGTCCTTCTATTGGAATCCGTACCGGACCCTTCCGGGCCCGGCCAAGATCGGTCGGCCCTTCGGGCCTGCACCGAACAGACGACCTACTGATGTGGGATGCACCCAGGCTGCGGTATCACGTGCCACGCGAGTTCGCAACCGGCTCGGAAAGCTCAGCGAAGCTGGGGCGGTCGGCCAGGGCCCCAGGCCGACCCGTAGCCGCCTGCCGTGCCTCTACCCACCTCTATCCCTTCGGCCGGGAGATCGTCGCTTAGGCCGTGGCCAAACGCGTGCTACGGGGTCTGGCGGGGCGGGGAGCCAAACTCCCTTTGCGAGACAGGGGACGGGCGGATACCCTATGAACTGATCCGAAGCAGATTCCGTTGGACAGCTTTGAAAGGACCTGAACGTGAGCGGCTATCGAGCGATGATGACAGCGGCGGTCGTTGTGTGTGTGACGGTCGGTGCGATGGGCGCGGCCGGTGCGTCGAAAACGGTGTTCGTCGAGGCCGAAGGGTTTGCCGACCGCGGCGGGTGGGTGGTCGATCAGCAGTTCATGGACGAGATGGGCTCGCCGTACGTGCTGGCTCACGGGCTCGGGCGGCCGGTTGCCGACGCGACGACGACGGTGGCGTTTCCGGCGGCGGGTGAGTATCGCCTGTGGGTGCGGACGCGCGACTGGGTGGCCCCGTGGAAGGCGCCGGGGGCGCCGGGCAGGTTCCAGGTGCTCGTTGACGGCAAGGCGGTCAAGACGACGTTCGGCACGGAAGGGGCGAAGTGGCATTGGCAGGACGGCGGGACCGTCACGATCGCGGGCAAGCAGGCGAAGGTAGCGCTGCACGACCTGACGGGCTATGAGGGACGGTGCGACGCGCTGGTCTTTTCGGCCGATGCGGACTTCCGCCCGCCGAACGATCTTAAGACGCTCACGCCGTGGCGTCGCAAGATGACGGGCCTGTCGGGCGAGCCCGCCGACGGGGGATCGTATGACCTTGTGGTTGTCGGAGGCGGGATCGCGGGCACGTGTGCGGCCCTGTCGGCGGCGCGCCTGGGCCTGACGGTCGCCCTCGTGCAGGACCGCCCCGTCCTGGGCGGGAACAACAGTTCGGAGGTCCGCGTCTGGCTCAGCGGGCGGAAGAATTTCGCGCCGTATCCGCGGATCGGCGACGTGGTGGCCGAACTGGAGCAGAAACGCCGCGCCCACTACGGCCCGGCCAACACCGCCGACCTGTATGAGGACGAGCGCAAGATCGCCCTCGTCAAGGCCGAGAAGAACATCACCCTCCTGCTGAGCCATCGGGGCAACGGCGTGGAGATGCGCGACGGGAAGATCGCGGCCGTCATCGCCCAGCACATCGTCAGCGGGCGCCGCGTGAAGCTGGCGTCCGGCCTGGTAGCCGACTGCACGGGCCACGGCGTAATCGGCGCCCTGGCCAAGGCGGACTTCGACATGACACTCAAGGGCCATATGGGCCGCTGCAACCTCTGGAACGTCAAGGACACGGGCAAACCGGTGGCGTTTCCGCGGTGTCCCTGGGCGCTGGACCTGACCGACAAGCCCTTCCCGGGCAGGAGCAAGTCCAAGGGCCAGTATGCCCCGGCCGGGGTGAGGTCTCTCGGCGTGTGGTTCTGGGAGAGCGGGTTCGATCACGACCCGTTCGAGAAGGGCGAGTACATCCGCGACTGGAACTTCCGCGCGATGTACGGCGCGTGGGACGCGCTGAAGAACGTCGACAAGGCGTATCCGAACTACACGCTCAACTGGGCCGCCTACGTCGCCGGCCCCCGCGAGAGCCGGCGCCTGCTCGGCGACGTGATCCTGACCCGGGACCACGTGATGAAGGGCAAGACCTGGCCCGACGCGTGCGTGCCGTGCTCCTGGTCGATCGATCTGCACCTGCCCGACAAACGGTATGAGAAGGGCTTCGAGGGCGACGCGTTCATCTCGAAGGCCCACCACGAGCGGTTCAAGACGCCCTACTGGATGCCGTACCGCTGCCTGTACTCGCGGAACGTGGGCAACCTCTTCATGGCCGGGCGGGACATCTCTGTGACGCACCAGGCGTTGGGCACGGTGCGCGTGATGCGAACCGGCGGCATGATGGGGGAGGTCGTCGGGATGGCTGCGGCGCTGTGCAAGAAGCACAAGACCACGCCTCGGGGCGTCTACGCCGAGTACCTCGACGAACTGAAGGCGCTGATGACCGCAGGGATCGGCAAGACGCCGGCGCACAGGACCGACTCGCCCCGGCCGGCACAGGCGGCCGCGCGGCTGAACCCGCCCGCGTGGCTCAAGACGGCCGGGGCGAACCTGGCCAGGGGGGCCAAAGTCGCCGTCTCGAGCAATCACCAAAGCGGCAAGTACCCGGCGAGCAGGATCAACGATGGCAAGGTTGTCCTCGACAACAATCTGCGGTGGGTCAGCGGCAACGAGCCGCCTCACGCGGTGGAACTGTCCTGGGCCGTGCCGCAGACCATCGGCGCCGTCCGCATCGTCAACGGGTGGAACGATCGCGGGACGATCATCGGCCTGCTGGAGAACTTCTCGCTGGCGTATCACGACGGGACGCAGTGGAAGGACATCTCCGCCGCAAAGGTCAAGGGCAACGGCCAGGCCGACTGGTCCGTGCAATTCGCCCCCGTCAAGACGAAGCGCCTGAAGCTGACGGTCACGACCACTCACTTCAACACCGCGCGCATCTGGGAGATGGAGGTCTACGGTCCCTTGAAGGCGACGGTGAAGATCCCGCGATCCTGACCAGACGGATCCCCGCAGCGACAACCGCACTTTGCGGGCGACCGAGCGGGGGAGTACCATATCAAATCACTACAAACGGATTCCCGCAGACACCTGAAAAGGACGCATGATGAACAGGACCCTGACCGTACTGGTGTGCACGACAATCGCGTGTTCCATCCTGGGCGCCGGATCAACGAGTCGCGCCGCCGCCGCCGACGGACTCGTCGTCGTCGAGGCCGAGAGCTTCTCCGACGTCGGCGGGTGGGTGGTCGACCAGCAGATGATGGACCAGATGGGCTCGCCGTACCTGCTGGCCCACGGACTCGGCGTGCCGGTCAAAGACGCCACCACGACCGTGACGTTCCCCGCCGCCGGGACATACCGCCTGTGGGTCCGCACGCGCGACTGGGTGGCTACGTGGAACGCCCCCGGGGCGCCGGGCAAGTTCCAGGTGGTCATCGACGGCAAGGCGGCGGGCACGATCTTCGGCACGAAGGGGGCGAAGTGGCACTGGCAGGACGGCGGGACGGTCGAGATCGCCTCGACGAAGGTCAAGCTCGCCCTGCGCGACCTGACGGGCTTCGACGGGCGCTGCGACGCGATCTGCTTCGCTCCGGCCGGCGCGAAGGCCCCGCCGGACGGCGGAAAGGCCCTGGCGGCCTGGCGCCGAAAGGCGCTGAACATGCCCGACACGCCGCACGACCCGGGCACGTTCGACCTGGTGGTCGTCGGCGGGGGCATCGCGGGCACGTGCGCGGCGATCTCGGGAGCCCGCCTCGGGCTGTCGGTCGCGCTGGTGCAGGACCGCCCCGTGCTGGGAGGCAACAACTCCAGCGAGGTCCGCGTGCATCTCGGCGGGAAGATCAAGCTGGCGCCGTATCCGGCGCTGGGCAGCATCGTCAAGGAACTCTCTCCCGCGAAGCGCGGCAATGCGGGCCCGCCCGAGCGATATGAGGACGCCAAGAAGCTCCGCGTCACGCGGGCCGAGAAAAACGTCTCGCTGTTCCTCAACACGCACGTGAACAAGGTCGAGAAGGAAGGCGACCGGATCGTCGCAGTGATCGGGCAACACATCCGCACCGGGCGCGAGGTCCGCTTCGCCGCGCCGGTCTTCGCCGACTGCACCGGCGACGGAACGGTGGGCTTCCTCGCCGGGGCCGACTTCCGCATGGGCCGCGAGGGCCGCGACGAAACCGGCGAGCAGCTCGCCCCGCCCAAGCCCGACAAGATGACCATGGGCTCGTCCGTTCAGTGGTACTCGCGCACGACCGACGCCCCGTCGCCCTTCCCCGACTGCCCCTGGGCCGTCCAGTTCACCGAAGCCAACTGCCAACGCGTCACCGGCGGGGAGTGGAACTGGGAGACGGGCATGAACAAGCACCAGATCGACCAGTTCGAGGAGGTCCGCGACTATGGCATGCGGGTGGTGTACGGCAACTGGGCGTTCCTGAAGAACCGTCACAGCGGCAAGGCCAAGTACGCCAACCGCCGCCTGGACTGGATGGCCTACGTTGCGGGCAAGCGCGAGAGCAGGCGCCTGCTCGGCGAGGTGATTCTCAAGCAGCAGGACATCATCGGGCGGAAGGCCTTCCCCGACGCGTGCGTGACGACCACCTGGTCGATCGACCTGCACTACCCGGACCCGAAGAACACAAAGCACTTCCCCGGGCGCGAGTTCCGCTCGATTGCCAAACACGTCCGCTTCCCGCCGTACCCGATTCCCTACCGCTGCTTCTACTCGCGCAACGTGAGCAACCTGTTCATGGCCGGGCGGGACATCTCGGTGACGCACGTGGCGCTGGGGACGATTCGCGTGATGAACACGTGCGGGATGATGGGCGAGGTCGTCGGCATGGCGGCGGCGGTCTGCAAGAGCCGCAAGACCACCCCGCGCGGCGTGTACGAAGATCACCTGGACGAACTGAAGCGGCTGATGAGGCAGGGGACCGGTAAGGACGCCGTGCCGCTGCCGGCCAAGACGCTGAAGGACGCACCGGATATCAGCACGGCCAAGACGGACCTGACCACGCCGAAGATGGTCGTCGGCGACCCGGCGGCGGGCAAGCGCGTCCGACAGACCTTGCCGGCGTACAAAGGCACGGACGTGTACCACGCGCTGTATCTGCCGACCGACTGGGAGGCCGGCAGTACGTATCCGGTGATCGTCGAGTACGCGGGCAACGGGCCCTATCGCAACAAGCATGGCGATACGTCGGCCGGGACGGTCGAGGGCAGCAACCTCGGGTACGGCCTGACGGCGGGCAAGGGGTTCATCTGGCTGTGCCTGCCCTACGTCAACTCCGCCGAGAAGCGCAACCAGACCCGGTGGTGGGGCGACGTGGAGGCGACGGTGGCCTACTGCAAGGGTGCGGTGGCGATGGTGTGCAAGCAGTACGGCGGAGACCGGAAGCAGGTCATCCTGACGGGCTTCTCGCGCGGGGCCATCGCGTGCAACTACATCGGCCTGCACGATGACGAGATCGCGGCGATCTGGAAGGCGTTCATCCCGTACAGCCATTACGACGGCATGAGAAGGTGGGGCTACGCTGCCGACGACCGCGACTCGGCGCTGGCCAGGCTCAAGCGCCTCGGCGGGCGCCCGCAGTTGATCGTGCACGAGAACTCGGTTGCCGAGACGGCCCGGTACGTCGACTCGACGGGCGTAGTGGGGGACTTCACGTTCATGGCCGGCCCCTTCCGGAACCACAACGACCTCTGGGCCCACAGCGACAGCCCGCAGCGCCGCTACGCCCGGGCGTGGCTGAATCGCGTACTGGCTGCCCGCACCGGACACGTGCCGGGAAGCCGGCGCGGCCGTTCGAGCCGTCAGCCCGCGGGCGTTCGGCCGGTCTCGGCGTCCAAGCCGCCGGCGTGGCTGGCCACGGCAGGGACGAACTTCGCCCTCGGCGCCAAGGTGACCGTCTCGAGCAACTCAAACTCGTCAAAGTACCCCGTGAGCAACATCAACGATGGCGAGGTGGACATCACCACGCCGTCGGGGCGATGGCTGAGCAACTCCACGCCGCCACATACGATCGAGATACAACTCGCGAAACCGCAAGCGGTCAGTGCGGCGCGGATTGTCAGCGGATTCGTCGCGAGCGACGGGTTGTCGGCGGCGCTGCAGGACTTCGTGCTCCAGTATCACGACGGGTCGGCGTGGAAGGACATCCCGGGCACGAAGACCAGGGGCAACACGCTGAACGACCTGGGGCTTCGGTTCAAGCCCGTGACGACCTCACGCGTGCGCCTGGTGGTCACCGCCGCCCACAGCGGCTACGCCCGCCTGTGGGAGTTCGCACTCTACAACCCGCCCGCGCGCTGACCGTAGGGCGTGCAACTGTGTTGCACGCCGAACGGATACCCAATACCTTCCGCGTGCAACGAGTTGCACGCCCTACCACAGACCCGCCGGCGCGCTAGGTCGTGTAGGGCACCGTGCCTCGGGCGTCGACCTTGTAGCCCCATTTCTTGATGTAGGCGCCGCCGGGCAGGAACTCGTCGTTGGCGGCCTTCAGTTTTGCGGTCAGCAGGGCGTCGAGTTTCTTCTGCACCGCCGCGTGGGCCGGGTCGTTGACGAGATTCTTCATCTGATACGGGTCGGCCTGGTTGTCGTACAGAAGCCACGGGCCCTTCAGGTCGCGGACGAACGTGTACCGCCGCGTCCGCACGCCGCGATACTCCTTGCCGCCCCGCGCGCGGATCCATTCGCCGAACGGCGAGGGGCACATGATCAGCGACGCCTCGTTGTCCGGCTGGACTGTTCCCGCAAGCACGCCCGAGTAGTCCCGCCCCTCGACCGTGTCGGGACTCTTCAGGCCCGAGAGCCCCAGCAGCGTGGGCATGATGTCCGGCGTGCTGATGGGCATGTCGATGGTCTTGCCCGCCTTGCCCAGGGCGGCTGGGTAGCGAAGGAGGAACGGCACGCGGACCGACTCGTCCCAGGGCTTCTGCTTGCGCTGCATCCCATGGGAGCCCAGCATGTCGCCGTGGTCGGACGTGAAGACGAAGATCGTGTCCTGGGCGATGCCGCACTCGTCCAGCGTGCCCAGCAGGTCGCCCACGCAGGCGTCCAGCGCGGCGGCGTGGGCGTAGTAGCCCTGGAGGTCGCGGCGGGCCGAGCGGCGCCTGGCGGCCGGCACGTTAGGCCGCAGCTTGATCGCCCCGGCATCCGGGAACATGTCGCGGTATTTCTTCGGCGCCGTCTGGTACGGGTTGTGCGGCGGGCCCCACGAGAGGACCAGGATAAACGGCTTGCCCTTTGCGTGGTCGCGGATGTACTTCTGTGCGTCGCGCGTCTGGGCGATCGCGTCGTAGCCTTCCCACGTGAGCTTGGCCTTGCCGTCGCCCGCGTAGTACGGCGAGCGGTTGTAGTTGTGCGTGCACTCGAGGACCTTCCAGTAGTCGAACCCCTGGCGACGCTCGCGGGGGATGAACGCGCTTCGCCCGTGTCCGTCGATGTGCCACTTGCCGATGTAGGCGGTGTCGTACCCGCCGGCGGAGTACGCCTCGGCCAGCGAGGTCGCTTCCGGTTTGAGGTACACGTCGTTGAGGAACAGGCCGTGGGTCAGGGGGAATTGGCCCGTCAGCAGGCTGCCCCGATATGGCGTGCAGACCGGGCAGCCGGCCACCGCGTTGGTCAAGTTCACGCTGGTCCTGGTGAGCTTGTCCAGGTGCGGTGTCTTGGCGTTGGGGTCGCCCGCGTATCCGGTGGCCTGGGCGCGCCACTGGTCGGCGAAGACGAACACGTTCGGCTTGCGGGTCGGTTTCACGCGCGCTCCCTCGGTCTCGCTCGCCACAGCCACCGCCGCCGCTCCGCACGCCGCGGCCTGCACAAGCTGTCTTCTCGATAGATCGTTCTTAGTCATGCGATTGCTCTCAGTAGGGCGTGCAACTGTGTTGCACGCGGAACGACTGCACAATCCCTTCCGCGTGCAACGAGTTGCACGCCCTACCTCTGTGGCTCCTCTTGCCGTTCGGTCCGCTCAGTTGGCGCCGAATTCCATGATGCGGATGGCGTTGCCTTTGCTTGCGGGGTTTTTCTTGTCGGTCGTTCGTAACGTCAGCGTGTGCTTGCCCGGCTTCAGGTCGGTCGCGAACATTACCGTTCGCGGATAGTGCAGGCCGCGGCTGTAGCGGTGATACAGGTTGGTCGGTTTGAACGGACCGTCGTCGATGCGGGTCTCGACGATACCCGCGTCGGGCCCGGCCAGTACGTAGGCGCCGATCGCGCGTCCCGTGAAGTCGAGGGTGATCTCCGCGCCCGGCTTGTCGGCGCAGAGCATCTTGAGCTGGAGGAACTGCTTTCGCTTGCCGCCTCGCATCGCCTTCCAGTCCGGCACGCCGAGGGTGAAGCCCTTGACGATGGTCGCCTTGTCCGGATGGATGAACCGCCCGTTGACGTAGCTGCCCTCGTCCAGCAGCCTGGCCGGCAGGGGATGCGGCGTCTTGGCGGCGCCGGCGGGAAGGGGGGTGGCCCACGCGGCGGCCATCAGGTCGTCGATCATCTTCGCGCACATGTCGTTGCCCTTCGGCCCCGGGTGCACGCCCCCGAAGTCCTTCCACGTCATCGTGCCGGCCTTGATCCGGTCAGCCAGCTCGCCGGCCAGGTGGATCACCGACACGCCGTAGTGGGCGGTGACCTTCTCGTGGGCGCCCATCGGGACCGGCGTCTTGCCGTCCTGCAGCGTCTTGAGCATGCCCTGGTTGACGAAGAACGTCACGACGATGTCCGCGCAGGGATTGTGCAGCCGCGTCTGGCGGATGAGCCCCTCCATGCCGCGGAGGCACTCCCGCGCGGCGTGGGCGGCGTCCTGGTCGTCGTTGACGGCAAACTCGATGAAGAACAGGTCCACCGGGCCCTTGCTCAGGACGTGCTCCTTCACGCGAAACGCGCCCGTCGTGGAGCACGTCGAGGAGATCCCCGCGTCGGTGAAGGTGAACTTCGTCTGCGGGAAACGCTTCTGGAGGATGGTGTACATCCGCGGGCGGTAGCCGTTCATCTGCGTGATCGACCCGCCGATGAAGGCGACGTGGCCGGTCTTGCTGTTGGCGAACTGGATGCGGCAGTTGGTCAGGTTGCTCCGCTGGTGGATCCTCTTGTTGGGGTGGGGGGTGACGGCGCGGGCAGCGGCCGACGCGCAGCCCGCCGACATGGCGAGAAACAGCAGACCTGTGATGGGCGATAACCTGTTCATTGGCGATTGTCCTTTCGTGGGCGAACTGTACCAACGCCCGTCCGCCCATGCAACGCCGTTGCCACGCGGCGCTGATCGTAGGGCGTGCAACTTTTTGCACGCGGAAGGAGGTACTTGTCCGTTCCGCGTGCAACGAGTTGCACGCCCTACGACTACTGGCCCGTTGCCACGCGGCGCTGTCGGCGGTAGACTCACGGGCCTTGCCTGAAAGGACAACCACGATGCCAACTCCGCCCCCGTCGAACCCGCCCCAGCCGAATGAGTGGGAGAACCCCACGGTTACCGGACGAAACCGCCTGGCTCCGCGGTCGAGCTTCATCGCCTACCCGGACGCCGCGTCGGCGCTGGCCGGTCAGCGGGCCGGCTCGCCGTGGTTCAGGCTGCTGAATGGGCAGTGGGCCTTCGACTGGTCGCCCTCGGTCGCCGAAGCGCCCGCCAACTTCTACAAGCTGTCGGTCGACGTCAGCGACTGGGACGAGATCCCCGTGCCGTGCAGTTGGCAGTGCTGCGGCTACGGCCGGCCACACTACACCAACGTGATCTATCCCTTCCCGTGCGACCCCCCGCACGTGCCGACCGAGAACCCCACCGGCTCGTACCGGCGCGACTTCACCGTCCCGGCTGACTGGGCCGGACGACGGATCATCCTCCACTTCGAGGGCGTCGACTCGGCGTTTACCGTCTGGGTCAACGGGCGCGAGGTGGGCTTCTCCAAGGGCAGTCGCATCCCGGCTGAGTTCGACATCACCCGTATGGTCAAGGCCGGGCAGGTCAACACGGTGGCCGTTCGCGTGCTCCGCTGGTCGGACGGCAGCTACCTCGAAGACCAGGACATGTGGTTCCTCAGCGGGATCTTCCGCGACGTGTACCTTCTCGCCGCGGCGCCGGTCAGCATCTACGACCACTCGGTGGTCACCGACCTCGACGAGACCTGCACCGACGCGACCCTCCGCGTGCGCGCGACGCTGTCGAATACCGCCAAGGCCGCCGCAAAGGGCTGCACGCTGACGGCAAAGCTCCTGGACGCCGACGGGCGCGCAGCCGTCCGCCCGCGGGCGGCGCGAGGCATCGACGTGCCGGCCGGCAAGACAGCCGACGTCGAGATCGCCGTCAAGGTCCCCGCACCGGACAAGTGGACGGCCGAGACACCGTACCTCTACACGCTCCTGCTGACGCTGACCGACGCGGCCGGCCAGGTCGTCGAGGTGATCCCCACGAAGGTCGGCTTCCGCACAGTCGAAATTCGCGACGCGCAGATCCTCGTCAATGGTCGCCCCGTCATGTTCAAGGGCGTCAACCGCCACGATCACGACCCCGACACGGGCAAGGCCGTCTCGGTCGAGATGATGCTCGAAGACGTCATGCTCATGAAGCGTCACAACGTCAACGCCGTCCGCACCAGCCATTACCCCAACGATCATCGCTTCTACGACCTGTGCGACGAATACGGCCTGTACGTGATAGACGAGGCCGACCTGGAAACCCACGGGATGGCGCTGCACGCCGAGTACCCGCACTGCCTAAGCGACCATGACCGCTGGCGCGACGCGTACGTCGACCGCATGCAGCGCATGGTCATGCGCGACCGGAACCACCCGTCGATCGTCATGTGGTCGCTGGGCAACGAGGCGAACTTCGGCCACAACCACGCCGCGATGGCCGACTGGACCCGCGCCGCGGACCCCACGCGACCTATCCACTACGAGCGCGACCTGATGCTCGAGGTCTCCGACGTGCACAGCACGATGTACCCGGCTGTCGAGTGGCTCGAACTGGTGGGGCGGCGCGAGCCCCTGCCCGCTCGCGCGGGGCGTCCGGCCCTGCCGGTCGAGAACTTCGCCCACAAGCCGTTTATCTGCTGCGAATACGCCCACGCGATGGGCAACGGGCCGGGCAATCTCAAGGAGTACTGGGACGTCTTCTACAAATACCCGACTCTCCAGGGCGGCTTCGTGTGGGACTGGATTGACCAGGGCCTGCGAAAGTACACCGACGACGGCGAGGACTACTTCGCCTACGGAGGCGATTTCGGCGACGAGCCCAACGACAGGCAGTTCAATATCAACGGGCTTGTCTTCCCCGACCGCACGCCCTCGCCCGGTCTGGTCGAGTACAAGAAGGTCCTCGAGCCCGTGCTCGTCGAGGCGGTCGACCTGAAGGAAGGCAAGATCGCGCTGACCAACCGCCTGGACTTCGACACGCTCGACGCCCTGCACATCTCGTGGAACATCGCCGCCGACGGGGACCTGCTGGCCAGCGGCACCGTTAAGATGCCCCGCATCGCGCCGGGCAAGACCAAGACCGTCACGCTGCCCTACACGCTGCCTCGCGCCCGGGCGGCGGGCACGGAATACTGGCTGAACATCGACTTCACGCTGGCGGCCGACACGCCCTGGGCCGACCGCGGACACGAGGTCGCCTGGGCGCAGTTCCAGTTGCCCGTGCCCAAGAGCCGCACCGCCCCGCACGTGATCACCGCGAACAACGCCGCCGCGCTGGAGGCCGCCGAGTCCGACCGAGTCATCCACGTCGCCGGCGAGGAGTTCGACCTGCTGTTCGACAAGGTGTACGGCCTGATCGGCTCGTGGACGTACCAGGGGGACGAGCTGATCGAGGTGGGCCCGCGCCTGAACTTCTGGCGGGCGCCGATCGACAACGACGGGGTCAATGGCAAGGGACTGTGCGGCCAGTGGCTCGACAAGCGGCTGGACCAGTTGCTCCATCGCATCGGGGCAGTCGAGCTGACCGCCCGGCGCGGCGAGCCGGTGCGGATATCGGTCGCCAGCCGCATCGCCCCACCCGTCCTGGGCATGGGATACCGGTGCACCTACACGTACGAGATCTACCCCACCGGCGACGTGCTGCTCAACGTAGCCGGCACGCCCGAGGGCGACTGGCCCGAGCTGCCGAAGATCGGCCTCGAACTGCTCCTGCCCGACTACCTCGACAGCGTCACCTGGTACGGCCCCGGGCCCGGCGAGAGCTACGTCGACTCGAGGCAGGCCGCCCGCATCGGGCTCTACGCCGGGGCGGTCGACGACCTGTACACGCCTTACGTCGTCCCGCAGGACTGTGGCAACCGGACCGACGTGCGGTGGGTGGCGCTGACCGACCACCGCGGCCTGGGCCTGCTGGCGACGGGCAGCCCCACGCTGAACTTCAGCGCCAGCCCGTACTCGACCGAGAACCTGACCGCCGCGACCCACACCTGCGACCTGGTCGCCCAGGACTACATCACGCTGAACCTGGACTACCGTCACCGCGGCCTGGGCGGTCAAAGCTGCGGTCCGGGCCCGCTGGCCCAGTACGTCCTTCGCCCCGAGGCGTTCGATTTCACCGTCCGCCTGCGCCCCTTCAGCGCCGACGCCGAAAGCCCCGTTGTCCTGGGCAAGCAGCAGTTCGAGTAGCGCGGCGGGCCTGGTTTTCCGATCCTGTTGCCACCGCGAGTGGCGCTTTACACAGTTTTACACTTTCTGGCGTAAAGCATGGCGCGGGTTGGCGGAGGACGATCGTATAACACACGAAATAAAAAGGAGTTGCCCGCGCGAGTTTCTGTGAGCCTCCCGTCGGCCGAGGTTTACGGTCCCAAAGTGTAAAGCATGCTGAGGCGACTTGTTTTCGGATAAAGAGCCAACTTTGTTCTTGTCAAAGTATCCCTCTTCTCGTCTCTTCTTTTCTTTGGGCGTGGAGGTTTACAGTATGAATCTGAGTGACTACACGTGTAGCTGTACAGTGAAAATCAGGATGACTTTCAAGTGCGGTCGAGAGCGATGCGCCGGGGGGGCGGTGAACGTCGATCTGACGATCGACCGCTAAACGAGGAACCAACGGCATGTTCAGGCGCCGCTGAACATCGAGTCGTAGGGCGTGCAACTGTGTTGCACGCGGAACGACTACCCAATCCCTTTCCGCGCGCAGCGAGTTGCACGCCCTGGTCGTTCAGGTGGTATACTGACCGCGTCACGTGACCGGACCAAGACACCTTTGTCCTGCAAGGAACGGGTATGACCCTCTTCGACGCCCTTCGACGTATCGCCACGCATCTCCCGGCGCCGCGGCCGGGAATCCTCCCGCCCTTGATGTGCCTTCTCGTCGTGGGCCTCGTGTCGGCAGCGGGCCCGGCCGGACCGCCGATCGGGCGGTACAACGTCGTCTGGAACAGCCCGTCCAGGGACGCGGCGGGACAGATGCCGCTGGGCAACGGGGACATCGCCGCCGGCGTCTACGCGATCGCGGGCGGCGACCTGTACCTGCTGCTGGCCAAGAACGACGCGCTGACCTACAACGGCGACATCTTCAAGACCGGGCGCGTCCGCGTCTCGCTGACGCCGAATCCCTTCGCGGCAGGCAAGCCGTTTCGCCAGACGCTCGACCTGGCGACCGGCTCGATCCGCATCGAAGCCGGCGGCGTGAGACTGCGCATCTGGGCCGACGCCAACAAGCCCGTCTATCACGTGCAGATCGACTCGCCCCAACAGATCGCCGTCACCGCCCGACCCGAGTTCTGGAAACGGTTCGACGACTGCCGATTCAACTGCTCGCGGGCGCCAATCCCGAACCCCACGCAGGACGTGCGGATAGACCGCCACGGGCGGATCCTCTGGTACTACGCCGTGGGCGACCGGAGCGTGTTCCCCGCTGAGATGAAATACTACGACGTCGAGCACATGACGTCGAAGTACCCTGACCCGTACCGGTTCAACACGTTCGGCAATCTCCTGGACAGCGGCGATCTGGAGCTGACCGACGGGGCGCTGAGAGGCAAGGGCAAGACGTTCGACATCCGCATCCACGCCCTGTGCAAGCAGACGCCCAAGGTCGCCGACTGGATCGAGACCATCGAGGCCGGTGCGAAGCGGCCGGCGGACGTGAGCAAAGACTGGGCCGCCCACTGTCGCTGGTGGGCCGCCTTCTGGGATCGCAGTTGGATCGTCGCCTCGGACAACACACTGCCCGCCGCCGAACGCGAGAAGCTCAGCGGCGACGCGACGAACGGCCGGCGCACCGAGAAAGACGGCGCCGCCCTGGTCGCACAGAGCTACAACGTCTTCCGTTTCCTGATGGCCTGCCAGAGCCGCGGGCGAATCCAGACCAAGTTCAACGGCGGGCTGTTCACCCAGCCGCTGCGAACAGGACGCAAGCGGGGGAGGATCCACTCGACACAGCAGGCCGACGGGAGCTGGCTGACCCACGAGGACAGCCGCGCCTGGGGGCGGCGCTACACGTACCAGAACCAGCGACTGCTCTACTGGCCCCTGCTGATGAGCGGCGACGGCGACCTGATGAAA
>CAZVEV010000145.1:0-14539 GCA_964625865.1 uncultured Planctomycetaceae bacterium | reverse complement strand
ATCGCCGCGTGAAAACATGCTCCGTCCGCCATCCACAACTATTGACAATATCTCTTTCTCCCTCGGTCTTGGCCCAAAGACGCTTCCAGTCCGATGCTGTACATTACGCGAAGAGGCGGAACCCGCGATTCTGCGTGTACCTCTTCCCTCGCCTCAGGCTCTGTCGGCGATCCGACACTAGTGTGCCGTCATTCTTGAATAATTGGGTATAGCCGCTTGAGCTTGATGCGGGCGTCGGGGGTGGTGAATTGCCAATCGACGCCGGTTTGGCTGATGTTGCGATCCGCTTGCCAGGCAGCGATCTCCTGCGTCAGTTTGGCCCTGTCGCCAATGACTTGGCAGAAGCACTGTCGCGAGAGCACGTTCAATTCGATCTCCGCGATGTTCAGCCAACTGCCGTGCTTCGGCGTATGGACCATGTCAAGCCGTGCCATCAGGCGACGGGCTTCGGCCGGCTCGAACGCTTCGTACAGTGACGCACACGTGTGCGTGTTGAGATTATCTGAGACCAACGTCACCCGCGTGGCGTCCGGGTAATTCACGTCCAACAACTGGCGAACTTGCAGAGCCCAGTCCACCTTGGTGCGTCGGTCCGTTACGGCCACTCGACGCCAGCCGGCCAGCGGCTCGGTGAACAGAAAGATGTTGGCCGTGCCGTTGCGTTGGTACTCATAGTCGTACCGCTCAGGCTCACCCGGTTTCGGCGGCAACGGCGTGCGTGTTTCGGCCACCAACTGCTTGTTCGTTTCGTCCATGCACACCACCGGATAGTTCGGATCATACGGCCGGCGATACACGTCCAATACCGTCTCCATAGCGCAAACGAACTCCGCGCTTTGACCCGGTGGAATGCACCACATCACGCGTCGCCAAGGCTGCAATTCGTTTTTTTGAGCGTCTGTCGGACCGTCTCGTGGGAGATGCTGTCGACGATCTTCAGTTCCACCAACTTGTCGGCCAGCATACGGAGAGTCCAACGGCCCCGGCCGGCCGGTACCTCCGAGCAACAGAGGGCCACCAACTGTGCCTCCTTCTCGCCGTCGAGAACGACCTGACGCGACGGGCGGCATTGCTTCTTGCGTTGGATGGCTCTGTCCAGACCCTCCAGCACACAGCGCTTGCGAACGTTCTCGACGGTGACGATGCTGACGTCGAACGCCTCGGCGATACGCCTGTCGGTCCACGCCGGCCCCGCGGGGCCCGTGTCGGCTTTCAAGAGAATCTGAGCCCGCCTGCGTTTCTGGGCCGCCAGACGCTTTTGGCCAAGAAGTTGTCTCAGGTGGTCTCTTTCCTCGGTGGTCAGTCGTACGACATAGTGTTTGGCCATGGGTCTCTCTCCGTGCTCTGGGCCTCAGACGCATCCGTGCGCCCTTACAGGAGAGATCGGCTAAACAGCCCACACCCAATTATTCAAAAATGACGGTACACTAGCGACGAGGATACCACGTCGCCGCGATCTTTGCAAGAGAAAAACCGCCACGAGCGGCGATTTCTTCAAACGCCCGTAACGTCTGTCTACTGCTCGACTTCGCTCAGGCCGGCGGCGTGGCTTGAGGCGAAGGGGCCGCCACGCAGAGGGGCCAGACGTGGTTGCCCCTTCGCGTTGGCCCACGGCACGGCGCGAGGCGTCCGTGGGCGGCCAGAGGGCTTCAGACGCGTCAGCCGGGACGCCGCGTGGCGCTGGGCTATTGTCGCATCGTCCCTGACCGGACGAGACGCCCATGCGACCTGCGCACTATCCGGATGGACCCTTTTCTTTGAGTGATACTATCTTCAGGCCGACCTCCGGACGGGCGGGATTGTAGTAGTCAAGGTCGAGGATATATGTCTTGTTCAACCTGGGTTGAGTCGCGTGATTGACTCTGGCGACTCTTAGAGGAGCATACAACTTCACTCCCGGTGAGTTCTTGATGACCTTGATCACCTCGACGTCATAGTAATAGTACTTGCTGCCGCCAAGCGTCTTGACAATGCGTCCTTCGAGTATAACGGGGGGGGTGGCATTTGCCGTTCCAGCCACCGCGTCGGGGGCTGTGGCCTTCTGTGAGGCCTTGGCCCCGCCTGCCGGCCCTATCGTGAACGCGATCGGCGCGGTGGTCACCTTGCCCGTCCACAGCGGCGTATCGGCCGCCACGTCTACCTTCTGCTTGTCCTTGACCCACTTGGCCAGAGAGGCCCCGAGCGTCCGGCGATCGTTCTTGTACGTCAGGCTCAACGTATACGCACCCGGCGTCAGCCCGTAGACGAGCCACCCCCCGGTGGTCGGGGTGATGCGCAGCCCGCTGACGTTCTTGTGTCGTGAAGGCAGCAGGACCGCGGGCATGTCAATCGCTGCACTGCCCCCGGGCGCCACGCGAATCACGCTCCAGCCTCGAGGCCTGTCCATCCCGCCGGAGCCCCGCATGACCTTGCCGGCTGCGTCCTTGATAGTAAGGGTCAACCCCTGATCGCCGAACCAGCGGTCTGTCTTGCCGTGGTTGGTGATCCGCAGGGCGATGTTGAACTTGTGCTCCTGATTGCGCCGAGCAACCGGTAGCGTGGGCGGACAGACTGCCTCGAAGCCGATGTCCCCCACGCGGACGGGTTTCGAGCGGTTCGTTCCGGGCTGTGCGGCGGCCTTTGAGGCACTCACGAACGGCACCTCCGCCACCTTTGTCCCATTCAGGTAGAACACCACCGGCAGATCGCGGCGCTGGCAGGCGACGAGGTCGTAGGGATATGTTATGGGACGCTTACCATTGGCCAAGACGGCCTTCTTGGATTGAATGTCTACCCTGACCGTTTGATTGCGGACGGCAACGTTCTGAATACGGTAATCCTGGGGCGGGGACTTGCCCTTGAACGCCGCCAGGACCATGTCCTTTTTGAAATCGATCTTGAGGGACGCAATCCAGCGCGTCTTGAGCCGCTCGGCTTCCTTTTCAGTCAGCCGTATCTCCTCTGCCCAACACCACGGCAGCCGTTTCATTTCTTCCTGGTTCCGGCATACGAAGAAGGCGGCCTTGCCGGGGGAGTAGAGCGCATCCGGTTCAATCACTTCCAACCGTCTGAATGTGAGCACTTCTTCCTTTTTCACCGGTGTCGACCGCCCTCCCGCCGGGGGCGCAGCGGGCTTGGAGGCCTTCGCGCCGCCCGCCGGGGCGAGGGTAAACGCGACCGGCGCGGTCGTCACCTTGCCGGTCCACAGCGGCGTGTCGGCTGCCACGTTCACCTTCCCCATGTCCCTGAGCTTCTTGGCCCAAGCAGCTTGGACCACCGGGTTATCATAGTTGTACGTCACGCTCAACGTATACGTGCCGGGGGCTAGATCGTATGAGGTGGTCATCCCGGGGCTGGTAGGTTCGGAGATACGCAGCGATGCCCAGAGGCCCTTCCGGTTGCCCCGCACGGGGGCGGACAAGATCGCGGGCACGTCAATCGTTGCACTGCTCTTGGGCGCCACACGGATTACCTCCAAGCCCCGAGTTCCGTCCACGGCGCCGGAGATGCCCTCCATGACCTTGCCGGCGGCATCCTTGACGGTAAATCTCAGGAACCCATCTGCGAACCAGCGGTCTGTCTTGCCGTAGTTGATGATCCGCAGGGCGATCTTGAACTTGTGCCCCCCCTTGCCCCAAAGCACGGGCAACTTGGCCGGACACAGCACTTGGAAGCCGATGTCTCCCACGCGGACGGGCTTGGACCGGTTCGCGGCGGCGGCCCGTGCCAAGCGATACACCTGATCCATCGCGCGGGCGGCGTCGCCTTGGAGGATGTCGCGGAGGGTGGCAAGCGCCGCGTGATTCCCTTTCCTGCCATCAAGAATCACATAGTACCCCTCGTGCTTGGTCCGGTGGACCCTCAGTATGCCGCCGGGAGTCGGGGCATCGAGGTCGACCAGACCGAACGCCCCGGTCTCCTTGCATGTTCTCAGGAAGCCGCGTCCGGCCAACCCGTCGACAATCCGAGCCGCGTCGTCGCACGTGATCCGGAACTGCCGGAAGCTCTTTCGCCCGAGCCTCAGATCCGGCATGTCCTCAACGTGCAGGTAAACATGCTGCATTTCCCTGTCGCCTTTTCGAACCGCATAGGCCAGGTCGAGTCGGAACGTGTCGAGATTGTCTTTCAGCTTAGCCATTCGCCGAGCGCTCACGGGATCGTCTTTGCCTGGGACAGCAGCGTCCTTTGAGGCGATCTCGAACGGCACGGGCGGCGCGGTAATCGTTCCGATCCAGAACGCGTAGTTGAGGGAGGTGTTCGGGTCCTTCGTGAAGGCGATCGACAGCGTGAAGGTGTATCGCCCGGGGGGCAGTTGCGTGGCGAGGATCGGCGGGCCCTTGCCGCCTTTGGCGTCCGGGTGCAGGGCGAACGCGTCGTTGAAGGCGATGCTCGTGCCCGTGATCTGCCCGGGCTTGAGCCCGCACGGCCCCACGTTCGGCGTGGCGTGGGTGGGGTCCTTGCGTCTGAGCGCGGCCGTCCACGTCTTGCCGGTCTTCGTGTCGGTGAACGTCATTCGCCACCCGTCGCGGCCGCTGCACTGATAGTAGTTCAGGCAGAAGTACCTGCCGAACAGCTTGCTCGAGACGTTCTTCCACCGAACCGTAAACGCCGGCGCCTCGCCCGGGCGAAACGTGCCTTTCGTCTGGGCCACCGTCATCGCCAGGTTCCTCGTGACGCCCGTCTTGGGCGTGACGCCGCGTGCCGAGGCCTTCAGGGAGGTGATCAGTTCACTGGTCTTCTTCACGAACGGGCGCAGGTGCTCCGGGTTGACGTTGATCAGCCTGAAGCTGCCCCGGTTGTCGCCGACCGTGAACGTGTACCGCGTCTCCCCGCCGTCGTGGACCACCTGCTTCGGTTTCAGGTCGGTCTGGTTCCACAGCGTGCCCTTGACGATGAGGGCCGCCACCTCGCCCAGAAGCCGCTTGTGCTCGGCGTTGAGCGTGACGGTTGCCGGGGCGGGCGCCGCGCGGCCGATGCCCTTCGGACCGGTGATCGCGACGGTCGCCCGGCCCCCGCGGATGGAGACCTTCGTGGTCGCCCCGCCGAAGTAGCTGATGCTCGTAACGTCCAGCGACGTGATCTGCGCTGTGTCGGCGGCCGGCTTCGGTGTGGGCTTGGCCGCGGCCTGATACACCGCCACGCCGCTGCCTGTGACGACGACGGCCGCGGCAATAACTGCGGCGACACCCTTGATCTTCGCTACGGTCAGCATGGTGAGTGCTCCTTGTGTCAATGCGGCCGCCTGGGCGGAGACGAGTCCTCCGGCCGCCGCGTGCCCGGCCGCGATAACGGTCGCGGCCTTAACTGTCGTTGCCGCCATCGCCGCCGGGACGGCCGCCAGTGACGCCTGTTCGGTGAGCATCCCGGCCAGGGCGACAACCGAGACCACCGCGCCCCGCCGCACCAGACGGTCCTTCAGTAGTTTTCGCCCCCGGCTGAGCCGGGTTCCGACCGTCGAGGCCTTGATTCCCAGTAGCGCAGCGGTTTCTTCCAGCGATCGGCCTTCCAGGTGGAACAGCAGGATCGGCAGGCGGTACTTCTCGTCGAGGGCGTCCAGTTCATCATCGACCACGTCCTTGATTTGCTCCCACTGTCCGTGCCCGTTGCGTCGTTGTTCTGCCATCGCCACTGCCTCTCGCTCACGCGTCTTGCGCAGGGCCCGCGCCCGTCCTGCATTCCTGGCGACATTCCTGGCCACGTGATGCAGCCATGCGGCCACCGATGCCCGGTCCCTCAGCGACCGCGCCTTGCGCCACAACGTGAGAAAGACCGCCTGGGCGGCGTCCCTGGCGTCCTCGCCGGGGCCCAGGAAACGGGCACAGACGTTGAAGACCATCTGCCCGTGCCGACCCAGAAGCTCTTCGAAGCAGCGCTGCGATTCGTCTGCTGCTACCTGCGCCAGTAATTGCCCGTCGCTTCGCATCTCGGTTGCCATCGTTTCCGTCTCGCTCATCGAACCGACCGATGCCTCTATCTGTATATGTTCCACCAACCGCCGTATTTCCCGGGAAAACCGATTCGGTTTCCGTTTGGTTAGACGGGCGAGGTGCGGTTTTCGTTCCGTGGTCGGGGCCGGAGCGGCCAGAAAAGGGGAACATCCGGATAATGCGTAGGTGGGTGCGGGCCAGTCGGGTGCATCCCTCTTGAGTAAGCAGCGCGATAGCGAGCGGGTGTCCCGTTGGCCCGTGACGCCACCGCCGGGCTTGTCCCGGTGGAGCGATGATTCGTCACTAGCCCGACCGCTGCCCACGGTTCCCCGCCACCACGGGGCTTGTCCCCGTGGGGCGATGATTGCGCCCGCGGCCGGCGGGAGATCCTTCCGAAGACTCCGCCCAAACCGACCTTTCGAGCGACGAATCAGGGCTCGGCGGGGACAAGCCCCGTGGTGGCCTGGGCCTGCTGGGTTTTCTCGCGGCCGAGACCCTTGAGGGTGTCTTGGCGCGTTCAGGGCGGCCAGAGGGCTTCAAACGCGTCGGCCGGGACGCCGCCGCGGCGCCCCGGTTCTCGATCCGCCCCAATCAGCCCCTCGGGCCATCCTTGGGACGCTACCGATATCGTGATGTCGTCTCACCGTCTCCGTCGTCGAATCAGCCCCGCCAGGCCGACGGCGGCGATCGCAAGGGTTGCCGGTTCGGGGACGGTGGGCCCGCTCAGGCTGAAGTTGTCCAAGGTGCCCGATTGCACGCCACCGGTGAAGTTCCCCTGCCAGAGCCCGACTTGCAGCGGAAGCCCGTTCAGGTCGGCGCGAGCTATCGTATGGAACGCCGCCCAAGCGTCACCCGCGTTGACCTTGCGGCGGAAAATGAAGTCATTGCCGGAACGTTCTAACTGAATGAACTGCTGCGGGGGCGAGCCGGCGTAGGCATCGCTCTGGCCGCCATTGTCAATACTCCGCCAACGGTTGTTGTTGAACTTCGTCGAGTAACTCAGGAACACCCAGTCTTCACCGGCGTCGCCGTCGGCGGCGGGGTTGGCGAGACGAGCCAATAGGCCCACGCCATTCCAATTCCCGCTGGTCGCCGATGTTGCCTGGACTTCTGCCACGAAGTCGCCGGCGACGTTGACGTAGAGCAGCAAGCCGTCGTTCTGGGCTCCCTCCCAGCCGCCATGCTCGCTCTCCAGCGTCAATTCGCCGGTGCTGGACGTGTTCGCATTGGCCGTCACGTTGGCGATATTGCCTTCGTTGTACCGAATGCCATCCCAGATCGTTCCGGCCACGTTCCCGCCGGAGTAATCGTGGTCAGTGTCAAAGTCGTCGGTAATTGTTCCGGCGCCCGCGGCCGGCGCCAGTGTGAGAAGGCATCCGGCGACCACTACACATCTGATCATCTTCGTAAGCATGCTCCTGCTCCTTGCCCTTCAAGGGCGATATCGGGTCTCAAGAAGAGGCCCTGGACTGAGATGGTCTGTCTGTTCACACACGCCCAGCGGGGTCTTCACGTATCGGGATGCAAACCACTCGGCCATCCGAAACACTCCGCGATCAACCGTTGAGGCGAATCGTTCGACATGCATTCGCCCTCGCGCGACTCCAGGCTCCGCCGATGACATTCACCGACGCTGTCAAGAATTCTACCGCATCCGGCCGGTCGAGGCAAGGAGAAAATCGGCACGATGTCGTCATGCCACGGGTGTCACTTGTTGCGCTTCCTCTTCCTGGCGCCGCCGGGCTTCTTCTTGCCGTAGGGCTTGCCCCCCGACCAGGTCATCAGGCGCATGGCCTCGTCAAACCGTTCCTGGCCCAGTTGCCGGCGATACAGTTCGTGGTAGGGCTTGTGGGTCTTGGGCGGGTTCTTCAGGCGGTCGTTGACCAGGAACGGCTGAATGTCGGCCCACCATGCGTCGTACTGCTTCTTGAGTCCGGCGACGATCTGCGGGTGGTCGTCGGCGATGTTCTTCGTTTCGCGGACGTCCTTGTCGAGGTCGTACAGTTCGGGTTTCTTCTTTCCGCCGGGGAAGACCAGCTTGTAGCGGGCGTCGCGGATGGCGGACATCGAGTATTGCGCGCCGGCGGCGTTGCCCCAGCGGGTCCTGTGGCTGATGAAGTAGCGGGCGGGCCACTTGGCGCGCGGGTTGGCCATCAGCGAGAGGATGCTGCGCCCATCCCACGCCTTGTCGCCGGGGACGGGATCCTTCGCCCCGGCCAGTTCGGCGAAGGTGGGATACAGGTCGATGTGCGCCGTCAGCCTGTTGCAGTCCACGCCGCCTTGGATCTTTCCCTTCCAGTACATGATGCACGGTACGCGCGTGCCGCCCTCGTACATGCTCCCTTTGCCGCCCCTCAGACGCTTGCCGCCGCTGTTCGCGCCGTTATCGGTCATGTAGATCAGCAGGGTGTTGGCGGCCAGGCCCGACTTGTCGAGGTACGCCATCATCTTCCCGACGTTGTCGTCGAGATTGGCCAGGATGTCGCCTTTCGTGCCATCGGGCAGGATCGGCGGGATCTGCGGGTTGTGGGCGACGTTCAGCGTGATGTAGGCGAAGAACGGCTTGCTTGCATCTTTGCGGCTGCCGATCCAGCGGATCGCCTGGTCGAAGAACAGATCCGTGCAGTAGCCCCTGGTCTCGACGACCTTGCCGTTGTGGTACAGCACGGGGTTGTTGTAGTCGTTGTTGGGGAAGTCGGCCGAGTGGGCGTAGTTCTGCGCGATCCCGCCGGCGCCGTGGATGTAGACCTCGTCGAAGCCGCGCCTGTCGGGGCGGTAGGCCTCCCCGTCGCCCAAATGCCACTTGCCGAAGATCCCCGTGTCGTACCCCGCGCCCTTGAGCATGTCGGCGATCGTGCGCGACGTGAGGCTCAGGCGGTCGCGCAGCACGATGGTGTGCGTGACGCCCGCGTAACACTCGTGGCGCCCGGTCAGCAGGGACGCGCGGGAGGGCGAGCAGGTGGGGGACACGTGGAAGTCCTCGAAGCGCACGCCCTTGGCGTACAGCGCGTCGACGTGGGGGCTCTTGCGGCCGCCGTAGGCGGAGATTGCCCCGTAGCTGATATCGTCCGGCATGATCAGGACGATGTTGGGCCTGCTTGCCTTGAGCGCCTCGGCCCCCCGCGCCGCCTTGACGCCCAGCAGGCACGCTGCACCGACGCCCACGGTCGCCTTCATGAACTGTCTTCTCGTCATATCCGGTTCCTTCGCGTTGCAGTGAGTCATGGCCGGATCAGTAGAACACACCGGCCCTCGCCCGGTTCCTCGCCTGTCCGCGCCGGTGCACGAACATAGGGACAGGCACGTCCGCTTCGCTCCGCTGCGCTACCGAGCCAGTCCCCATTTTCGTCCTATCTCTTCTTTTGGGGCGGCTTCTTCCTGTCCTTCCTCTTGAGTCTCCCTGCGTATTCCGGGCGCTTCTTCCACTGGTCAAAGAAGGGCTTGTAGCGTTCGTCCTCTGTCCAGAACCGCCGTTCCGGCTCGGTCGGATTCACCTTCCCTTCCGGATAGTCCTTGCCCGCCACGCTGGCGTCGACTGATGCGCTCCATTGCTTGAACGCGGACCGCATTTCCTCAAAGACCTTCGGCCGCTGCCCCGAGATGTCCGTGGATTCCTTCGGGTCGTTCTTCAGGTCGAACAACTGGAAGTCGCCCGTGTTCCTGTTCCGTGCGACCAACTTGTAGTCGTTGTCCACGAGTGCTCCCCGGATGCCAAAACGAAACGGTATGGGCTTCCGTCGCTTGCCGATCTCCTTCGCCAGCAGCGCCACCAGGCTGACACCGTCAACCGGCTTGCCCATGACGGTATCGGGCAGGTCCAGCAGGTCGACGATGGTTGGAAAGATGTCCATCGTGGATGCCGGGTAGTTCGTGATGCGCGGCCTGACGGCTGACGGCCACTCTATAATGCCCGGGACACGCAGTCCGCCTTCCCAGACGGACCCCTTGTAGCCGCGCAAGCCCCCCACGGAATCGGGGGCGATCTTGGGAAGCCCACCGTTGTCGCTGCAGAACCAGACGAGGGTATTGTCCGCGATACCTAAATCACGCAGCCCTTTGCGCAGAACGCCGACGCTCCGGTCAAAGGCCGCCAGTTCGCCGTAATGATGCTGGCTCCCTGAATCCAGCTTCTTGAACGGTTCTCTGTCAGCATCGCTGGCAACCCACGGGCTGTGAGGGGATCCGTCCCAGATGACGGCGAGGAAGGGCTTCTTCTTCCTCTTTGACGCTGAGATGAACTTCAACGCCTCGGTCACGATGATAGACGACGAATCGCCCTTGAATTCCTCAAACTTCCCCTTGCGGCCCATAACAGGATTCATGTCAAAGAAGTTGGTGACCGTCAGCCACTCATCGAACCCAAATGCGCCGGGGCTGTGTGTGTCGTCCGCCAGAACAGGCACGCCCGGGCCGCGCAGCCCGTTCAGGTGCCATTTGCCGAAATGCCCCGTTGCATAGCCGGCATCCTTCAACGCGGCCGAGAGGGTCTTCTCCTGCAGGCGCAGGGCGTGACCGTGAGACGGCACGCCGGCCCTGTCGTTGGCCCGGCCGGTCAGAACGCTTGCCCGGGTAGGGGAGCAGACGGGGGCGCCTGCGTAGAACCGGTCAAGACGAAGACCGTTGGCGGCCATCGCATCGAGATTCGGCGTCTTGAGTACGGGGTGATTGTAATAGCCGGTCTGCCCCCAGCCCTGATCGTCCGTCATGATCAGGACGATGTTCGGCTTGCGTGATACACCCGCGGCACCCTTGGCGCCGCACAGGACCTCAGGAAGAAGCGCGCCGGCAGAAGCAGCGCCCACGGCTTTCAAGAACTCTCTGCGATTCGTCATTCTGTATATCCCTTTCAACGCACAACCATACTCGCCAGTGACCTGGCGGGCCATTGTCTTCCGTCCCTGCGGGGCGCAGACAGCGTCTGCAGCAACCCCACGCCTCTGTTCTTCCGCAATCTCAATACGCAGCCGTTCGGCCGGCCTCTACTGCTCGCCGGGCCTCAGGCGGATGAGGGAGACGGCGTGGCCGTGGAGGGTCAGGTCGACCGCGGCCTTGCCGTTGGCGACGGTCAGCGGCGCGTCGGCGGCGACCCGGGGGAGGGCGGCGAGTTTCTCGTAGACCGCACGATGGGTCTCGAAGAGCTTGCGCCCGGGCTTGCCGAACCTCCGGGTGATCAGCCCGCCGAACAGCGGGGCGTCCTTGAGCGGGGCGATGCCGGCCTTGGTGCAATCGGCGTAATAGCGACGGGCCCACACGCCGTGGTAGTGGTCGATCAGCCACCGGTCCATGCGCCAGCCCTGCCCGGCCGCCATCCGCGAGTCGGTGACGGTCAACGACACCTTCTGGTCGACGCGGGGCGTGCGGGCAGGGCGGTGGTGGTAGACGAGGACCCAGAGGTCGCTGGCCTTGCGGACGCCAATCGCGCCGCACCGCGCGCCGGGCGGCGTGTCGGCCCGGACGGCGAGACGCCGGCCGTCGACCATCTTCTCCAGCATCGCGATGACGTTGGCACGCGGGTGACGCACGCCGGCGGTCGTCTGGGCCCACTCGTGGACCCGCGCGACGTTGAGGCGGTACACGTCGTCGGCTATCGCGGCGTAGAAGCTCGCGCCCCACTCGGTGATATCGCCCCCGTACAGCCGCCGGCCGCGCTCGTCGGAGAGGATGGCGAACTCGGCCACCTCCACCGGCACGCCGCGGAACTGCGGATACCGCCCGAGGCGGTCACGCATCATGCCGATGGCCCTCTCAAACGAGTCGATCGGCCTGCCGACCCTGCCGTACCACGAGCACGAGAAGTACTTCAAGGGCAGGCGGGCCTTCGCGGCGTAGTCGATGATGTCCAGCCCCCAGGCCGGTCCTTCGGGCGTCTTGAACGTCTTGGCCGGGTTCAGGATGTTGCCCGGCCCGATCTCCGCGTCGGGGATGACGGACGTGACGGCCTTGACGGTCGCGGCGTAATGGTCGAGGTACTGCCCCTTCGTGCCCGACCAGTGCCCCGGATGCAGGTCCGGTTCCGTGCCCGCCCGGAAGCGCCACCGGCGCACGGTCTCGGCGCCGAACTCGTCGACCATGGCCTGGACGGCCCCCCTGACGTACTGCTCCCACACCGCCGCGTCCTTCGGCGGCGCGGTGTTGCCGTACGTGTGCAGTTCCTTGGCGTCGCTCATGGCGGTAGGCACGTTATCCAGGACGATGCGGGGCGTGTAGCCGGCCCGGACGATCGCGCGAAGGTACCGGCGCAGGTCGGTGAAGTCCGTGCGAATCGTCCCGCCGGCGTTCGCGCCGAGATAGAACCGGTTGCGCTTATCGCTCCGCCCGCCCAGCAGGCGAACGCAGTTGACGTATCGCAGGAACGGGTGGGTGGTCTCGAGGCGCCGGGTGAACTTCGGGTCGACGAACATGTGCTGGCTGGTGAAGTTCGAGGTGGACCAGAAGTTGTAGCAGGGCCCGAGCGTGCGGTCGGCGTCGACGGTGATGATCGATCGACCGGGGCGATGCTCGGGGGGGACGATCGGCTCGGGGTGCAGACGCACGTGGTCGATCAGTCCTCGCCACCCCGCCCGACCGCCGCGCGTCGCGACGTGGAGCTTCGCGGGCCAGGGATCAACGCGCCTGCCGGAACTTGTGCCCACGATCTTGCCGTCGACCCGAAGGAAGAAGGTCACGGCGCCCGTCCCCTTGCCTCCCTCCCAGGACATCTGCACGTGGTGCCACTCCCCGGCCGTCCATGCGCGGGCGTCGTGGCTGATCGACGCATGGTGTTCGGCGCCGCCCTTGTAGACGGCCAGCAGTCGCCCCTTGCGCGCGAACAGGGTGACGTGACGGTGACCGGTGTCTCCGACGTGGAGCAGCGTCCTGTCGGCGTCGTCGGGCCAGGGCGCAGACGGGGCGCACCACAGGTCGACGGACCCGGCCCCGGCGGCCAGGCGACCCCGGGTCGGCAGGCTGATCCCGCCGCGCGTGAAGGCCAGCGCCTTGCCCTCCCGCCCCCGCGCCGTGGCCACCGACGCGTGGACCGTCGCCGCCTCGCGCCACCGCGTCAGGTCGCCGTCGATGACCGTCCCGTCGTCGTCAGGGGCCGCAGCACACCCGGCGAGGCCGCTCAAGAGGACGGCGACGACCGCGCACAGCGCGGCCAATCCGGATTCGAATCCACGGAACAGACTCAAGGGGCACCTGTCACGATCATTGGTCCTTCGACTGTCGCTCTCTTGGCCATGTTCACGCGTTGGCCTATTCCCTCTCAACAGCGTATCTCTCTTTCTGCTTCGCCTTGTGCTCTTCAAGGCTCTTGCGCTCCTTCTCAATAGCTTCCTTGTTCTGCTCGATGAAGGTCCGGGCCTCTTTGAGGCGGCGTTCCATGTCGCAGAGGCGCAGTTCCCGCTTGGCCTGCGAGCGCTGTTGGCGCCGGTAGTCGCGGGGGGTGGCCTCCGGATTGGCGTAATAGCTGTCCGGGACATCTTCCATCTTCCAGTCGTCGCTGCGCTGGGTGGCGAAGGGCAGGTCGTTGTGGTCGGCCGCCTGGAGGTTGCCCATCGGATTCCGGCCCCACGCGTAGCGGAAGTGGACCGGCTTGGGAACGTGGGGACTGCTCAGGACGATGACCCGCCGGTCGGTCTTCGGGCGGTTGTGCCTGTCCTTTCCCGTCACCAGCCACTTCGCCTCGGCCGGCTGGAAGCGGCGGTCGGCGCCGGCGATGGCGAACCCGACGATCGGCCCGTCGTCGACCGCCCGGACCCACGTATCCATCTTGAGGATGATCTTCCCGTCGGCGACCTGCATTTCCGTGTACATGGGCGGCTTCCACTTGATGGTCTTATCAAGTCCGTACTGGGTGGCCAGCGCCCAGGCCGCCGCACGCTCCCCGACGGGAATCTTCAACTGGGGATGGTACCACGAGCGGCGCTTGTCGAAGCTGCTGACGAACCCGATGTTCTTGTCGCCGGCGGTGTAGAAATCGAGGAACGTCTTGTACTGGGCCTCGCGGATGTAGACCCCGTCGTCGAGCATCTTCTCGAGGTAGTCCTCGCGTGTCTGCGGGCGCCCGGCTGTGCAGAGCGAGATGATGCCGAACGGCATGCTCGGATCGTCGAACGCCGCGCGCCACGCGGTGATCATCTTGCCGAAGATCTGGTAGTACATCGCCGCCCCCGCCGACCCGCTGCCCAGGGCGTTGTTGAACCCCTGGTGGAAGATCGCGCCCTTGACCGCGAAACCCGCCAGCGGGGCGATCATGCTGCTGTAGCAGTTGCCCGGGCGATTCTGATTCATCGCCGGGCCCGGGCGCAGGTCGGCGGGTGGGGCCTTGCGGTCGGCGGGGATCTCCCGGCCCTGTTTCTCCATGTTGGCTACCCAGTTGTGGTAGCCCTTGATCCGCCGCTCGAGGTCCGCCTTCGGGTCGAACTCGGCGATCTTCGTGTCCCACTCGGCGAGTTTGGCCTTCACCTCGGGCGTGTCGATCGTCTTCAGGACCGCCGGCGGCGTCCACGTCTCGACGGTCGTCCCGCCGCGCGACGCGTCGATCACGCCGATGGGGACCCGGGCGGCCATGTGCACGCGGCGGGCGAAAACGTACCCGATCACCACCGCGATCGACGTCATCAACACCCTCTCGGCCGCCCACACCGCCGGCC
>CAZVEV010000144.1:0-14689 GCA_964625865.1 uncultured Planctomycetaceae bacterium | reverse complement strand
GAGGCCGTTTCCGCAGACCGCTTCATCAATTTGTTGGGTTTGATCGTGGTCCTTTCCGTCGTCCATGTCTTGCCGTGGTCAGTGCTTCGAAACACCGTGTCCGTGTTGCTCCACATTCGTACCGACATGATGTGCCCGGTGTTTTCATCAACGATCATATTGCTATCTGAATGGGTGATTGGCACGTTGATGATATCTTCCCAACTCTTGCCTCCGTCCTCGCTGCGCCGAAGATGCTTCTTGTTGTTGCGCACCGCCAGAAGGGTCCCGTCGACAGCAATCGCGAGGTACGGCTCGCGAACGTGGTTTCCCTCCTCGAAAACGACCTGGCGATCGAAGAATGGCTTACCCAGAAACACGTCCACCAGCCCCTCCGTCGGCTTTCTGGCTGCGGTGAGCAGTTCCTGTTCAGATGACTCGGCGACGCAGCCGCTGTAGAGAGAAGCTGCGACAAGAGAACAACTGACCGATTTCCAGAACAGTTTCCTGCTGCACATAACGCTCTTCCTTTCACAATCGTCCACAGATGTTCCGGTTCTGCGTGTTGCTGGTTTGCACGGGGCCGGAGGGATAGGGACGGCTACTTCGCAAGGTTCAGTTTGCTCGGACCGGAGGCGTAGCTGCCCTTCACTTGGGCTGCATTGAGCGGATAGTCGTAGATCCGCAGTTCGTCGAACTCACCTGCAAAGGGACCGACCTTTCCCTCGGTCAGCTTAAGCTCAGACAGCTTGATGCCCGTGTCCATCCGCCCCGTGCACCTGCCGTTGACGTAGGACACCAGCAAGGGACGCCCGTCCCTCCCGTCCTGGTCGTAGGTGACCACCACGTGCATCGGCCGGCTTACCTCGACGGCGATATCTCGCTTAACGTCCTTGCGGCCGTTGACAATCATCTCGGCCCGGTGCATGGTGAGCGTGCGGAACGTGTAGTAGAAAGAGTCTCTGCCTCCCCGGAACTGCACCACCTCCGACCAGTTGTAGCTCTTGGCCGTTGGCGTGAACCAGATCTCGATGCTGACTTCCTTGCGTCCTCTGACGAGGCTCGCGTCCAGCTCGCCGTATGCCCTTCCATCGCTGGCGTCAATAACGAGTTGGCCTTTGCCGTTAAGTCGGGCGCGGTCCTCCTTTCCGGCGCCCTCGGGCCGGGCGAGAGGAGTCTTCTTCTTCAGCGGCCTGGATGAGGTTCTCGCGGTCAGCAGTCGCTCTTGTCCTTTCGCGGCCTGGAGCCTGAATGTGAACTCCTCGAGCTTGGGGTCTCTGAGGGGTTTGTCTCCCCGGGTGATCGGCGACCTGATCTCTTTGGTCACCGGTGAATATGTCCGCACTTGTACGGTCCTGCCGTCGGGCAGGAACTCCAGCACGCGCAGGAAGCCATGGCCGCCGCGCATCTTCTCGTAGTCCACGAGCATCTGGTGAACGACATTGCCCCCGTCACCGGTGTCCCTGCGATAGCCGACGTACTGCGACGAGAGATGCCCGCAGATCACCATCATCACGTTGGGATGCTTGCGGACCAGTTGGTTCCACATCATTTCGCCGTCCGCCCCGTCGCCATAGAAGTTGTAGGGGCTGGCCCGCTGTCCGCCGCGGAGGTGGTTGTACCGCTCGTTGCCGTAGTAGAGATACCCGTGCGTGAGAACAATCGCCAAGCGATCCTTGTGCTTTGCGAGCACAGTATTGGCCCAGGCGATCACCTTCTTTCTGGGGCCCATTTCCAGCGACAGCACGATCCACTTCTGTCCGTTGATTTCCATGAACTGGTAGTGGTTCTCGAGTTTGCCCGGTTCGCAGACGTCACCGAAGCCGGGTCGCTTCTTCAGGTCGGCGACCTTGAAATACTCGTTCATGTAAGTCAGCCGCCCCGGAGTGCCGTCATAATCGTGATTCCCTGCCGCCAGCACGTAGGGCACCTTGCCCTCAATAATGTCGAATGCCTTGCGGGCGTTTATCCACTCGTCTTTGGCGTTGTCGTTGGTGATGTCGCCCACGTGCAGCACGCACGCGATGTTCCGCCTGTCCCTGTTGTCGGCCACCCATTGCATCATGGTGTTGAAGATCTGGGGGCGTTTGCGGCAGTAGCCTTCCGTGTCCGGAATGACGACCATCGTGGCGCTGCCGTTGTGGTATGGCAGTGGTTTGGGCGGTGGGTCGGCAGAGATCTTCCCGTGGACGCCGCCGACGCTGTCTCTCAGAACGGCCCCGGGGCCACCCTTCCCGTCAAAGCTGTAACGGTGCGTCGGCGCCCGGGATAGAGGCGCCACTGGCGGCGTTGCCTCTTCGGCCCAGACGCGGACCACAACCATCGAACAGAAGGTTCCCACCAGCAGTAACGATGGAATCGATTTGCAGCCTCCGTCCATTGGATGCACTCCCGGGCCCCAGCGCGAGGCAGCCTGGCTGAGACTCCCGCCTGAGACCATCGCGGACCTTTTCGGTTATCCTATCACGTCTTCGAAAACTCATCGTAAAGTCCCTTCCGAATGCCAGCAAGAGGCCATTGGCCTATAATCGGCCCGCGATGCTGCTCGAAATGGCCTCAAGCGGCACGAAAGAACAGCCTGCAACTGTCTGGCGGTAGACATCCGGCGGGATTTCACTTCGAGCGCCTCCGATCCCGTATGGTCCCAGAACTCACCTGTATGGCGTATACCCGCGCCGAAGACGCAGAGTCTTGGCACCCAACCAAGGCACCCGTCCCGGAACCGAGGTCGGGGCGACTTTGTGAGGAGAGTCTTGTAGAATAGGTGAGGCCCGAGGCGTTTAGAGATATGTGACGGAAATGAATGGTCGCTACTCCCGACGGAAACGAACAGTTGGACAGCCGCCTGCGGAGCGGGGATGTTGACGCTTTGGCTGCTGTGTTCTCAATGCACCGACAGCGTCTGTGGCGGATGGTGAATTACCGCCTCGACGCGAGGCTCCTCGGGCGGATAGGTCCCGATGACGTCTTGCAGGAGGCCTATCTGGCAGCCGCCCAACGGATAGAGCACTATGACAGCGGATCCTTCACCTCGGCGTTTCTCTGGTTGAGAGCAATCGTCAAGCAGACGATTATCGACGTGTATCGCAGGCACCTCGGCGCCCAGATGCGGGATGCCGGGCGGGAGGTCGCCATCTCGCCGCGATATCCCCAGGCTACCTCCGCGTCACTGGCGATTCACCTGGTGGGCGACTGGACCTCGCCCAGCGGGGCCGCCGCCAGGGGCGAGGCGCTTGAGACAGTCCAGAGCGCAATCGAGTCCATGGCCCCGCTGGACCAGGAAATACTGGCGCTGCGGCACTTCGAGGAACTGACCAACACCGAGGTCGCCGAGGCCTTGGGCATTGAACCCAAGGCCGCCAGCATTCGATATGTCCGCGCCTTGAGACGTCTGAAGGAGATCCTGTCGATGGTTCCCGGACTCTCCGATGAGCAGCACGATGTCTGATCCCGACGCCGAGCGAGACCCGCTGGAAGCCCTGGCTGCGGAGTTTGTCGAGAGACAACGCCGCGGCGAGAGCCCGTCCATCGCCGAGTATGCCGAGCGGTACCCGGACTTGGCCGACGAGATTCACGATCTGTTCCCGACCGTCATCGCCATGGAGAGGCTCAAGGCCCGCAGCGAACGGTCTGCCGATGGGCTGGCATCGCTCGGGCCGATCAAGCTCGAACGCCTGGGCGACTTTCGCATCATCCGTGAGATCGGGCGTGGGGGAATGGGGATCGTTTACGAGGCCGAGCAGGAATCGCTCGGCAGGCGGGTGGCGGTCAAGGTGCTTCCACGGCAGGCTCTCCTGGAGGCCAGGCATCTAGCGCGTTTCAAGCGAGAGGCCCACGTCGCCGCCGGCCTGCACCACACGAACATCGTGCAGGTGTTTGGCGTGGGCGAGGATGATGGTTTCCACTACTATGTCATGCAGTTCGTGCGCGGCATCGGGTTGGACAGGGTCATTTCGGCCCTTGCCTCCGAATTCTCGACCGGCCCGTCGGGCGAGCCCGGACAGGCAGACGGGGACACCGAACCAACTGAAGATCGATCGGGCGGGGGCGTTGTTCGTCAGCTTCTGGACGAGTGGGCCAGCGGGGCCTACTGGCATCGCGCCGCGAGGATCGGTTTCCAGGTGGCCCAGGCCTTGAGCTATGCGCATGACCAGGGCGCCTTGCACCGTGACATCAAGCCCGCCAACCTGCTCATTGACGAGCGAGGGACGGTGTGGGTCACGGATTTCGGCCTAGCCAAGGCGATCGAGTCCACTGAGGTGACGCAGCCGGGCGACATCACGGGCACGCTGCGGTACATGGCCCCCGAGCAACTCGACGGCCGAACCGATGCCAAGAGCGACACATACAGTCTCGGGATCACCCTCTACGAATTGCTAACGCTGCGGCCAGGCTACGATGACACCGAACGTAGCAGCCTGATTCGCCGCATTACGCAGGAAGTACCCGTCCCCCCGCGAAGGATCGACCCGCGCATTCCGCGCGACTTGGAAACAATCGTCCTGAAGGCAATGGCCCGCGAGCCGGCCGACCGGTACGTATCGGCCGAGGTGATGGCAGCCGACCTGCAGCGATTCCTGGAGGATCGTCCCATCGAAGCCCGTCGGGCCGGACCCGCCGAACGCTTGTGGCGGTGGTGCCGGCGCAACCGCGCCGTGGCCGTCTTGGCCGGGGCGTCATTGTTGCTGCTCGTTGCCATCGCCCTGGTCTCGGCGATGGCCTACGTGCACACGAAGAGCGCTCTCGATGCAGAGTCTCGCCAGCGTGCCAAGTCAGAGGCGGTATCGGCCGTGGCGCAGGAGGCCCTCGACAGGATCTTCGATCGATTGGGCCCGGCCAGGATCCTTCGGATCTCGGATCTGCCGGTCGAAGGCGAAAGCGGGACGAGCATCGAGATTCCGGGTGAGCCGGTTCTCTCGAGCCGGACCGCGGCTCTCCTGGAGGAGATGCTCCTGTTCTACGATAGACTGGCCGAGCAGAGCGGGGACGATACAGCGCTGCGTCAGAGGGCCGCCCAGGCCAACCGCCGCGTGGGAGATATCCGCCAGCGACTGGGCCAGTACGACCAGGCGGTCGACGCCTACGATCGGGCACTGGCCATGTACAACAATCTCGGCGGACGCCCGGATACGGATGCGGACTTCAGCGTGGCGGTCGCAGAAATTCATAACGAATTGGGGCGATTGTACCGCATGACTCGCCAGCCGGACCTGGCACAAGAGTCACACCTGCGTGCCTTGGCCATCCTGGCCCCGACGTCCTCCGGCGGCGGGCCCTCGGCGCCAGCCGAGCGGTTCGAGCTTGCCCGGACGTGTTACTTCCTCGGTACGCGGGCCCCGGCCGAGCCCGGCAGCAAACCCCGCGGCCCGAAGGCGGGCCAAAGGCCACGGCGACCGCGACCGGATCGGCCGGGGCGACGCCCGCCGCCACCTCGACCCCGTCCGGACCACACAGCCAAGGACGATCCCAAGTCGGGCGACAGGCGAGCTTACCTGGCGAAGGCCGTCGTCCTGTTGGACGCCTTGGTGCAGGAATGTCCGAAGAACCCGGAGTACCGTCGCATGCTGGCACTGTGCTATCGCGACGGGTATCGCGATGCTGTCGCCCATGACCGCGCCGCGGCCGACAGGGCACTGGATCGAGCGACTCAGATTCTTGAGAAGCTGTCCGGCGACTTTCCCGGGGTCCCGGACTATCGGTTCGATCTCTGCGAGACCTACGCGGTGGTGGACCTGCGAGACCCGTCTCTCAGACAGGACGGGTTCGAGCGGGCCAAAGTGCGGCTGGACAAGGCGCTAGCCATTTCGGAGAGGCTCGTGGCCGAGCACCCGTACGTGCTCGACTACCTGGCGTCTCAGGCTCATATCCACCACGCCCTGGGCACAGTTTTGCGAAAGACACGCCGGTTGGATGAGGCCGAACGGAGCGATCGCAAGGCCGTTGCAGCCCAGGAGTCGCTGGCCAAGCGGTTCCCCAAGGTGCTTTCGCATCAGGTCTGGCTGGCGGCGTTCCGCAACTCCCTGACCGACCTGCTTCGACTTCGCGAGAAGCACGCCGAGGCCAGATCCCTGCTCGAGCGAACAATAGCCGGCCTGAACAAACTGCAGGGAGACAATCCTGATATGTGGTTCCTCCACGCCCTTCTCATGGACAGCAACAGGACCCTCGCCGTCGTGCTGCGCCGCAGCGGACACGCCGAGAAGGCGGCCGAGGCAACCCGCAGGGAGCAAGAGCACCGCAGACTGCTGCAGCGCGGCTCCCAGGCCACCGAGTCTGCGACGCGTCCGGCCGGGAAGTAGCCTGGGAGTCTACTAGGCAGGGAACGGTCCACTGCCACGGTCAGCCCTGACCGTCATCATCCCTTCGTTGGGGAAGCGCGTCGGTCTCCTCGTCGGCCGCCCCTTGGTCGGCGGGCGTTGGGATCGTATCGAGGGTTGGGCTTCGTGGGCACCGGGGCGCCGACGGCACGATGCCAAGTTCGAAGTGCGGCGAGCATGGTGCGGGTCTTGTCCGGCATGGTGGCCGAGAGGTCCTTCCGCTCGGAGATGTCGTCCTTGAGATTGAACAACTCGACGCGGCCGTCCTCGAATCTTTCGATCAGCTTGTAATCGCCGTTGCGAATGGCCCCGCACGGCGTGGTTCTGCCTAGATAGCACGGGAAGTGCCAATACAACGCCTCGCGTTTGAGCGCACCGGTGCCCTTGAGCAGACCGGCCAGGCTCTGGCCGTCGAGCGTATGGTTCTTCGGTGGTCTGACCCCGGCTAACTCGAGCATCGTGGGGTAGAAGTCCATACCCAGAACGGGTGTGTCATTCGTCTGTCCCCGTCTGCAGCCGGCGGGCCAGCGGATCGCCAGTGGCACGCGGATGCCCCCCTCGTATATCATGCCCTTGCCGCCACGAAGAGGCGCGTTGGTACCTACCCCCGCACCGGTGTCACCGCCGTTGTCCGAGAAGAAGATCACCATCGTGTTGTCGGCCAAGCCGTGCTTGTCCAGCGCAGCCATCACGCGCCCGACGCTCTGGTCAACGCTTTCGATCACTGCGGCGTACACGGGGTTGTCTTTCCGTCCGCGGGGCCGCTTTCGTTCGTACTTCGCCAGCAGGTCAGGCTTCCCCTGGTGAGGCCGGTGCACCGCGTGATGCGCCAAATATAGGAAGAACTGCCGCTTACGGTTCGTCTCAATGAACTTGACGGCCTCATCGGTGAACCTGTCGGTGAGGTAGTCGTCGGGCTTAGCAGTGACTCTTGGATTGCGGTCTCGGCCGCCGCCCCGTCCACGGCTGGCCCTACGGCTGTCGCGCCCGCCGCGCCGGCGATCGTCAGTCCGACCGGCTTCATTCTCGCGGTGCCCGGGGTAGTAATCCTGGTCAAAGCCCAGATCTCGCGGATTGACGTACAGGTCAAAGCCTTCGCCTCGCGGCGAATGGTCGGTGTCGCGGCTGCGTCCGAGGTTCCACATGCCGATGCACGCACTGGTGTATCCGGCGGGTTTGAGGGCTTCGGCGATCGTTACGGTAGAGTCCGGCAGAGCCTCGCTGTTGGGCGTGGGGATGAGTTTTTGCCACGTCGTCGGCCCGCGGACCGAGTCGCCGACGGTGTACACGCCGTGCCGCGGTGTGTACTGTCCGGAGATGATGCACGCCCGGGTCGGGGCGCAGTTCGGCGCGTTGGCATAGGCGCTGGTGAACACCGTCCCCTCACGGGCGAGCTTGTCGAGGTTCGGCGTCTCGACGAACGTATTGCCCATGAACCCGACGTCCTTCCAGCCCATGTCGTCGATCAGGACGATGACGAAGTTGGGCTTGGGGGACTGCAACTGCGCGCAGGCCAGTCGTGGTGCCAGTGCCGCGGTGCCGAGCAGTCCCGCACCTTTCAGGAGAGTTCGCCGGGTAGCCTGCCTGGTCCGAGATCCAGTCGACGCGTTCACCGCCTGCCTCCTTTCCCGCCTCGTCTGCCGCTCTTGTCTCGCTTCCCGTTGTGCCGAGGCCTCTGTTCCGTCGGAGGTTTCTGGCTCGGGTCGTGGTCCGGGTTGCCCCGAGCCATGCGGGCGCCAACGGTCTTGAGATACTCGCCAAGTCTCCGGTCGAGTTCGGCGGCCTTCTCGGGCAGGTCACTCGACAGGTCGCGTCGTTCGGAGATGTCCCTGGCAATATCAAACAGCCGCACCTGGCCGGTCTCATGGAGTTTGAGCAGTTTGTATCTGCCCAGGAAGATCACCGAATGCGGCCCGATGTCGCCTTTCTGGTAGTGCGGGAAGTGGAAGACCATCTCCTCGCGCGGCCGCTTGACCGTGCCTTTGCCGCCGCCGGTCAGCAAGGGGACGATGCTCCCGCCGTCGACGCCTTTGGGCAGGGGGCCGGCCAGGCCCGCAAGGTCGCACAGCGTGGGCAGCAGGTCGCAGCCGCTGACGCGAACATGGCAGAACGCGCCGGCCCGGACGCGGGGACCGCGGACGATGAGCGGCACGCGGATGCCACCCTCCCACAGCGTTCCCTTGCCGCCGGTCAGGGGCCGGCCGCTGCGCCCGCCTCCGCCGTTGTCCGCCGTGTAGATCACAACCGTGTTGTCAGCGATACCCAGGCGGTCGATCTCGTCAAGGACCATTCCGACGCCGGCGTCGAGATCTTCGGTGATCGCAGCGGTCTGGACGTTGCGCTGCGGGCGCCCCTTGAGGCGTTTGGCACAGGCATCCAGCGTGGCCTTCCTCGCGTTTTCAGGGTAGTGCAGCGCGTGGTAGGACAGGTGCACGTAGAATGGCTTGACAGCCTTGACGTTCCTGGCCATGAACGCACAAGCTCGCCTACCCATGCCGAAGATGTCCACCGGGTTGGGATCTCTGAAGGGCGCCGCATCCTGGTTGCCGGTCTCACCGTCGTGCTCGTCGAAGCCGAACCGACCCGGCCCACCGCCTAAGAGGTGCCACTTCCCGTAGTGCGCCGTCGCATAGCCGGCCCGCTTCAACAGCATTGCCGTGGTGACCTCGTCGGCAGCGATTCGCCTGGGGATCTGCGGCGGGAGCATCTCATAGCCCGGATGAGACCGGACGACGCCCGCAGCCTTGGTCATCCCGTGACGCGCCGTCGACTTGCCCGTCAGCAGGCTGTACCGCGTCGGTGAGCAGACCGGCGAAGGGGCATATGCCGCAGAGAAGCGCATACCCGCCGCGGCGAGTTTCGCGATGTTCGGCGTGAGGCAGGTGCTGCTCATCGAGTCGGGCATCTCCGGATGCATCCGCACTGAAAGGCCGTTCCAGTTCTGGTCGTCTGAGAGCATGAAGACGACGTTCGGCTTCTTCGGCATCGCCTTGGTATCAACGGCCGGACATCGATGAGCCATGGCGCCGGCAGCACCCAGGCCTACCAGGGCAAGGAAGCTCCTGCGATCGAGTCCCGCGGCGGAAGCGGGGTCACGTGATGCAGTTCTTCGCTCGGCCGTCACCGGTCATCTCTCCTCGGCCTCTCGTCACGGCCGCTGTCATCCTCGCCTCGTCTGTTGTCCGGTCGGTCTCGCTCGCCGCCTGGACGGCGTCTGTCGCCTCCGACTCGTCCTTGTCCACCCCGCCCGCCGCCGGGTGGACGCATCTCTTCGCGGCGTATCCAACCATCGCCGTTGGCGTCGAGTTTCTTCAATACCGCAGCGGCGTTGGTGATCTCGGCCGATGATATCTCGCCGTCTCCATTGGCGTCCAGCGCGGCGTGTACCGGATGCCTTGGTTTGCCTCGCCGTCCCCGCTGTCCGCCGCGATCGTTTGGCCCGCCTCGTGCGTCGCGCTGGTCATCGCCTCTCGGTGCGCCGCTATCGCGATCGTCGCGCCCATCACGCCCGCTGTCACGGCCTCGTCCGCCGCCGGGTGAGGGCCTTTGCCCACGGCCGCCTCGCTGGTCGGCCTCGCGGGGGAACTTGTCCGTGATGGTGCCCAGAGGCGTCAGGTCTCGGCCCTTCAGGGCCGGATGGTCCGGACCGTAGCGATATGCCCGGAATACCGCGTTGCTCATAGGGTAAGCGTCTGAAATGACCTTCAAAGTGCCTGCCGTTGTCACCGGATTGATGTACTCCCACACCACCTCGCCTCCTGCCGTCACCTCGAAGATGTGCCCCTCGGTCATCGCGCAGATCAGCGTGTTGCCGTTGGGCAGGCGCTGGGCGCCCGAGCCGATGTGGCTGAAGAAACCCTGGTTGCTTTTGGAGTAGTACATCCAGACGATCTGGTTGGACTTCAGCTTCGTGTGCTTATGTGTATCGCGGTTCTCCGCGTGCCATCGCGTGTATCCCGCGTCCGGCGGATTGACGTACTGCCCGGTGTCCCTGCCGCGAGAGTCGACGAACCCGTTGACCTCGAAGATGTACGATTGTGCAGTCCGCTCGAAGAGGTACTGGCCGTTGTTGAAGATCAGGAAGTTGCCCGCCCCAGGCAGGCCAGGCCGAATCCACTGGATGTCATGGCTGCCGCCGATCTGCTTGTGGCCGGTGGTGGCCTGTGTCCAGTCGGCACGGATCGACGGCCGGTCGCCTTGGGCATAGCGCGCCGGGTCGCCGAAGCGGTACAGGAAGTCGCCCGCCGGCGAGGCCGCCAGGGCGATGCTCCGCTTTGGGTCGCCGGGAACGAATGTCTTGTCGTGATCGATCACGTAGAACTCGCCCTGCACGGAGTTGATCACGATCTGGCCAAGTTCGGCGTTGTAGTCCAGCGAGTTGCAGTGCAACCAGTCGCGTTTGACGGGCCGGCCGGGCAGATTCAGGTTTATCCGTCCGGGGTAGTCAGCAATGGTCTTCCCCGTGCCGACATAGTTGGTCTTGGTGGCGTCGATGTCCTGAACCACGTGGTCGAAGAACCACCACTCCCACACGACGTTCCCCGCCATGTCGATCTCGATGATCGCATCCATCTGTGCGCCGCGGTACGGCCCGTTTCGCGGGTCGCAACCGGCGGCAATGGCCTGGTCGTGGGTCAACGACCGGTTGGCGATATACAGCGTTGTGTAGGCCTTGAGCTTCTTATTGTAGATACGGACCCAGTCGTGGTGCGGGAAGTAGCCCGCCCGTTTCTCGGTGTACTGCCAGGCGACCTTCCCGTTCCAGTCAAGTTCCTTGAAGCCCTGGAACCCACTCGGGTCATCTCTCGACGCGTCGAGCAGGTTCCCATTGTCCAGCAGTCGCGGCGTCGTGCCGATCTTCCACGTTTGCACGACCGAGCCGTTCATGTCGATCAGATACGACACGCCCCGGGCCGAGAACAGCGTGTACCCGTTGTACGCCTTGTCTCTGTCCCAATACCGCATTTCGGTCGGCCCGCGGAGCGCCTCGTAGGCTTTCGTATGCCTCGCCACAGCAGTCAGGCATGCGCCCATTGCGAGGATCATTACTGTGTTCTTCATCGTCCTGCTCCCTGGTTCTTGGTATCAGTCATGCACTCATTCAGGCCTGTCGCCGCCTCGACCACGATTATCGCGACTGTTCTCACGATCACCGTCGCGCCTGCGTCGGTCGCCACCGCGCCCACCGCCTCGACCGCGCCCTCCGCCGCCCGGCGGGCGACGGTCGTCCCCGCGGATCTCGCGCTGTGTGCCAACGGGGAGTTCGATGACCTCGCCCGGCGTCAAGTCCCGCCCAGCCAAGCCGGGATAGTCGCCTCCGTAGCGGTGGACCTTGAAGACCGCGTTCCAGTTGTGGCCGCGGTGGTCCAGACCGGGCTTCTGGCCCTGAGGCATCGGACCGCTGCGGTCGACGGGGCAGACGTACTTCCACACCGTCTGGCCCGTCGGGGTTACCTCGAACAGCACGCCGTGCGTCCCGTCGCAGATCAGCGTGTTGCCGTTGGGCAGGCGTTGGGCGCCGCTGATCGCCTCGGCATAGAAGCTCCCACGATCCTTGGCTTCGTAGGTCCAGGCTAGCTTGCCGGGCCCGTACGCCCGCCCCACGGTCAATGTGTACCTACCGGCGGCGTCTGCCGGTGGGACGATCTCGTCCACCGAGGAATACCCGATCTCTGAACCGCCGCCTCTGCTGCGACGATCGATCCGTCGACCCGACCCGTCCGGCGAACGGCTCAGGCCGTTGTTGAACAGCAGGATGTTCCCTGCCCCCGGACAGCCTGGGGCAATCCACTGTGCGTCGTGTTGCTGGAACAGCCTCTGGTCTCGCGTCGTGCCTGCCCCGTATGCTGCCGGATTGCCCCAGCGATAAAGCAGGTCGCCACCCTTGCCGTACTTCCCGCCCGTGTGCCCGGCCGCCTCTCTTGTCGTCGTGCTGTGATCGATCACCCAGATCTCGCTGGACCCGCGCACCGACAGGATGATCTGGTCGAGCTTCGGGTTGTAGGCAATTGAGTTCATGTGGTTCCAGAACGACCTTGCGCCGCGCCCGTTGCACTGGGTGTCGATCCGCTCGGGGTGCTTTGCCGGGTCGCCGTAATTGGCCTTGGTCCGGTCCTCGTCCTGGACAAGATGGTCCCAGACGTGCCACTCCCACACGACCTTGCCGCCGGTGCGGCCTTCCCTCTTGATCTCGACGACGTAGTCGGGCAGGAGGTACCCGTCCCGCAGGTCTCGATCCCGGAACCCGGCGGCCAGACACTCTTCGAGAGATTTCCTTTCGACGGCCAGCATGAGGATGTTCCCGTTCGGCAGCGGCTGGATATCGTGGTGCTGGGCGTAACGCTCCGTGCGGTAGTCGAACTCCCACACGAGATCCCCTTGCCAGTTGTACTCCTCGATTCGTCCGCCTTCGCCACCACCGGTGGAAACGCGACTCTTCGTGAAGCAGCATCGCAGCAGGTTCCCATTAGGCAGCAGGTAGACGCTCTGGCCGGGCTCGTACCTGCTCTTCGTCCACGAGTTGACCACGCAACCATCATTGTCTATCAGGTACGTGGCTGTGTAGTGCTTGGGAGCAAACAGCGTGTAGCCTTTGAATGATCTCGGACCGTTCTTCACCAGCCCGATGGTCTTTGCTGTCGCCGTGGGTGCAGGTGCGGTGTTGGTCGTGCCGCCGGCCGGCGGGGCCGCGGCCAGCACGGGGCGAAAGCCGATGTGATACCAACTGTGGTCCGGATCGTCCGGCCCACGGAAGTAAGCCAGATTGCGGTTGGCCACGCGGGAATGCCCGTTCTCGCCGTTGTACCAGTTGCCCCCGCGAAGCACGTGATAGGTCCTGCCGTCCGGCGCCCGGCTGGGCAAGACCGGGCCCGGGGGGTTGTCCTTCGGGCTGGAGCGATAATACTCGCGGTTGTACCAGTCGTTGCACCACTCCCACACGTTGCCCGCAATATCGTACAGGCCATACCCGTTGGCCCCATTCGAGCTCTGATAGGTCTCCTGGCGACCGGGCCAGCCGAAGTCGGCCTTGCGATGCAGTTTGCCGTTGTAGAACCCGACCGGTGTCGTCCATGGGTAGGGCCCCGCTTCGTACGGGTCACCGGATCGGGGCCAGTTGGCCTTGGCCCGGTCGGCTTCGTTTCCCCAGGGGAACAAGCGGTACTGGCCGTGGCCAGGCCCGCGGGCGGCGTACTCCCACTCGGCCTCGGTCGGAAGCCTGAAGCCCCTCTTGGACAGGTCGCACTTCCAGGTTGTCCGGTCATAGCAGGCCTGGTAGCCCTTCTGCAAACTCAGCCAGTTGCAGTACGCCGCGGCCCCGCGCCAACGAACGCACACCACCGGGTGATCGCCCTTGCCCGCGGCTACGGCGAACCTCCCGTCCTTCCATAGAATCCGGCTGGACCGGTCGGATTGGCTGGTATCACAGTACGGGCTTCTTCGGCCGATGCCGTAGACGCCGCCACGACTGACGGTAACGAGGTTCTTTGCCACGGCGGAGTTGAGAAACTCGCAGTATTGCCGGTTCGTTATCTCTGTGGCCGACATGTCGAACCCGTTGACGCGAACGGTGTGAATCGGCAACTCGTCGCTACGGTGTTCCCCGCCGCCCATGCGATGATGGTCTCCCATCTCAAACGTCCCACCGGGTATCCGAACGAAGCCGGCCAAAGGCGACTTGAGGACTGGTTGGTCACCGCGCGGAGACACTTCGGGGCGTCGGTCATCTGCTGACGGCCTATCGGGTCGAGCTTCAGGCCTGTCCTGGGCGGGGCGCAACTCATCGCGAGTCAGCATTCCGTCACCGTTCTTGTCCAGCCGCCTGAGAACGACCGACGCACCGCGGATCTCGCCAGGCGACAGGTCACCATCGCCATCGGAGTCGAGGGCGAGAATGAGAGGATTCCTCGACCGCCCTCGCCGGCCTGGTCGGCGGTCAGGGGCCTCGCGCCGATCCCCCCGCGGCCCGCCACGGTCATTGTCGGCCCGGCCAGGGCGCCGATCTTCGCGTTCCTGGGCATTGGCACCGATGGTGACCAACGCCGCAAGCAACTCCGCAACCACCAAGATCTGAAGCCTGTGGTACCTCATGGTTCGCTTTCCTTTCTCGGTCAAACGTCAGCAAACCGACGCTCGATCATGTCTGCTGTCACGGGTGTTCGTTCTGCCGAACATCCTGTCTATGTGTGTAAACGTGCACCTACCCAATCCGTCTACACCTGTAATCAGAGGTGCGTGATGTCGGTCTTCTCTGTCAAGATGAGATGCGAAAGGGCGATTGCATGAATGACAGTGGGGCAATTGATCGGGCAGGCAGGGGGGATTGCTCACCCCGGCCTTCTTGTGGGGGGGGGGGGGGGGGGGGGCGCGGGGGGGGGGGGGGGGGGGGCGGGCGC
>CAZVEV010000143.1:0-14823 GCA_964625865.1 uncultured Planctomycetaceae bacterium | reverse complement strand
GACGGCTCGACGACTTTCCAGATTCCCGCCAACACGCCGATCGCACTCCAACCGCTGGATGAAGAGGGCAAGGCGCTGCAGTTGATGCGGAGTTGGCTGGTCGGAATGCCCGGTGAGAGGCTTTCGTGCATCGGATGCCACGAGAGCCAGGACACCGCGCCGGCGACGAAGATGACGCTGTCGTCCCGCAAGCAGCCCAAGAAGATCACGCCATGGTACGGACCCGCTCGGGGCTTCAGCTTCCAGCGTGAAGTCCAGCCCGTGCTCGACAAGTTCTGCGTCGGCTGCCACAGCGGCAAGGAGCGGAAAGACGGAAAGAAGATCCCCGACCTCCACGAGCCCAAAATGGCGCACACCGCTCTGCACCCGTACGTGCGGCGCAACGGGCCAGAGGGCGATTACCACCTGCTGACGCCGCTGGAGTTCCACGCCGACACCAGCGAACTGATCCAGATGTTCCAGAAGGGCCATCACAACGTCAAACTCGACGCCGAGGCCTGGGACCGCCTGGTCACGTGGACCGACCTGAACGCGCCGCGGCACGGGACGTGGACGGAGGCCGGTGCCAACAAGACGATCCTCAAGCGCCGACTGGAACTCCGCAAGATCTACGCCAGCGTCGACACCAATCCCGAGTACATCTACAACCCCTACAAGAAGACCCACAAGTTCATCAAGCCCGCGCCGGTCAAGCGCATCGCCACGAAGGTCAGCGTGTCAGGCTGGCCCTTCGACCAGGCGACGGCCAAGAGCAAGCAGGGCTCGGGCGCCGCGATGGAACTGGACCTCGGCGGCGGGGTGACGATGAGCCTGGTGAAGATCCCGGCCGGTCAGTTCGCGATGGGCTCGCTCGACGAGACGCCGCAGGAGGCCCCGATGGCCAAAGTCGCCATCGCCAAGTCGTACTGGATGGGCGCCACCGAGGTGACGCTCGAGCAGTACAAGGCGTTCGACCCGGACTACAAGAACGGCGTCTACGACATGCACTACAAGGACCAGGTCAAGCGCGGCTACTACATGGACACGTCGGGCAAGTTCCCCGTCATCCGCGTGACGTGGCGCAAGGCGATGGCGTACTGTGCGTGGCTGTCGAAGAAGACGGGCAAGACCGTGACCCTGCCGACCGAAGCGCAGTGGGAATGGGCCTGCCGGGCAGGCACGACCAGCCCGCTGTCGTTCGGCGACTTCGACACGGACTTCTCGAAGTACGCCAACCTCGCCGACCTGAAGGTCAAGGAGATGGCCGTCTCCGGCGTGAATCCCAAGCCGATCAGGAACCCCAAGCCGCACGTGGACTACGAGCTGAAGGATGCGCGGTTCAATGACGGCGTGCTCCACCTGGCCGACGTGGGCAAGTACGCCCCGAACGCCTGGGGCCTGTACGACATGCACGGCAACGTCGCCGAGTGGACGCGGTCACAGTACAAGCCCTATCCGTACAAGGACACTGACGGCCGCAACAGTCTCACCACCGGCGACAGCATCAAGCGGGTCGTCCGCGGCGGGTCGTGGCACGACAGGCAGCATCGGTCGACGTCGTCGTTCCGCCTGGGCTACCCGGACTGGCAGAAGGTCTACCACGTCGGCTTCCGCGTCGTGGTGGAGTAGCCCCGCCTGACATTGCCCGCCCGGAGCGAGGCGCAGTGCGGAGTTGACGTCCGGCAAGTCGCCGGGCGGGCGGATACTATTTGGTTTGCCCCGCTTGCGCGCCACTGGGGCGTCGCGGCGGGTGTGCGGGATCGTCAGATCAACGTCAGGGAATGTCTCACGTGAAAGGATCAGCCATGCCACGAGTCAGACCAGAGCGCAGGTGGATTGGCGTCGTTGCGATGGTTCTGGTGGCTGCAAGCCTCGGCATCCGCACGTCGAGTGCTCAGGACAAGACAACGGCCACCAGGGAATTGCAGTCACTCGTCAAGAACAGCTCGCTGGGCGCGAAGGGCATTGCGAAACTGCGTGAATTGATCAAAGCCGGCGCCGATGTCAACGCGATCACCGAGAGCGGGTATACGCCGTTGGCCTTGATGGCGTGGAGTGGGCAAGCCGAGGCGGTTAAACTGCTGTTGGCGGCAAAGGCAAACGTCAATGCCGCAGACGAGGACGGCTGGACCCCGCTGCTCCTTGCGGCGGGGGAGGGCCGAACGGCCGTGGTCAAGCTGTTGCTGGAGGCCCAGGCGAATGTTAATGCCGCGGACAAGAATGGCGTTACGCCGTTGCTGGTGGCATCGCGGGGGCACACGGAAGTGGTCAGGTTGTTGCTGGCGGCGAAGGCGAACGTCAACGCGGCAGCCAAGAATGGCCTGACTCCGCTGGCGATCGCGTCGAAGAAGGGCCACGCGCAAATCGTCAGCCTGTTGCGCCAAGCCCAGGCCGGCGTCAAACCGGTTATCTACCGCTACCGCCCCAAGCCGCCTTCGGCCGGTTCGTCCTATCGTCTCAGAGTTACCGGGGTCGCCGGGGGCAACCGTATCATGAGACTCAGCGGGGGCCGCTGTGCCGTCTTCGCGGGCAAACCCGTGCCCGACGGATTGGGCTCAAGGCACATAGAGGTCGTCGTCGTGCCCGCCGTCGGCTCGACGTCTCTCGCCGGGCTGAACTTCAAGACCAGTTGTATCCTGAACATCAAGCCGGACGGGACGGTGGAGGTGGACAAGGAAGGCGTCTGGGCAAGCGACAGTTCCAAGCGCGGCTACGTCTCCCGAAAGGTCACCGTCGCCGGACGACGCATGATTGTGATGGTCGGGCTAGGCGGCCCGGCAGACAACCCGAAGGACCGAACCGCCGCCGAACTGGACAAGGCCAAAGCCGCCGCCAAGGCGGGCGATCCGAAGGCCAAGCACTTCCTGCGGCTCAAAGCCGCCGCCGAAACCGGGAACCTCAACGCCATGAAGGACCTCGCGAGCATGTATCGCGACGGCTACGGCATTGCCCGGAACTACACCGAAGCCGCCAGGTGGTATCTCAAGACCGCCCAGGCCGGTGGACACCATACGGCCATGTTCAACCTCGGCCTCATGTACGAGCGAGGCCAAGGCGTGCCCAAAAGTCGCGACGAGGCGATGAAGTGGTACCGCAAAGCAGCCGCCAAAGGCAACAAGAACGCACAGCGATTCTTGAACAGAAGCCGGTGAGGCGGTCGGCAAGGGCGTGAGACGGGGGAGGGGCCGACGCGTGAAGGCGAGAGGACTGTATGGTGCTTCCGGACGTCCAGATCCCGATCAGCGGGACCACTCGTAGATGCGAACCTGGAGTTTCTTCAGTGTGTCGCTGAAACGGCCGTCCTTGACGGGGATTGTGCGATCTTGCCCCACGACGCGGACGGTTCGGATCCCGCCGCCAAGCGTGAACGTCATCGTGCCGTCAGCGTCGCCATTGTTGACGACGAAGAGGTAGCCCCTGCCCTCGTGCGTTCGCGCCAGCCAGTGCAGCCACGGTGGCTTGGCTGGATCGGCGCGGACCTGCACCGCGGGCGCCGGCTCGGCCGACAGGAGCATCGGTGCGAGGGAGTCAATCTCGGCAGCGATGGCCTTGAGGTAAGCCCACTGCGTCTCGAACGACACGTCGGGGTTCCTCCGCACATCGTACCAGGAGTAGAAGACCAGCCCGGTGGCGCCCCGGCAGATGCATTGCCACGCCATCGACCGCACCTCGTCACGCGTGGGCGTGCGCTGGCCCTTCTTCGCGTCGGCGGTCTTGCGGTAGTTGGCCCAGTTGTGGAGTTGTGGGACTTGCCATAGCGGCCGGGCCCCGCTGACCTGTCGGAACGTCTCAGCCGTCCATTGCCCCGCCATCGACGCCGGCGATCGCCCGATGGGATACGGGTCCGTGCCGATCACGTCGAACGTCTCGACGTAGTCGGCCACCTCGCGGAACTGGTACAGCACGACCCACGTCGGATGGTTGGGGTCCTCCTCGGCCGTCCACCGCTGGTGGGCCTTCAGGCGGGGCATGTACGATTGGGGCAGTTCGTCATTGAGATACCACGCCAGCAGGGCCGGGTGCTCGCGAAACCGGCGGACGGTGGCGCGGATCCGGCGTTCCTCGTCGGCGGGCGTCTTGATGTCGGCGGGGCACCAGCGGCTGCCCGCATAGAGGTCCTTGATCGAGTAGATCACCTTGATCCCGTGCTTGTGGGCCAGATCCATCTGCGCCGGTGTGGGTCGGCCGTACGGCATGATGCAGTTGAACCTGCTTCCCGCGTAGAGAGCCAACTGCTTCGCGTCGATGCTCGACCAGTACATGCCCAGCGGAAAAAACGGCTTGCCTCGCACGATCAGGCGCCGATGGGCGTCGATCGCACACGTGGGCGAAAAGTCGTCCGGCATCCGCACAAGATCGTGGCGGGCCGTCTGCAGCACCTTGCCCTCGGGCCCGGTGAGGTTGACGATCAGCCGGTATCGGCCCGGTTCCAGTTCGCCGGGGCGGACCGACAGTTCGACCGGCGCGCCGACGCGCGGCTGACACGTTGCCTTGCCGAAGACCCTCTCACCCTCGGCCGAGATGACCCGGGCGGAGACCCTGACCTGCGCCGGACTCAGATCGAAGTCACGCAGGTCCAGGCGCGCGCCCACGCGAACCTCCCCGGGCCCGCCCCGCGTGATCCGGCCGCGATAGACCGGCGACAGCAGCATCGTCTTCATGGGCAATTCGGCCACGCGGACCAGTTCCACGTCGTCGAACCACGCCGTGCCGGTCATGCCCTTTCGCACGTAGCAGGTCAGGCTGAATCGTGCCGCAGCGGCCGGGACCCGCGTCGTGCCCTGGATCTTCGTCCAACCGCGCGTGCCCTTGACACCGCGAGGATACGTCCCGCCCAGCCACTTGCCGTCACCCCCCGACCATTCCAGACAGATCGACGCCCCGGAGTCGGCCCCCGCGACACGTTCGGTCTTGACCCAGACGCTGAAGCGACACTTCCACCCAGCCTGAAGGGGCACGGACTGCGAGCAGAGCCGATAGCGGCCCGCGTCAGCGTTGACGTACTTCAGGGAGGCCTTCCCCGTTCGTGCCACGCCGCCATCTCGCGCGTACACCGCCCCGTCGCCCCTCCACCCCTTCGCCGCCGCCGCGCCTGTCCCCGCAACTTCGAACGACCCATTGACTACGAGATTCCTTTCCGCGGCGCGGAGTCCGGCCGACAGCGCCGCAACGGTCAGACCCGCCACAGCTATCAGACCCGCACGCGATGTCCACCGGCCGACCATGGGAATGATTCTAGCCTCGCTTCGAGATGCCATCCATCACCGAATTGTCTTCCGATGGGCGCCGCGCCCTGGACGGAGAGCTCTTGCTGATCAGGTGCTCCGTGGTAGAATGATCACGAAGGCCGATGGCAGTCGTCGGCCGGAAGCCCACATGTGGAGACTGATCTCATGTCCAAGAGCCGATTGACACGCCGCAGACTGCTGGAACACGCCGCCCAGACCGCCGCAGTGACGGTCGCCGCCCCGTACGTGCTGACCTCGACGGCATTGGGCGCCGGCGCGGTCCCGCCGGCCAGCGAGCGCATCGCGATGGGCTTCATCGGATGCGGCAGCCACGGGATCGGGCGGAACCTGCGGATGTTCCTGGGCCAGCGCGACGCCCAGCCGGTGGCCCTGTGCGACGTCGACACGCGTCACGTGGCCCGCGCGGTGGGCACGGTCAGGAAGAAGTTCGGGGCCGATTACAAATGCTTCACCACCGGCGACTGGCGCGAGGTCATCGCGCGGAAGGACGTCGACGGGGTCATGATCTCCACGCCGGACCACTGGCACGTGCTGATGAGCGTGACGGCCCTGAAGGCCGGCAAGGACGTGATCTGCGAGAAGCCGACCTACAGCATCGGCCAGGGGCGCATCCTCGCCGACACCGTCAAGCGGTACGGCGCGGTCTTCCAGACGTCCACGGAGGACCGGTCGATGGGCTGCTACCACCGGATGGCCGAGTTGGTCCGCAACGGACGGATCGGCAAGCTGCAGCGGATCCGCGTGCAGTTACCCGCCGGCCCGCGCGGCCCGGGCGATCCCAAGCCCAAGCCGATCCCCAAGGAACTGGACTGGGAGATGTGGCTGGGCCCGGCGCCGAAGGCCCCCTACCGCACCGGGCTGGCGCACTACCACTGGCGGTGGAACCGCGACTACTCGGGGGGACAGTTGACCGACTGGGGCGCCCACCAGTTGGATATCGCCCAGTGGGCCAACGATTCCGAGCGCACCGGGCCGATCAGCGTGGAAGGCAAAGGCATCAAGCACGTCGGCGGGCTGTACGACACGTACCACACCTACCACCTGAAGTTCGTCTACGCCACGGGCGTGGAACTGCTGGTCGACAGCGGCGGGACGGGCCTGCGGTTCGAGGGCTCGGATGGCTGGGTGGGCAACACCGGGTTCGGCCGATCGGCGCAGGCCAGTTCGAAGGCCATCCTCACCAGCAAGATCGGCCCCGGCGAGACGCGCCTGTTCACCTGCCCCGCCGGCGAGCACCGCAACTTCCTGGACTGCGTCAAGTCGCGGAAGGACCCGTACTTCCCCGCCGAGGTCGGCCACCGGTGCAGCACGCTGAGCCACATAGGCAACATCGCGATGGACCTCGGGCGGCCCCTGAAGTGGGACCCGAAGAAAGAGACCTTCCCTGAAGACCCGGTGGCCAACCGCATGCTCTCGTCCGCCATGCGGAAACCGTGGCGACTGTGAGGAACGACGAGCCCACCATATTCAGGGTCCCGGCCAGCCCCGCAGGCCGCCCCCTGGCCGCCCTTGGCGACCAGAGACGCCCTTGCCCCCGCCTCGGTGAGAGATCGTCCCTCAGGCCGTCTCCTGACGCCTGCCAAGGGGTCCGGCTGGACCGCCCGGAATCCTCGACCGCTGATCCACAGCATCGCTTCGATGGTCCGGCAGGGCTATCGCATGTCTATTTCGACCGTATGGGGCGGTCCTTCATTGAGGCGTTGGATGTACACGTAGTACGCGCCGCGGGATGTTCCGTCCTTCTCGATCAGCCAGGTCTGGAGGTCCACGCTCCCTGCCGCCAGGGCCACGTCAAACGTCACGGCCTTCTGGCCCGCCTTGACGGGTCTTGTCTCGTCGAACCGTCCCACCTTCAGGCGCGCGCGGGTCGGCGTGATCGCTCGGCTGGGCAGTTTCAGGAGCTTGTAGTTCTCATCGTGTCGCGCCGGGTTGAGGGGCAAGGGCGGCACGACGGCGTCGATGGCCAGGTCCAGTTCAACCGGCCAGCGGCGCAGCGTGATACGATACGTCCCCGCCTTCGCGACGGTCAGGTCCCAGAAGCCGTTGGCCTGCATCGCTGAACGGACGTGCTGCTGACTGTAGGGCGCCCTGTCGCCATGCCAGCCCTGGCAGGTCAGCATGGTCTGAGACTGCTTCGGCGAGCCGACGACCGTGCGGCTGTATTCGTTGAATCGCCCCGAAATGCCGACCCACCATGCCTCGTACGCTTTCTTGAGTTCTGAAACGACGTCTGGGTTCTGATCGGCAACGTTCTTCCTCTGCCCCGGGTCGGCCTGGACGTCGTAGAGTTCCTCCCCCACCAGCCGCCAGCGATCGGTCATGACGGCGAAGTCCTTGTACTTGATCGGGCGGTCGTCTTTGACGGCCTGTCCGAATCGGGCCTGGTTATGCACGCAGAGCGTCCGTGCGGGCCAGGGCGCCTTGCCGCCGCGGAGCAGGGGAGCGAGGTCCCTGCCGTCGAACGCGACGCCCTTCGGCGCCTTGAGGCGACACAGGTCGATAAGCGTCGGCAGGAGATCGATATCGGCGGTGATCGGCCTGACGTCGCGCGGACGGTCGAGCCGGCCGGCGGGCCAGTGCATGAAGCAGGCTGCTCGATGCCCGCCCTCGTACGCCGAGCCCTTCTTGCCCCGCATCCCCGCGTTGAAGCCGTTGGCGGGGAAACCGTGCTTGGGGTCCGGCCCCTTGACCCCGCGGAGTCCCACCCCGCCGGCCGTGCCGTTGTCGGTCATGAAGACAAGGATCGTATTGCGGGTCAGGCCTTTGTCTCGCAGGAAGGTCCGAAGGCGGCCGAGATTATCGTCTATGTTCGCGATCATGCCGTAGAACCGCGCCCGCGACGCACTGACGCCCTTCCTGTCGAGATACGGCGTGGTGTATCGCAGCGGCACGTGGTGTGGGCCGTGCGGGGCGTTGGTGGGCAGGTAGACGAAGAACGGCCGCTGCTTGGCCTTGTCGATGAATGCCATCGCCTCGCGGAACCACACATCGGTGCAGTAGCCCGTGGTCTTTTCCGGCTTGCCGTTGCGAAAGTACGTGTCGTCGGTGTTGTCGTTGCCCCAGAAGTCCGGCGCTTCGCCCACGACGCCGCCACCGTGGGTCAGCGATTCATGGAACCCCCGGTCCTGAGGGCGGAACGGGTAGTTGTCACCCAAGTGCCACTTGCCGAACACGCCCGTCCGGTAGCCGCTGCCGGCGAACACGTCGGCCATCGTGACTTCGTCCGCCCGCAGGTGATGGCGCCCCATGTACGTCAGCCACACGCCGGTCCGTGCGGAGTATCGCCCCGTCATCAGGGCGGCCCGGGTGGGCGAGCAGACAGGGTCCACGTGGAAGTCCGTCAGGCGTGTGCTCTCGGCATGCAAGGTATCGATATGCGGCGTCTTGAGCACGGGATTGCCATGACACGACATGTCGCCGTATCCCTGGTCGTCGGTGAGTATCAGGATGACGTTGGGGCGCTTGGCGGCGGGAGTTGTTGCGGCTGACGCGAGTGGGGCAGCGGTTGCGACGGCGCCCGCCAAGCAGGCGTCGCGCATGAGTCCGCGGCGTGTTACGCGTCTCTGTATGTCGTCGTCGCCGGACCACCCGCCGAAAGCCTCTCGGGTGCCACCCTCAAACGGAACGGAGCGCAGCGGAGTGGAGTTTGTGGGTGTCTTCGACGCTGCACGCCCATGATCCCCGGACGGGCATTGCGAACGAAGTCTGGTCCTATTGCCCATCGGTCTTCCTCGGTGCGGGACGCACGATCGTATTGCGATCTACTGTGGGCTGTTCCTTGAGGATTCGCATGCGCCAGCCGGCGGGCAGGGCGAGGGTTCGCTGGAAGTAGATTGACGCCTCGTGGCGCAGGTTGTTGCGCTTGAAGTACACCCAGTCCACGTCGCGGCTGAGGTCGCAATCGAAGCGGGCAAGGATGGATTCGTTCATCGCCCCACCCCCGTCGGGGTTGATGTGACAGAGGCCCCAGGTGAAGCCTCGCCCGTCGCCGGTGTTGGCGAAGGCGTCCGGCACGTAGGGCCCGGGCGCGATGGGCGGAACCTGGATGCGCGAAGCGACCTGGAAGTTCTCGCCGTCCGGGGCGTACTGGATGGTGTTCTTCTCCGGACCGTCAAGGGCGACCAGCGCAGCGACGCCGCCTTTCCACGGCCACATGCAGGTCTCGTGGCCCGAGTTGATCACGGGGTTCAGCGGCGACTTACGGAACGGCCCGAGAGGGTTCTCCGCCATCGCCACACCCTGCATCCGAAGGACATATTCCGGCCCGCGTTCGACCGGTGCGCCCTTGTAGTAGATGAGGATTCGCCCCTTGTGGACGACGGGGCAGGGATCGTTGATCTTGATGTTGTCCCACGAACCGGCCGGTCCGGGCAGGACCACGGGCTTGTCATGATGCGTCCAGGGCCCGTCGGGCGAGTCGGCCGTCGCGACGCGAACGGGACAGTACGCCTGGCCGCCCACCATCGGACTGTAGGCCTGGAAGTAGAGATAGTACGTTCCCTTCCACACGAGGACGCCCGGCGTGCAGATGGACCGATAGCCCTTGTGCGGCTTGGGCGGGCGCTTCACAGCCGGACCGCGTTCGGTCCAGGTTACCCCGTCGGGGCTGGTCGCGCACCAGATGTCGGCCAGGTCCCAGTCCGTCGCGGGCTTCGTGTCGGTCGCCATCTTCAGGCCGACCGGTGGGCCCGACGTTCGACGACAGGTGTACCAGACGTAGTACGTCTTGCCCACGCGGATGACCTTGGTCGGGTCGCGTCGCGAGACGTTGGGGCGGCGGGCAAGGCCCTTCAGCGGCGTGTAACGGAAGTTGCTGAACAGTTCGTTGGCGCGGTCCTCGTGGGGATTCCACACATCCCACATGCGCGCCCAGGCGGCGCTGAGCGGGCGATGCGTCGGCTTGGTCAGGGGCATCACTCCCGGAAACGCGCCGGTCCGGGGCGTCTCGGGGGCGGCCTTGGCCACCTTGGGCGGCTTGGCGGGCCGGCCCTTGCCGATCTGTGCGCGCTGGCGGTCGAGGCTCTTGCGCATGCCTTCGGGCAGGGCCAGTCGCTTCTGAAAGTACGTCGCCTCGGTGAAGCGGATGTTGTTGCGTTTGAAGAAGGGCCTGTCCACGTCGCGGCTGAGGTCGCAGTCGAAGCGGGCCAGGACCGAACGTGTGTTGGGCCAGTCACTCCTGGGGTTCATGTGACACAGCCCCCACGTGATACCCCTGCCGTCGCCATTGTCAGCGAATGCGTCCGGCACGAACGGGCCTGGCGCGATGGGCGGAACCTGGAGAAACGACACGGGGCGGAAGTTCACGCCGTCGGGGGCGTACTGCACGGTGTTTTTCTCCGGCCCGTCGAGGCTTACGATCCCCGCAATGCCGCCCTTCCAGGGCCACAGTCCCGTCTCGTGGCCGGAGTTGAGCACGGGGTTGGCCCGGTGCTTCCTGAACGGTCCCAACGGGTGGTCCGCGATCGCCACGCCCTGGGCCCGCACGAGCGTCCCGTCGCGTCCTCCCTTGCCGGGCGAGCCCTTGTAGTACAGGTAGATCTTGCCCTTGTACACGAGCGGATACGGGTCGTGAATCGCGTTGGCGTCCCACTCGCCGGGCGCGCCGAAGTCGACCACGACCTTCCCCAGCGGGCGCCACGGTCCGTCGGGCGAGTTGGCCTCGGCGACCGTAGCCGCCGCCCGGTCGCCCTTGAGGCCCGGTATCTCGTTGAAGCCCTGGTAGTACAGGTAGTACTTGCCCTTCCATGCGAGTACGTCCGGGGTGGAGACTGAGCGCCATCCGTATTGCGGCTTGGGCAGGCGCTTGACCGCCACGCCGCGCTCCGTCCAGGTGAAGCCGTCGGTGCTCCTGGCATACCAGATCTCGCCCAGGTCCCAGTCGAAGGACGGGATGGTGTCGGTGGCCTTCTTCGCTCCTGAAGGCCCGGCCACCGTCTTGCGGTGCGTGTACCACACGTAGTACGTCCCGTCGATCTTGAGCACCTTTGACGGATCGCGGCGCGAGACGTTGCCCTCGTATGAGAAACCCTTCAGCGGAGAGTACTTGAAGTTGCTGAACAACTCGTTGGCCCGGTCCTCGTGCGGATTCCACACGTCGTACAGCCTCGCCACGGCCGTGCTGATTGGCCGACCGGTCGGCTTGGCCAGCGGAATCTCCGCGGGCAACGGCGTCTCGGCCCGCACGGCCGCCCACGGTGAAACCAACACTATCCAGGCTACTGCCAAGGTTCGCAGTGACATCTGAGTTCCTCTGCTCCAGGTTCCGTTACCGGTTGGTGCCCCGGCGCAAGAGCCACAGCAAGCGGACATCGCCCGTGTCCCCCGCCTCCACGTGCTCCGCCGCCAGTTCGTATCTCTGCTGACAGTGTGTCTGTCCCCGGCGGCTCTGGGCTGGCTAACGCACCGGCTTCAACGCGAACGACTTGATGGCCAGCCCCTTCTGCGGAGGCCGGTCGCGCCAGAACCTCAAGATGTTCTCGCCCTTCTTGAGGGTGAGTGTAACGGGCTTGCAGTCCCGCCACTTTCCGACCGTGAAGGGCATCGCCATGGTGGTCTCGGACTCGGCGCCGTTCGCGGAGACGTTCAGTCGCTGATCGTAATTGGCCGTCACCACGCGCGCCGTCAGCGCGTACCTGCCCGCCCGCGGGACGGTGACCTTGTACTCGAACTGCGATTTCGTGCCCTGGCTCGGCCCGGTCGGGTCGGCCTTCGGGCTTTTTGCATAGTAGTCCTTGGCATACTTGTCTGAGACTCGCTCCACGACGTTGCCGCAGATGTCATAGAGGCCCCACGGATTGGGCTTCTTCTGTCCGACCGGATGCGACTTGCCGCCATCGTTGCCCTCGAACCAGGCATACTCGCCGAGCTTCGCCGGATCGTCGCCGAAGAAATACTTCGTTGTGGTGCCCGCGCGGCAGGCGTATTCCCACTCGGCCTCGGTAGGAAGCCGCGTCTGGGTCCCTGTCTTCTCGGCCAGCTTGTTGCAGAACGCCACCGCATCCCCTTCGGAGATGGTATCAGCCGGGGCGTTCGGATCCTTGCTCGCCTTACTCGGGTTTGATCCCATGATCTTCTGGAACTGCGCCTGCGTTACCTCGTACTTGCCCAGATAGTACCCCTTGGTGATCGTGACCTCGTGCTTGGGCACCTCAACGCCCTGCCACTTGCTGTCCTTCGTGTTCTCGCCGCCCATAGTGAACGTGCCGGGCTTGATGTAGACAAACTCCATGGTCACACCATCGCCCAGGTCGAGCTTCATTTCACGCGGGGTCTTGCTGCCGGGCACATTCATAGCCGCCCGGAAGCCCCAGTTGTTGTATCTGCCGTAGCCGCTGCTGGGCATACGCCACGCGGACCTGCACGCATCGGCGCCACCCCTCCACGCACCACCCCGCAGAATCGTCAGGCCCTTGGGGGAGAAACGCGGGAGGAATATCTGCAGACCGCCTGCGAAGCTCTTCATGGCCTTGACCTCCTTTGTGCTGCCGGAGGGCTTGCTGTATGCGGCCGCCGGTATCGATATGACGCCGTCCTTGCTGCAGACGATCTTGTTGTCCTCGGTGGTCTCCGGCCGGGCCGTAGCCTTCTCTTTTGCGTCAGCCTCGCCCAGGTTCTCGCCGACGGCCTTGAGCGCCTCGGCTTTGGCTTGCGTTATGATCGCTCGCTGAGTTCTGAGCGCCACACTGCTCCAGAAATCGGGCGTCCCTCCCTCCCCGTAGGTAGGCTTCTCGCCCAGAACGTCGCCGGCCCAGTAAGCACGTTTGACCTGCAGATAGGCCTTGGCGTTCCTGCGTGCCTGTGTAGTGGCCAGGAAATCGGTGTCTTTCGGGTACCGCCCGGCGTAATTCGCGTTCCTGCCGCCACCCCATCCCGGGCCCAGACAGACGGCCCAGCCTTTGGGGGTCCAGCGTGCCAAAGCGGCATGCCCGCGACTGGGACGGGCAATGGTCGGAACCCCCCAGGCACGCAACATGAAGCGCCCGAAAAAGGCCCGCCGGCCGCACACCCCGCCGTTCATGAGGATGTTCTGAAAGAACTGGAGCTCCGGCCTGTCGTACTTGTTGTCCCCCGACCCGTACTTGACGTCACTGGCAACGATGCCCACGTAACGCCAACTGTGGTTCGATTGGTGGATATGGTCAGGCCGGAAGTTCCGAAGTGTTTCTCGCCCCCAGGCGAGGGTCTCGTCCGGCTCGCTCCCGTAGACCACCATGCGCAGGTCCCAGGTGCTCAGATTCTTGAACGCCGGATCCAGTTCGCCGTCCAGGTAGGCTTTCTCGTAATGCTGGTAACGCTTGACCGGGTCAACGGTCGCCGGCGCATCGGTTGCGGCCTTGGGATTCTGCTGGCTGACGGGAATCGCATGCTCCAGGGCGACCGCCAGGGCCAACCGCTGCAGAACGCCTTTGGACGCCTTGTCGCTGACCTTCCGGATAGCGGTGTAGATCTTCATCGTCTGCCCGTACTGCGCCGGGCCATAGCTTCGTCCCTCTCGTTTGCGCTTGGCGCCATCGGCGACCAGTATCTGCTTCATGAGATCTGTATTCGCCAGCAACTGATCGATCAGCGCCTCTGCCTGCTTTCCCTGCCCGGCGAACAGAGCCAAGCCTTCAGGCGTGGCCTGGCGCAGGACGACGTACTTGACGAGTTTTGCGTCCATCGCGTCGCTTGACAAAAACGCGTTGACGTTGAGAGTCTCCTGCATCTTACGCATGCGGGCCTTTTCTTTGACAAGAACGGCCTCGGCTGCCTTGAGCTGGGCTCTGGCTTCCCTGAGCGTCTTGCTCTTGGTCTTTGTCGCTTTCTCGACAGCCTTGGATGCCGCTTCCACCGCCTTGATTGCCGTCTCGTAGGGCCGGCACTGCTCCGGAGCCGGCTGCGGGACCTTGGCCTTGAGTTCGGTGCGCAACTCGTCGAGCATGCCGGTGTATCGCTTGAGAAGCTCCTGCTGGGTCGCGGCGTCGGCGGCGCGGGCGCAAAAGACCAATGAGACAAGTAAGGTGAGGATGAACAATCTGGATTTCATGTCAGTCTCCTGATGGTGAGATACAATATCTCGGTTAAGTTTGGGGATTGTCAGCTTAGTCTATCAATATTCGCGTTCGCTGCAAGGTGTTTCTTCGTGTTTTTTCATACGGACTTCTGCCCGCGATCATCGTGGGCCTCTTCAAGGCACACCGGCAAGACAGGCCAGGAGGAACACGGTTCATACTTATTCCTTCGCCTGGGCCGCTTTGAGAGTGGCGGGGGAAAGTTTGGCCTCCTCCATCCAGAGGCTGACGTGGCCGTTGGGAGGCACGGGCTTGGCATAGTAGTCGCGATAGGGCCCAAAGTAGGTGGTCTTGTTCCTGAAGTGCGTATACCGCAGGAAGTTGATGACCGCGATCGTCACCTTCCCCCCCTTGAACTCAGGCAGGATGTCATCGAATACATACCCGCCGCGGATGCCGGAGTAGCGGAAGAAGCCGCCGGCCGCCCTGGTGAGAAGCTTGCCGTTGACGTAAATGGCAAAGCCCTCGCCGGAGCGATCGCAGCCCGCCCCGCCCAGGATGAAGCGATAGGCATGCCCCTCCTTAACCGGCGGAATGTCAAAGGT
>CAZVEV010000142.1:0-14829 GCA_964625865.1 uncultured Planctomycetaceae bacterium | reverse complement strand
CGCAAAACGAAAACGAAAGCAAAAGCGATAGAACCTAATTGGAAACGGCACTAGATTGCAGATTACGCGCTGAGGACAGGTGTCTCGTCAGCGCGCAATCTAAAAACTACAATCTAAAATCGTCAATTCTTAGAACCACCAGGCCTCGCCGACCGGCTGGGTCAGGATGATCGGCTTGAGGTAGGCAACGGCCTTCTCGAAGCCTTCGCCCATGGACATCAGGGAGTCTTCGTGCTCGATGCTGATCACGCCGTCGTAGTCGTACAGGCGGAGCATCGAGATGAAGGGCTTCCAGAACTCGTCGCCGTGTCCGTAACCGACGGTGCGGAAGACCCAGCCGCGGGTCTTGACCTCGCCGTAGCTCTTGATGTCCAGGACGCCGGTCATCGCTGCGGCGCGCGGGTCGATGCCGCAGTCCTTGGCGTGGACGTGGTAGATGCAGCCGGCCTCGCCGAGGTACCGCGTGGCCTCGACCGGGTCGATGCCCTGCCAGAACCAGTGGCTCGGGTCGATATTGGCGCCCAGGGAGTCGCCGGCGGCGGCGCGGAGGCGGGTGATGTCTTCGGGGGTGTGGACGACCATGCCCGGATGGGCCTCGAAGGCGACCTTGACGCCGTTTTCGGCGGCGAAGGCGTTTTCGGCGGTCCAGAACGGGATGATGACCTCATTCCACTGGTAGTCGGCGGCGGCGGCGAACTCATCGGGCCAGGGGCAGGTCACGAAGTTCGGCGTCTTGTCGCCGGCGGCCCCGCCGGGGCAACCGGAGAAGTTGATGACGACCGTCTCGAACTCAGCAGCCAGCCGAACGCCGTTGCGCTGGGCGGCGGCGTGCTCGGCGGCGATCGCCTCGTCCGGATGCACCGGATTGCCATGCACCGCGATGCCCTGGACGACCAGCCCGTTGTCGTCGACCATCTTCTTGAGGTCCGCGAGCCGGCCCGGATCGTCAAGGATCGTGCCGAGGTCCCACGGGTCGCCCGGATAGGCGCCGGCGGGCAGTTCGATCGCGTCCAGACCCACCTTCTTGCAGTAGGCCAGTGCGTCCTTCAGTTCCATTCCGCCAAAACAGGCCGACATTACACCGAGTTTCATAGTGTGCTCCCTTGTGCTAAAGGTCGATTCGGACAATGGCGTCGTGCCATCCGCCTCGGACGGCGAGCAAATAATTATCGTCCGCGCCGGGACGATTGCAAGTGCCCTGCGGGAAAAAACACGCCCTACCGGTCGCCCGGCGTCACCCGGGCATGGTCCAGTCGGGCGGGGCCTTGAAGGCCCGCTTGCCCTGTCCGTAGGGGGGCAGGCCCTTGGCCGCCCGCAGGGCGCGGAAGGCCCTCAGGTCCGCCAGGAGCGACGTGACCACGCGCGGATGCTCGTCTGCCAAGTCACGCTTCTCGTTGGGGTCGGTGTCGATCTTGAACAGGTGGACCTTCGCCTTGGCCTTGCCCTTGCGGAGAATCGGCGTGCCCTCGCGCACGAGCTTCCACTGCCCGCTGTGGACGGCCAGCCGCTCCTGCTCGTCGCTGCCCTGGGCCCAGTACGAGTACCACTTGCGTTTCGGCGGGGCGACCTGACCGGTCATTACGTCGTACACGTCCATGCCGTCGAGCGGCTTGCCGCGCCCCGCGCCCGCCCCCGCGATCCGCGCAAGCGTAGGCCAAACATCAATATAGCCCATCACGCCGGAGACCTTCCGGCCGCCTTTGAGCCCCCCCGCCGGCCAGCGGACAGCTGACGGCACGCGGATGCCGCCCTCGAACAACGTCTGCTTGCCCCCACGTAGCGGCGCGTTGTCGGCGCCGGACCCGCCGCCGTTGTCGCTGATGAACCAGACGAGGGTGTTGTCCGCGTCACCCCGAGCATCGATGGCCGCCAGGACCTTGCCGATCCCGTCGTCCATGCACGCAACCATGGCCGCATAGGCCTGTCGCTTGCCCTTCAGGTGGGCGTATCTGTCGAGATACGCCTTCGGCGCCTGCAGCGGCGTGTGCGGCGCGGTGAACGGCAGGTAGGCAAAGTAAGGCTGACCGGCGGGGCTTTCGGCGATGAACTTCGCGGCCTCGGCAGCCAGCAGGGTCGTCACGTAGCCGCTCTCGCGGGCCGGGGCGTGCTGGCGGTGCCAGTCCAACTCCCCCTCGCGCTGGTGCGTGAAGTAGTCGATGGCCCCGTTGTAGCAGCCGTAGAAGTGCGTGAAGCCCTGGCTGAGCGGGTGGTAGCGTTTGTGGCAATGGCCGAGGTGCCACTTGCCAAAGCACCCCCGCCGCGCGTAACCGGCGCGGGCGAGCATCTCGGGCATGAACTCCTCGGCCGGGTCCAGCCCGTACTTCCGCCACGGCGGAATCACCGCCCGCATCAGCCCCATCCGCAGTGGCCAGCGCCCCGTCATCAGCCCCGCACGCGTAGGCGAGCAGATGGGACAGACGTAAAACCGGTCCAGTTGCACGCCGCGGGAGGCGATGCGGTCGATGTGGGGCGTCTTGATCTCGCTGCCGTGGTAGCCCACGTCGCCCCACCCCAGATCGTCGGCGAGGATGATCACGATGTTCGGCTTGGCTGCGGGGGTCTTCTCGGCCGCCCGGGCCGGCCGGGCCAGCCAAGCCGTGGCGCCTGCGGCGCCGATACACGTCAGCGCCTCTCGCCTGCTCATTCGCTCGGTCACAGCGTTCTCCTGATCTATCGTGCCTTGACAAAGCGGCGCGTCTTGGCGCCGCTGCCGATGATCAGCTCCCGCCCGTCGATCGTCTTGAGGCGGAGCTTGGTAACGTGGCCGCTGTTGCCCCAGGTCATCTCACCGCGCCCGGTGTTCTTGGGGTTCTCCAGCGGGTCGGCAGGGAACTCGTACCACCACCTCGCGACGGGTCGCTGCTTGCCCTTCTCGACCTTCTTGACGACCCCGTCCGCGGTGAAGATGAAGGAGCGCTTGGGGGTCAGTTCGTTCCACGCGCCGACCAGCACGTTCGCCTTGGGGCGCTTGGAGAAAGGCGTTTGGGGACCGCGGGGCGGCGAGTGGTCGGCCACGACCGGCCGGCGGCCCTTCGTGAACGTCGCGCCCAGGACCATGACGCTCTTGCCGCTCTGGAAGATGTTGGCCTTGACGGTCGTGGTCGCCTTCAGGCTGATCGGCGCCTTGTAGGGCGTCGACGCATCCGTGGGCGCCGAGCCGTCGGTCGTATAGGTAATCGTGATCGCCCCGTTGTCGGGACGCCCTCGCAGGGCGACGGACTTGACGTCAATCGCAACCACGCCGGTGTCCTGGAAGTACTCTTCGCCCAAGATCGCCCCGGCCACCAACTCCGCGGGGCCCTTGGCCTGCGTCGACTGGACGAGCGCCTTGCACAGACCGTAGAACGCCCGTCGGTGAGTGTTCGTGTAGTTCTCCAGGTCGGCGGGGTCGCCGTTGCCCACACCGATCAGTCTGGCCGGACCGTTGACGTGAAACGCCACGCGGCTGGACGCGAGCGGCGCGAAGTGACCGTCGGTGTCCACAACAGCCACCGCGACCTGCGCGATGTCCCGCGCGTCCGGCGCGATCTCCGCGTTGTCGCAGGTCAGTTTCAGTCCCGCCGGAGCGCCCGCGGTGACGACCGTCTTGCTCGCGACGATCTCGTCTCCTCGCCGTCCCACCGCCTTGAGCGTGCCTGGCGCATAGGGCACGAGCCAGGACAGATGCATCTTGTCCCCCACGGCCTGCCGCCCGAGCGACGTGCCGTTGAGGAACAGTTCAACGTCGTCGCAGTTCGTGTACGCCCAGACGGGAATCTTCACCCCCTCCTTGCCCGGATGCGTCCAGTGGGGCAGGAGGTGGACCATCGGCTCGCGGGTCCACTGGCTCTGGTAGAAGTAGTAGTGGTCTTTGGGGAACCCCACCAGATCGATGATGCCGAAGTTCGCGCTCTTCAGCGGCCAGCCGAACGATTCACCTAAATAGTCGAACCCCGTCCAGCGGAACTCGCCGGCGACGAACGGGAAATCCCGCGTTCGCTGCCACGAGAGGCGGGCACAGATCCGCACGCCGCTGTTGTCGTAGGACGAGTTGTAGGTGATCCTGTGGCCGGACGTCTTGACGTTGTCGCCGGTGAAGACCTCTTTGTCGGTCAGGTCCGCCACGGGGTTCCGCGGGTGCCTCTTGGTCTTCGGGTCCCGCCACCACGTTCGCGTGCGATAGAACCCGCGCGTCTGGAAGGTGTGAGGCACTTCGGTGAGGATGATCGGTTTGGTGCGGGTCTTGGCCAGGCGCTCGAGCGTCCCCGGCTTGCCACCGTCGCCGTTGTAGCCCTGGATGTCGACCACGCCGTGCTCACCGCGCCCGCACGTTACCGCGCGTGTGGGATCCGTCCGGTGCACCACGTCCTGGATCTTCCGCGTCAGTTCGTCCGTCTTGCCCCGCACCTCGTTGCCAATGCTCCAGAGCATGATGCACGGGTGGTTGCGGTCGCGGCGGATGAAGTCCACCAGGTCGCGCTGCCACCATTTGTCGAAGTACAGCCCGTAGTCCTTGGGCGCCTTGTTGACCCGCCAGCCGTCAAAGGCCTCGTCCATGACCATCAGGCCGAGCCGGTCGCACATGGCGTAGAACTCGGGGGCGAACGGGTTGTGTGCCGTGCGCACGGCGTTGCAGCCCATCGCCTTGAGTTGCTTGAGGCGGGCCTCGAGCAGCTTGTCGGGCACGGCGGCCCCGACCGGTCCGGCGTCGTGGTGGTTGCAGACGCCCTTGAACTTCAGCGGCTTGCCGTTGAGGAAGAAGCCCTTGTCGACGTCGAAGCGGATCGTGCGGATGCCGAACGTCGTCTCGTAGTCGTCCACGCCGCGCCCGTCCACCGTCGTGACGAGGGTCCGGAGCAGGTACAGGTTCGGCGATGAGGGGGACCAGAGCTTCGGCTTGGGTACCGACAGCGTCTGCTCGACGTCCTTTCGTCCGCCGGCGGGCAAGTCGACGGTTGCTTCGGCGGTGGCCAGGTTCTTTCCGTCGGCATCATCGGCATCGATCACGATGGAGACGAGGACGATCTTCGCGGCCTCGGCGCGGGCGTTGGCAACGGTTGTTCTGACGGCGACGGTCGCGGCGTCGGCGGCGATCTTCGGCGTCGTGACGAACGTGCCCCAGTGTCCCACGTGCACCGGATCGGTCACGGTCAGCCAGACGTGACGGTAGATGCCCGCCCCCGTGTACCACCGCGAGTTGGGCTGCAGCGTCGTGTCGCACTTGACGGCCAGCACGTTCTTGCCCGGTTTCAGGTGCTCGGTCAGGTCGTACTGGTATCCGACGTATCCGATGGGCCTGCTGCCGAGAGAATGTCCGTTGATCCAGACCTGGCCGTTGCAGAAGATCCCGTCGAACTCGATGAAGACCTTCCTGCCGGTCCATGCCTTGCGAAACTCGAACGTCTTGCGATACCACGCAACGCCACACGGCGCGAAGCCGCCGCGCTGTGAGGTGGCGTTGGACTGGACGAACGGGCCCTCGATGCTCCAGTCATGCGGCACGTTGAGTTTGCGCCATGCGGTATCGTCGAAGCCGACCTGCTGTGCCCTCGCCGCCTCGCCGCGCCGGAAGCGCCAGTCGAAGTCGAAACTCGTCCTGCTTCGCAGGCCCAGGTCGGCCCGTGCGTTTGCTACGATCATGGCAACTCCTGCGATTGCACACATCAGACGTGTCTTGATCATCATCGTATGTCCAGTCTCAGTTCCTGTCAGGCCCCGTCGCCGGCGGTCGGTTCGGGGGGGGCGTCAAGAATACCACGCCCCGCCTCGGCGAGAAAGGTCCAGTCCAGCAGGGCCCGTCGCCGTTGTTTCCTGTCTTGTCCGGGCTTGGCGCCCGCCGGAAAGAAAGGTCGCACACCCGGGGGACGGTCATCCTCGCCGGCGGGTCCGTGGCGCGCGTATAATAGAGTGTGGACGCAAGTGACGAGCGATCCCGGCGGCCCGGAGATCCCATTCTTGTTTCGGGGGTGTTTCGCGCGGCCGGCGCTCATCCAGTGCAAGGATAAGCAGTAAGGAGATGTATAATGAAAGAAAGCGTTCTGGCACCCATCGATTTCTCAGACGTCACCGACAAGGTGGTCGCCGAAGCCACGCGACTGGCCAAGGCGTTCGATGCGAAGCTGTACCTTGTCCACATCGCCACGCCATCGTTCGGCGTGACGACCTTCGAGGCCGAGATGGGCATCTCGCATCCCCGGGTCGAGGTGGCCGCGGGACTGCGCCACGATCACCAGCACCTCCAGGGGTACGAGACGGCCTGCCGCGAAGAGGGGCTGGACGTCACGTCCATGCTCGTCCACGGCACGCCGGGGCCGAAGATTATCGAAGAGGCCGAGCGGATAGGGCCCGTGATGATCGTCCTGGGGTCCCACGGACACGGCGCACTGCACCATCTCCTGATGGGCAGCGTCTGCGAGTACGTGATAAAGCACGGCGCCTGGCCGATCACGATCGTGCCCAGCCGGGCCGGCGCGTACTCATCGCGCGGCGAGGCGGCAACCACCGAGACCACCGCCTGAGCCCCCCCCTGCCGGCATGACGGTGTCGACGGCAAGGGAGGGTGCGGTCGGTTTTCAGTGGCACAATGACATCCGTGCGCCGAATCGCCCGCCCCTTGTTGACACAGAGGCACGGAGAACTTGAGAGAATACAGACCCAAGACCCCTTCGTGGTATGTCTTCTCTGAGTCTCTCGGTTTTCTCTGCGTCTCTGTGACAGACGGTCAGGCGGTTGCGTGTCGATATCGCCACTGCCATGCTCAGCCGACCGCACCCGCAGGGACATGTCCCCAGCTTACGGCTTGACCAGACCACCGAAACTACGGATAATGCGCTGGGCTAAGACGTCTCGTTCAAGGCCCACGGGTATGCCGTAGCAATGATAGATTTCAACTGTCCGGAATGCGGCGAGGAGTTGCATTCGCCCGACTCACGAAAGGGCAGGGTAGAGGTTTGTCCGGAATGCGGCGCATTGTGCGTCGTGCCCGGCTGTGCTGTGTCGCAGCAGATACCCGCCGGGGTGACGTACGTCTTCAGCATCAACGACTATACCCTGTCCGTCAGCCGCAAGGACATCCACGTGACCGGCCCCGACTGGGACACCGCCGAGGAGATCGCCAGGAACACCGTGAGACTGCTGGCCACCCCCGAGGGGCAGACGCTGGTGACACAGTTCTCCAACGGACCGGTGCTCAGCGATCGGGTCCGGGCCAGACAGGAGCTTGGCGTACGTCTTGGCGTGCCCCCCACACTCGACCGCGATGCGCCGGCCCGATCGGCCGGGCCCGCCGAGCCTGTGCAGGTTCCCGGGCCCGCCGAGCCCACCGAGACGTTCGAGACGGCTCAGACCGCCGAGCCGGCCCGGACCGTTGAGACGACGGGGTCCTCCGAACCAAGCGTGCCGCCATCTCGGACCTCTCGAGCACCCAAGCGCCAGCGACTGCTCATCCAGAAGGCCGGCGTCTACGCGTCCAACGATCTGACGCGGCAGGAGGCCGAGGAGACCATCGCCCAACTGGTCCATGATCGGCGGCTGACCGATGAGGACGTCGCCAATGCCTGGCGCCTGGAAGAGCCGACCCGCAGGCAGGTCGAGTACCTGACGGAGTTGGGCGTCTTCACCCCGCCGGGCACGACGCGTGGCGATGCGGCCGACATGATCGAGTACCGCAAGCAGACGATTCCGCTGAGCGGCAATCAGCGCGAGTTCATCGAGCGACTCAACGGCGTGGCCGGCGCCCGTATGACCGTGCAGGTCGCCGAGCAGTACATCGATTACCTCTTGCAGCACCAGCCGACCTGCGTGAATTGTCGCTGCCAGTACCCTCCCGGCGAGGACGGCCTGTGCACCGTCTGCGGCGCGGCGGTCCCGACGGGCCAGCCGATTCGCCTGCCGGCCGACCTTAGGGCGTCCAAGATGGCCGTCAAGATCCCCAAGCTCTGGAAAAAGGTGAAAGGCCTGCTTAGGCGCAAGAAGCCGCGCCGCAAGCCGTAGCAAGGGACCAGCAACCAGAGGGGGCTTGGCAGGCGGGGGGCGATCAAGTATAGTGTTCCGCCCGCCGCGGCAACGGTGGCAGGTTGTGACTGGACGCAAACCCCCGATGGACAGGAAGAGAAGATCATCATGAGCAGTTATTGCAGTCCCGCGGTTGACGGAGCGCTGGCGGAGAAGATCGCCAACACGATACGATTCCTGGCGGCCGACGGTGTTCAGGCGGCCAACAGCGGGCACCCGGGCATGCCCCTGGGCTGTGCGGACATCGCGACGGTCCTGCTGACGCGTTTCCTCCGCGTGGACCCGAGCGACCCGAACTGGTTCAACCGCGACCGGTTCATCCTGTCGGCCGGGCACGGCAGCATGCTGCAGTACTCCGTGCTGCAACTGCTGGGCTTCCTCGAACTGGACGAGTTGAAGGCCTTCCGCCAGTTCGGCTCGCGAACGCCGGGGCATCCCGAGGTCGGCCACGTGCCCGGCGTCGACGTGACCACCGGGCCCCTGGGCGCCGGGTTCTCGACCGGCGTGGGCCTGGCGCTGGCCGAACGGATGCTCGCCGAACGGTACAACCGCGACGGCGCCGACCCGGTGGACCACTTCACGTACATCATCATGGGCGACGGCTGCCAGATGGAGGGCCTGACCAACGAGGCGGCCAGCCTGGCTGGACACCTGGGCCTGGGCAAGGTCATCGCCTTCTACGACGACAACGAGATCAGCATCGAGGGCAGCACGGACCTGGCCTTCACCGAGGACGTCAACGCCCGCTACGAGGCGATGGGGTGGCACGTTCAGGACATCGACGGCCACAACCAGGACGCCATCGCCGCCGCCACCGTCGCCGCCCAGGACGACGCGAGGCCGAGCATCATCGTCTGTCATACGACGATCGGCAAGGGCGCGCCGACCAAGGCGGGCACGGCGTCGAGCCATGGCGAGCCGCTGGGCGCTGACGAGATCGCGGCGGCAAAGGAGGCGGCGAACTGGCCTGCTGAGCACTTCCACGTGCCGGCCGAGGTCACCGAGTACTTCATCGCGCGATGCGGCGAACTGGCCGACGTGCGTACCGCGTGGGACGCCCGGCTGGCGGCACTGGCCGAGACGGACCCCGAGGCCGGCGCGGCGCTGGGGCGCATCATCGCCGGCGAACTGCCCGACCGGTGGCAGGACGCGATGCCGGTCTACGAAGCCGACGCAAAGGGTCTGGCCACCCGCGCCTCGGGCGGACAGGTGCTCAACGCGTTTGCCGAAGCGATCGACACGCTGGCCGGCGGGTCGGCCGACCTGGCGCCGAGCACCAAGACGATCATCAAAACGGGCAAGTGGACCGAGTCGGTCGCGCCGGGCCGGTTCGCCGGGCGGAATATCCACTTCGGCGTCCGCGAGCACGCGATGGGCAACATCGTCAACGGGCTGGCCCTGCACGGGCTCCTGCCGTTCGGCGCGACGTTCATGGTGTTCCACGACTACATGCGCCCGGCCGTCCGGTTGGCGGCGCTGCAGGACTGCCACAGCATCTTCGTCTACACGCACGACAGCTTCTACGTGGGCGAGGACGGCCCGACGCACCAGCCGGTCGAACACCTGGCGGCCATGCGGTCGATCCCGCGCCTGCACGTGATGCGCCCCTGCGACGCCAACGAGGTCGCCTGGGCGTGGCGGGGCGCGATCGCCCGCGGCGGGGCGCCGACGGCGCTGGCGCTGACGCGTCAGAACCTGCCCACGCTGGACCGCACCGACCTGGGCGGCGCCGAGGGCACGGCCCGCGGCGGGTACGTCCTGAGCGACGACGCCGATGCGGACCTCCTCCTGGTCGCCAGCGGATCCGAGGTGCACCTGGCCCTGGACGTCGCCGGGCGCCTGCGCGAGCAGGGACGCGCCGTTCGCGTCGTGTCCATGCCCTGCCTGGACCTGTTCGAGGAGCAGCCGGCTGAATACCGCGACGAGGTGATCCCGCCGGCCGTTGCGAAGCGCGTGGTGATGGAAGCAGGCATCGAGCAGGGCTGGGGACGCATCCTCGGCACGGACGGGCTCTTCGTGGGCATGGACGATTTCGGCGCCTCGGCCCCGTTCAAGAAGCTCGAGGAGCACTTCGGCTTCACCGCCGAGGCCGTCTGCAAGCAGATCGCCGCCGCGGGGCTCTAGGAAGAGATCGCGGGATTCGCTCTGGCGCCAGGGCTCACTGTTCGGATCAGATCAACCTGCCGCAGCGCGGGATGGGGCTGGCCACTTCAGTGGCCAGCAGAACGGCAGGCCCTTGTGCGCCCCGCCAAAGAAGACGCCGGCCGGCTCCAGAAGGGGCCGGCCGGCGTTTTCAACGTCCTGCAGGTCAGGTGATCGGTTTGGGCTTACTTGGCGGCCTTCTCCGTGTCGGCCTCGATGCGCCGACGCGGGCGAACCAGGATAATCAGCGCACCGGAAACCAGTACGCCCACGAGGGCCCAGTCCATCTCGACCGCCACGGCGGGGCCGGCAGTGGCCGACGCGTCTTCCGCGGTACCGAAGCTTTGAGCGGCAAACAGAATACCCATCAAGAGGAAGACGCCGACAACGAGAGCACGCTTTCCAAGTGGTTTGTGCAGCATCACAGTTCCTTCCGTGTTCGACGACTCCGGCTCAGAGTCGAATACACCTCACAACGAAGAGCTATTATAAGGGCAAGGCCCGATACGTCAAGGCAAATCCCCCCCCGAGCAAAAGAATAATCTCTGTCATGTTTTCAATGGCGTCCTAGCGCGGGTCCCGCGACGGTTTGGGCGTCTTGCAGGGCGCCTCGGGGGCCGCGCCCTTGACGGGCTTGACGGGCTTGTCAGCCGGGCCGAGCAGGGGCGTTACGAGCGACGTCCAGAGGGCGTAGCCTGCCTTGCTCAGATGCAGCCCGTCGCTGACGAGCAAGGACCGCTTGACCTTGCCATCGGCGCCCAGCATGGGCGTGGCGATGTCGAGATACCCCAGCCGCTTGTCGCGCCGACCGAACTCGGCGATCATCCGGTTGGCCCGGGCCATCTTCTCCCAAAGGCGCCACCGACTGATCGAGGGCTTGATCGCGACGAAAATGAACCGCGTTTTCGGAAGTTTCGCGTGGACCTTGGCGGTCAGGGCCTTGTAGTCGGCGAGCACCTGTTCGGGCGTCTTGCCGGCGGCGATATCGTTGTCTCCGGCGTAGAAGACCACCAGTCGCGGGGCGTAGGGGATCAGGATGCGGTCGGCATACTGGAGCGAATCGGCGATCTGCGACCCGCCGAACCCGCGGTTGATCGTGGTGTAGTCCGGCAAGAGCTTCTTCGTGTTCCAGCGGACAATGCTGGAACTGCCCAAGAACAGGACGGCCCCCTTCGGCGGCGGGGTCTTCTTGTCGGCGGCCTCGAAACGCTGGATGTGCTTCTCCCAGCGGGAGGGGGGCTTCTTCGGCGGGGCGGGGGTCCCGCGATCGGCGTCCTTTGCCGTCACCGGCGATATGGGCGCAATGGCCGCCGCGGCGGTCAGCAGGATGCGAAGCATCGCGGATCGTGTCATGTCGTCGTCTCCCTTCTCGCGCACCGACGCACGGCGGCGACGGCGCCTGACGATGATTGTACCCGGATTCGGTCACGGCGAAACGCCTTTGTTGCTGACGGTGTGGCCGGTACAATCGTCGTCAGCGGCGCGATGGGCGGGCGCCGCGTACGGAGACCAACACGTGAGATCGCGACGCAGGTCATCACAACACGCCACGTCAGCAGCAGCGTGCGTGGCGGCACTGGTCGCACTGTTGCCCGCACCCCGGGCGCCCGGGGCCGACACGGTCAAGCCGCCAAAGGGTTATCACCTGGTGGCGGAGGACAACTGCGGCACGGCGGCCCAGACGCACGTGGTGGTGGGCAAGGCGTGGGTGTATCCGGCGAGCATGGTCGACGCGCCGCCGGAGCACCGGGCCATCGTGTTCGACAACCATGCCTGCGTGCTGCGCTACCTCAAGCCGAACCCGAAGGCGTCCTACAAGGTCGACGTGGTCTACCTGGACAACGGCGGGCGCATCCAGCGCCTGGAGGCCAACGGACGCGAGGTCCACGGCAACCTGAAGCTGCCCGTCAAGCGCCCCGGGCGATACGTCTACGACATCCCGCGGGAGGCGTACGCGGACGGCAAGGCGATCGACCTGAAGTTCATCAAGGTTGCGGGGGCCAACGCGCTGGTCTGTTACGTTCGCATCTGGTCGACGGACGCGGCGCCGCTGGGCGCCCCGTCGGCGGCTGACCGCGCGGCGCATCGGCCCGCCCCGCGGCGACGGAAACCCGCACCGGCCCGGGCGCTGTGGGCGTTCGACGACCCGATCGAGCAGGACTGGGTCGCCCAGGACCGGCTGGGGCCCAAGTCGATCCAGGCCGTCGCGCCGTGCGTGGCGGGGCACTTGCGTCGCGGAAAGCTGATCCTGACCGACCTGCGCCGGCTGGACGCGAAGGGCCTTGCCGATGGCGCCGCGTCACTGGCGGCCGCACGCAAGGCTCACGAGGCGCTCGTCGCGGCCAAGAGCGTTGACGCGGCGGCGTGGAAGAAGGTCTACCTTGCGGCCCGCTGGGCCGTCCGGAAACTGGCGTTCGCAAACCCGCTGCTGGGCGGCAACGACGGGATGCTCTTCGTCCGCCGATACCACCCGACGCGAAACCACCAGTGCTCGCGCCGCCGCAGCCGCTACAACCGTCTCGGCGGGGAGATCTGCATCCTCAAAGACATCCGCCCCGACGGCAAGGGCAGTGTGGTGTCGCTGACAAAGGGCAGGTTTGCCCCGGGCATGTTCAGCCGCCCGGACATCTCGTTCGACGCCAAGCGAATCATCTTCGGATTCGCGGCGAGCGGTGTAACCGAGCCGACGAAGAAACTCCCTCGCAATTACCTCACTCGCGCCTACTTCGAGAGCCTCGGCAACGGGACGTTCTTCCAGGTCTGGGAGATGGCGCTGACCGACGACGCCCCTGCCCCGCGCCAACTGACCGACGCCAAACGCCTCCGCGACGAGAGCACCGACCCGATCTACCTGCCCAGCGGACGGATCGCCTTCATGTCGCCCCGCGCCGGGGGGTTCGTCCAGTGCGGCGACTGGGCGTGGGCCGACTGCATGTTCACGATGAGGCCCGACGGGACCGACGTCCGCCAGATCACGCTGGCCAAGGAAGGCGAGTGGGACCCGTCGCTGATGGCCGACGGGACCATCATCTTCACGCGGTGGGAATACGTGATGCGGTTCTGGCGGCCGACGCAACTGATCTGGAACGTCCGCCCGGACGGCACGAACCCGCGCGTCGTCGGCGGATTCCTCACGCGGGAACGCGCCTACGCCATGTGCCGCCAGATCCCCCACACCAGCAAGGTCGTCTGCGTGGAGGCCCACCACCACAACGACGGGAGCGGCAATATCCTGATCGTGGACCTGAAGTACGGCCGCGACAGCCGCGAGGGCCACCAGGTCCTGCTCAGCGGCGCCGCGGACTGTCCGTATCCGTTGAGCGATCCGGCGAGCAAGACGGCCGCGGCGGCGGCGCAGACGGCCGGCAACACCTTCCTGGTCTCCTGGGACCCCAATGGGCGGGGCCCGGACGACCGGCGGACGGCACGCGAGGTGGGGATCTACCTCGTCGACGTCCACGGCACGCGGGAACTGGTCTATCGCGATCCGTCGATGTCGGCGATGTTCCCCATGCTGATCCGCCGGCGCCCGCGCCCGCCGGTGATCCCGGAGGTCGTCCCGAAACCGGGCGAGACCGGCGGGGTGTTTACGATCGAGAACGTCAACGAGGGCCTGCCCGAGTCGATGCACGGCAAGGCGAGGTACCTGCAGATCGTCGAGGCCCACGAACGCCGCATCCGCACCGTGCCGGTGAACCTCTGGTCCGGCATCGGCGGGTTCGAGACAAAGACGGTGCTCGGCACCGTGCCGATCCAGCGCGACGGCTCGGCTGCGTTCCGCGTGCCGGCGGGAAAGTCCGTGTTCTTCTCCGTGCTCGACGAGAAGTACCGGGCCCTGCACACGATGCGGATGACGACGGACATCAAGCGCGGCGAGCGCATGGGCTGCGTGGGCTGTCACGAACCGGTCAACACGACGCCCAAGACGCCTCGGGCAACGCTGGCGTCGCGACGGGAACCGTCGGACATCACTCCCCCGCCGTGGGGCGTGTGGACGTTCGGCTACCCAAAACTCGTTCAGCCGATCCTCGACGCCAAGTGCATCTCCTGCCACAACGGCGACAAGACCAAGGACAAGGGGCTGGGCCTGGACCTCCGCGCCGGGGCGGCCGAGGCCGAAACATTCGTGCCCAACGTGTATACCATCTACGGCACGGGCTACAAGAAGTGCTACACCTACCAGTCCTACTGGACCCTCCAGAAGTACATCGCCAGCGCCGACATCAATCGCTACTTCACGCCGCCCGGCTCGTGGGGCTCGCGCGTCAGCCCGCTGATGACGCTGCTGGCCAAGGGGCACGAGAAGGTCAAACTCACCGACACGCAGTGGCGCATCCTCTGCGCCTGGATCGACTGCAACCTGCCCTACCTCGACGACTGGCGCAAATACTCCGTGGACCCCGCCGTCCGCAAAGCGGCCAAGGAAGGCAAGTGACGCCCCAGGCCGCCCCCGTCCGTGTGCATCCCACCTGAGCAGGTCGTGTATGCGGACTGCCGGAACCTGGACTGCAGACCACCGCCGCCCATGCCTCGCAGGTGCGACGCCGAATGGGCACGTCGTGTATTAGGCCACGGCTTCAGCCGTGGTGTTCGGGCAGATCAACCGACAGATCAGCCCGTTTGACGGGCTTCCCTGACAGCGCCGATGTGGGCAAGCCCGTGGAACGGGCTGATGGCCTTCCTGTCCCATCCCGG
>CAZVEV010000141.1:0-14961 GCA_964625865.1 uncultured Planctomycetaceae bacterium | reverse complement strand
GCCCCGCCTGGACGCGGGCGCCACGGGGGGCCCGATCGTTCCGCGTCCTGATCTGCCCATCTGGGCGCCGCGGCTGAACCGGTTCGGCCACGACCTGCTGGTCCTGACCGGGCGGGACAGACCCGCCCACGCCGCCGTGGCAGTCTTTTCGGCCGACGATGGCTTGACCTGGGGAAACACGCTGTTGGTCGATTCGCCCCCATACTCCGGCAGCTACGCCTACACCGATTCAATTCAGATCGACGAAGAGAGGATGTGGGTCTTCGCCAGCAGTCCTCGTTCGGAAGGCAAGGGTGATATCGTGGGGGTGCTGATCGAGAGGCGCAGGGCCATGGGTGAATCCTGACGACCGGCGCCCCCGAAGGGGTCTGAGGGACGATTCCTTTCCGGGCAACCCCGAGCGCAGTCGGAGGCCGTTCGATGCGATCCGTCAGCGTCTGTCGTCCCACGTTCGAGCACCGGGCTGGCCGGCTTGCAGCGATCCTGGCTCCCTGCGATTGATCTTGCCGTCCATTGGACGCCCCCCCGAAGAAGAATGGCAGGGGGGGCGCACCATCTCAGGGAATCGCCGAAATCGGCGGGTAATTCCAGGGAAAATGCCTTTCGCCTCCCGCCTCGCAGCCTATAATGCTGTCGCACAAGTCGTTTTTTTTGGCTCAACGCAAGAGGGTCGGCAATGAGAGTCTTCATGTTGGGCTGGGAGTTCCCCCCGCACATCAGTGGCGGGCTGGGGACCGCGTGCTATGGGATGACCAAGGGGCTGGACGAGATCGGGGTGCAGGTATGCTTTGTCCTGCCGGCGGCCGTGCCGCTGGATACTTCGTCTCACGTGACGATCAAGGGCCCTCGGGACGCACCCACTCTGGAGGTGTCTGCGGGGGAGCCTTCCCAAGCCGAACCCGCCGGGCAAGGCCTGCGGCACGTTGAGATGTTTCGCGTGCCGGCGGTGCTTCGGGCATACGCCAGCCCGGAAGAGTTCCAGGCGGTGCTCGCATCGCTGCCGCCTGAGCAGGCGAGGGAGATTCGGCAGACCCTGGCCGGTCTGGCGGGCGTGGCGCCCGGACTGGGCGAGCAGGTCCAGCCCGCTGCCGGCGCGGGGGCCGACGAGCCAGTCGTCCAGCAGGGCCTGGGCGCCCACTACAGCGGGGACCTGATGAGTCAGATCCACCGCTACGCTTCCCTGGCGGTGCAGATTGCCCGGCGGGAGCGTTTCGACGTGATCCACGCCCACGACTGGATGACCTACCCGGCGGGTCTGGCGGTGTCGGCCGCCACGCGAAAGCCCCTTCTCGTGCACGTTCACAGCACCGAGTTCGATCGATCCGGAGAGCACGTCAACCAGCAGGTCTACGAGATTGAACGCACGGGCATGCACGGGGCAGACCGCGTGGTCTGCGTCAGCTTCCTCACCCGCAACATCGTGACCCGCCGCTACGGCGTGCCGCCCGAGCAAGTGGATGTGGTATACAACGCCGTGGAGTTGCCCGGCGACCAGGGCCAGTGGGGCCTGGAGCCCATCCGGCGCAATGAGAAGATTGTCCTGTTCCTGGGACGGGTAACCATGCAGAAGGGCCCGGAGTACTTTCTGCACGCAGCCAAGAAGGTCATCGAGCGGTTCAAGAACGTCCGGTTCGTGATGGCCGGCAGCGGGGACATGATCGCCCAGTGCGTCCGTCAGGTCGCCGACCTGAAGCTCGGACGCTACGTGACGCTCACCGGGTTCCTCCGCGGCGATGACGTAGCGAAGGTCTTCGAGATGGCCGACCTCTACGTCATGCCGAGCGTCTCCGAACCGTTCGGAATCGCTCCGCTGGAGGCGCTGTCGCACAACGTGCCGGTGATTATCTCCAAGCAGTCCGGGGTCTCCGAGGTTCTCACACACGTGTTGAAGGTGGATTTCTGGGATGTGGACGAGATGGCCAACAAGATCCTGGCCATCCTCCGCCACCCGCCGTTGCAGCGCACGCTGACCCAGCACGGCGCGATCGAGCTGCGGAAGCTGTCCTGGCGCGACAGCGCGCGAAGACTGGCGGAGATCTACGGCGCGCTGACCCGCGCGGGGTAGCCCGGGGCCGGCCGTTCTCCCGGGATTTCCGATACTTTAGTTCATGAAAATCGGTCCCTTGGCCGAAAATCCTCTTGAACGGACGCGAGATTCTGCTTTCTTAGACAGTCATGGCCTCGGTGGTATTCTATTTTCAGGTGCACCAGCCGAACCGGCTGCGCCGCTACAGTGTCTTCGACAACGACACGGGCTATTTTGACGACCTGCGCAACGAGCAGATCTGCCGTAAGGTCGTCACCAAGTCGTACCTGCCGTCCAACGCGGCCATCCGGGAATTGATCGACCGCCACGAAGGACGGTTCCGCGTGAGCTATTCGCTGACCGGCACGGTGATCGACCAGTTTCGGCGGTGGTGTCCGGAAGCCCTGGACAGCTTTCTAGACCTGGCCCGCACCGGCTGCGTGGAGTTCATCGCCGAAACCTACTATCACAGCCTGGCGTTTCTATACAATCGGAACGAGTTCATCGCCCAGACGCAGATGCACTGCCGCCTGATCGAGGAACTCTTCGGCGCCAGGCCGTGCGTCTTCCGCAACACCGAACTGACCTATAACAACGACGTGGCCAAGGTCGCCGATGACATGGGCTTCAACGCGATCCTCACCGAGGGCGCCGACCACGTGCTGGGATACCGCAGCCCGAACTTCATCTACAACCCGCCCAACTGCGGCCAGTTGGGAATGCTGATGAAGAACTACCGCCTCAGCGACGACATCGCCTTCCGCTTCAGCAATCGCGACTGGAAGGAATGGCCCCTGACGGCAGAGAAGTTCGCTGGCTGGGTCGACCAGGTCAACGGGAACGGCTACGTCTGCAACCTGTTCATGGACTACGAGACGTTCGGCGAGCACCAGTGGGCCGACACGGGCATCTTCGACTTCCTGCGCGTCCTGCCCGATCGCGTCATGGAAGGCGGAAAGAACGACTTCCTGACCGTCTCGCAGGCCATCGACCGCTACGCGCCGGTCGGCGAGGTGGACGTGCCCCACATGATCTCCTGGGCCGACACCGAACGCGACATCTCGGCCTGGCTGGGCAACAGCATGCAGGCCAACGCCCTTCACGACGTGTACGCACTGGCCGAGGCCGTCCTCGACAGCGGCAACGAGCCGTTGATCGCGGACTGGCGCAAGCTGCAGACCTCCGACCACTTCTACTACATGTGCACCAAGTGGTTCGCCGACGGCGACGTTCACAAGTACTTCAATCCCTACGAGTCGCCCTACGACGCGTACATCAACTTCATGAACATCCTGGACAACGTCCGCGCCCGCGTGGCAACGGCCGCTCGCTCGTAAGGGCGGAGAGAAAAAGGGGTCAGGAACCTTTTCTTCTCCTAGTCGCGTGTTGGACAGGAAGTGGCAGTGCAAGCAGAAAAGGTTCCTGACCCCTTTTTCTCGCGCCCCTATCTGTCCGCCATACGCAGCGTTACCGGACCCAGCAGGCCGGATTCGAGCGGAGCATGCTTGCCCTTGGAGAACTTCGTGACGTTAGTCTTCGTCAGGCGCTTGGCCGCGGGAAGTTTCGCATCGCCGATCAGACGGTTCGGCCAGAGGTTCACCACGTCGATCTCCAGCCTGTTGCCGCCCGCCTTGACCGCAGCGGTGATCTCCACGCGCCACGGCGCCGTCCAGACCACGCCCAGATCCTTGCCGTTCAAACACACGCAAGCCACGTTCTTGAGCCTGCCCAGGTCCAGATACAGCCGCTTGCGCCCTTGCCGCAGCGCCTTGGGCAGGTTGAATGTCTTGTGATACGTGGCCGTGCCTGAGTAGTACCTGATGCCCTCTTCCGCCCGCGTGGTCCAGTCAACGAGTTTGTCGAAGACCACCTTCGCGGGCCCGCCCCACTTCGGATCGAACGCCACGGTCCACGGTCCGGTGATCTCCATCACCGCCGACAGGGCCGGGCTGTTCGTGTCAGCCAGGCCGTTCCGCGACGCGGGAATCGTCTTGCGGAACACGACGAAGATCGACCCGCGGGGGGGCAGTTCAAGGGGCACGGTTGTCCGGCCGTCGCGGGTCTGCTTGAAAGCGACGGCGTCTCGCATCTCGCCGGTGACGGGATCCCACAGTTCCGGCTGCCGACCGGCTACGCGGAACGTGCATTGCGCCTTTTCGGCGCGACTGAGTTGGTTGGACACGAAGTAGATCTCGGCGTCGCCCGTCGAGCGGTGGATATAGTCGACATGCGCGCCCTTCTGCGCGGGGACGAACTCGAAGTCCGGCGTGGTCCCGTCGGCGAGCAAGACCTCCCCCAGCGTCTTGCCCCAGATCACGCGCCCCTTGCCGACTTTGCGCTGCTTGACCTTCCGCCCGTCGACGTCGCCCCAGAGCTTGTCGGCCAACTCTTTGACCTGCCGGTCGCACGTGGGATAGTCCTTCAAGCTGGGCGATGCCGCCGGCCGGGGCCCCACCACGGTCAGACCTGCCTCGACGAGCGAGGCGATCTTGCTCAGCGCTTCCGGCGTCATCGTGTCACGTTGGGGCAGCACGAGCAGGCGGTAACTCATCCCGTCAGGCAGCATCAGCCGCCCGTCCTTGACCGACAGGCGCGTCATGAGGACCTCGAAGTTGACCGCGTCGCAGTCGTGCCCGGCAGGCAGGGGCGGCTTCATTCTCGTCTTGGCCGGCACGTAACACGGCACGTCGGACCCGACGTAGTAGCAGACGTCCGCCACGAACAGGCCCTGCTGCAGGAGGAACTGGCTACGAGCAATATAGTCGGTAAACGCGTGAATCTGGTTCCACCACGTGACGTTGCGGTCGAAGTGCGTCCCGGCCCCGGGCCACTGGTAGCCCGGCTTGATGTCCAGGTAGGGCTGGTGGACGTAGAAGCAGAGCATGATGCGGGTCAGCCCCGCGCAGAGGGCCTGGTCGCCGATGGCCTTCATCATGTAGGGGTCTTCCTCCCAGTTTCGCCCCATGTTGGTGAAGGCCTCGGCCTGGCAGAGCTTCTTGCCGTATACGTGGGCGGCGGTGGCGGCCTGCTTGACCGTGTCGCAGATACCGTACTGGTTGACGTACCAGATGGGCCCGCTGGGTTCCGATCTGCGGATCCAGAACTCTCCCATGGGAATGTCGCTTCGCCCGAGGTTCATCAGCCCGTCCATCATGGACACAAAGAACGGCCCGCCCGATTCCGGATGGATGCCCATGCCCGAGCGGCGCGCCAGGTCCCGGAAGTGCCCATAGTGGTTGTCGGCCACCATGTCGGCCAGCGTGCGGCGGTAGTCGCGAGCGAAACGCTTCGAGATCTCCGCGCTGTCGACGACCTTGCCCGCCAGCACGGGCAGATACGTCAGCGGATCGTACCCGCGCCGGGCCTGAAACTCCCGGCGCATGCGGGGCGTCCAGTTCGGCTCGCCGGATTCCCAACTGTCGTCGTGGAGGTACTTCAGCGTCTTGCCCGCCAGCGGGCCGATATCCGCGGCCACCTTGGCGCCGGTCTGGGCATAGTGCATGTCCAGCGCTTCGGCGGACAGGATGTCGATCTCGTAGCCCCCGGAGCCCCGGCTGACACACTTGGTCCGTTTTCCCGTCAGCGTCTGGCCGAAGCGGAGGATCAGCCATTTGCCGGCTGGGGCGTCCCAGACCAGGCGGCCGGCAGAATCCAGCTTGTCCGTCACGTCGATGATCGAGCGCCTGTCCAGCGGCGGTCCGGCAGCGGCGGGCTTGAGCTTGCGAGGCTTTTCGCCCTTGGCCAGCAACTGGATTTCGGCGATCTGCACGTTCCAGTTCTCCTTGCCGCGGAAGGGATAAGACGACGTGATCACAAGGCGAAAGGCCTTGGCGCGGACCTCGTCGAAGGCGATGGTCTGCGGCTTGTTCGGGGCGGCGGTGAATCGGCGGAAGGTCTCGAACGTCTTGCCGTCCCGGGAGACCTGGAGGTGGCAGTCGCGCGGGCCGCAGTGTTCGTAGGGCACGATGAACAGCCCTGCCGCCGCGAACGCCTTCGGGAAGTCGAACCGGACGGACTCGGGTTTGGCCTTGGTGGGGCCCATGCCCGGCTTGTCGCCGTTGGATATCCACCGAGACGCGGGATCGCGGTCCAGCGCCCGGGCGGTGGTGTACTGCTGGTAGGTCGACCGGGCCGTCAGCTTGACCGACGCCTTTTCCATTGCCGAACGGCCGTCGTCGGCCGATGCGGGTAGCCTGGCCGCCAGGACAGCGACGTCTTTGTAATACCCGCCTGTGGCGCGAGGCTTCGGCAGGATCGCGGAGAGGCGTGCCGGCCCTTGGATGCGCATCTCGCTCCAGACGATCTTCTTCAGGGCATGGTCGGGCGTGACCCACGCCCCGCCGCAGTTCCAGCCGCTGCAGATATTGAAGCTCAGTTCCAGCCCCACCCGGTCGGCCTCCCGGGCGGCGTGGGTGAACAGCTCGCGCCAGGCAGGGCTCATGAACTTCGGCCCCACCGGCGAGGTCTTGCCTATCCCCGCGTCGAACACCAGCGCCCCGCCGATCCCCTGCCGCTTCATCTCCTCGAGATCTCTCGTGATGCCGACCTTGCTGGCATTGCTATCCAGCCACCACCAGTAGACCCATGGCTTAGCCGAATGCGGCGGAGCGGCAAAGCCGGCGGCCAGGGGGGCTTCCGCCGCCTGGGCCCCCTGGACCGATATCACACACGCGAGTATCGTCAACGCCATCGAAACCTTGCGCATCATCAGGTCACCTCATGCCATGTCCAGTGTTCTCCCTGCGGCCCTCTTCTTGTAACGGGCCCGGCCGACGAGGGCAACAGGAAGACGGTCCGGGCCATTTGAGATGCGGCTCGGAGACATCAGGAACCCCCGGGGATAGGTGCGGTTGACTATAGTATACTGTTTAGCGAGCCCGACGGACCTGACCGGCGGTCGGGCTCTGCACACGCTATGAAAGGGACTCGCGATGAACAGATACGGTGTGACGGTGCTGGTGGTCCTGCTGGCGGCGAATATGGCCGTGGCGGCCGGCGCGACGGAGATTCTCAAGGCTACCGGCGCCACCGGCGGGCTGGTGGTTCACGTGGGGTGCGGCGACGGGACGATGACCGCGGCGCTGGGCGTGAGGGAGGGCTATCTCGTCCAGGGGCTCGATACGTCGGGCGGCAACGTGGAAGCGGCGCGGAAGCACATCAGCAGCAAGGGGCTGTACGGCAAGGTGACGGCAAGGGCGTTCGACGGCAAGACCTTGCCCTACCGCGACAACACGGTGAACCTGGTCGTCGTGACCGACCCCGCATGCCGCGTTCCCGCCGACGAGATCACCCGCGTGCTCGCACCCGAGGGCGCAGCGTGGATATGCGGCAAGAAGCGCGTCAAGCCGCGCCCGGCGGCGATTGACGAGTGGACCCACTACCACCACAACCCGCAGGGGACGATGGTGGGCCTGGACAAGGTGGTGGCGCCGCTGGGCGGCATCCAGTGGATGGCCTCGCCGAAATGGCTTCGCAACCACGACTTCATGACCGGCATGCACGCGATGGTGTCGGCCGGCGGGCGGGTGTTCTACGTTATCGACGAGGGGCTGCGAAACCACATCTTCCTGCCCCCCAAGTGGGTGCTCATCGCACGCGACGCGTTCAACGGGACCGTGCTGTGGCGGCGCGACCTGAAGGACTGGCACCCGAGCAACTGGCCCCTCAAGAGCGGGCCCGGCCAGTTCCCCCGCAGGCTCGTCGCTGTCGGTGACCGCGTCTTCCTTACGTTCGGCCAGACCGAACCGTTGACCGCCGTCGATGCGGCGACAGGCAAGACGATTCGCACCTACGCTAACACGAAGGCCACCGAGGAGGTCATCTTCGAGGGCGGCATCCTGTACCTGCTGGTCAACCCCAACCGCAAACCCGTGGACTACCGGGCCACCGGCACGTCCTACAAGCAGATCGGCGCCGCCAGCGGCGGCTGGGCCTGGTCCTCGACCGGCCCGCCGGAGAGCGTGATGGCGGTCAAGGCTGAGAGCGGCGAGGTGCTCTGGAAACACGCATCGAAGGTCGCGCCGCTGTCGCTGACCCTCGGCGGCGGGCGGGTGTACTTCGCCAACGGCCAGGGCGCCGTGGCGCTGGACCGCAAGACGGGCAAGGAACTGTGGACCTCGGACAAGCCGGCGATCAAGAAGGTCACCACGGGCGGTTCGGTGCGGGCGGTGTACTCCGACGGCGTGCTGGTGATCGCCACCGGCACGAAGACGGTGGGGCTCTCGGCGAAGGACGGCAAGGGGTTGTGGAGCGGCTCGCTGCTGCACTCGAGCCATCACTGCCCCAACGACATCTTCGTTCTGGACGGCCTGGTCTGGTCGGCCAACACCGGCGTGCCCCAGAAGACCGGCACGCACCTGAAGGCCATCGACCTGCACACCGGCGAGATCAAAAAGGACTTCCGGGCCAAGAACCTGCCCGCCTTCCCCATGCACCCGCGCTGCTACCCCAGCCGCGCCACGACGACGTACCTGATGACCAACGGCATGGGTACGGAGTTCTACAAGTGGGGCGATACGAAGGTGGACATCCACCACTACGTACGGGGCAGTTGCATCTACGGCGTGATGCCGTGTAACGGCCTGCTCTACAAGCCGCCCGACACCTGCGCCTGCTACTATCAATCGAAACTCGAATACTTCAGTGCCCTGTCCCCAGCGTCGGCGTTGAAGAAGAAGACCCCCGAATCCGCCCGCCTGCAGAAGGGCCCGGCCTACGAAGCCATGCTAAAGCCGAGACCCGCAATCCCCCATCCGTCCGACTGGCCCATGTACCGGCGCGACGCGGAGCGGAGCGGGTCCAGCCCGTCGGCCGTAGCGGGCGAATTGAAGCAGCGATGGAGCGTCGCCCTGGGCGGGAAGGCTTCGGACGCCGGCCTTGCCAAAGCCGACAAACTCACCCAGCCGGTCATCGCGGGGGGCAAGGTGTTCGTCTCGGCCGTCGCGTCTCACACGCTGTACGCGCTGGATGCCGAAACGGGCAAGGTCGTGTGGAAGCACCTGGCCGGCGGAAAGATCGACTCCTCCCCCACCGTCTACGCCAATACCGTCCTGTTCGGCTGCGCCGACGGCTGGGTCTACTGCCTCCGCGCCGACGACGGCGCGCTGGCGTGGCGGTATCAGGTGGCCCCGTCGGATGCGCAGATCGTGGCCTTCCAGAACGTCGAGTCGGTCTGGCCCGTTCACGGCAGCGTGCTGATCGTCAAGGACACGCTCTACGCGCTGGCCGGTCGAAACATGTTCTTCGACGGCGGGATGCGCCTGGTGCGCCTCAATGCGCGAACGGGCAAGATGATCTCCGAGACCCTGCTGGACGAGAACGATCCGGCGACGGGCAAGAACCTCCAGACGCTGATCTCCGCCAAGTACATGCCCATCGCCAACGCCGACATCCTGACCAGCGACGGCGAGCGGGTGTACATGCAGGAGCAGAACTTCACGCTGGAAGGCAAGCGGATAGGCGTCGGGCCCACCCAGCCGCGCGGGCGAAGCGAGGATTCAGCACGCCGGCCTCACCTGTTCTGCCAGACCGGCCTGCTCGACGACATGTGGTTCCACCGCTCGTTCTGGATCTACGGGCGCGACTGCGGCGAGGGCTGGGGGGCGTACGCCGGCACGCGACGGACGGCGCCGTGCGGGCGGATCATGGCCTTCGACGACAAGCGGATATACGGCTTCCGATCGGACCCGCTGGGCAACATGCTGCACCCGCGCACGACCTATGCCCTGTTCGCCGCGGACAAGATCCCTGCCCTGGTGGCGCCGACGCCGCCCCCGGCGCCCAAGCCGAAGGACAAGGCCAAGGCACGGCGCGGCAAGGTCAAGAAGCCCAGGCGCGGGCGCGGCGGCGGGATCAAGCAGCATTGGAAGGTCCAGACGCCCGGGATGCTCGTCAGCGCGATGGTCCTGAGCAAGGACCGCCTGTTCATCGCCGGCCCGCCGGACCTGGCCGACGAGACCAAGATGCTCGGCTACCTGCCCGGCGCCGACGATGCGATCAACAAGCAGTTGGCAGCCCAGAACGCGGCGTGGCAAGGCAAGCGTGGGGGCCTGCTCCGCGCGGTATCGCTCGAAGACGGGCAGAAACTTGCCGAGTGCACACTCGACAGCGTTCCGGTGTTCGACGGCATGTCCGCGGCGGGCGGGAGACTGTTCCTGACGACGATTGACGGCAAGGTGGTGTGCGTCGGCGGGGAGTAGGCGCCCGACGTCCGGACCAGCGCGTGATGAACGGCGGGGAAGCGATCCGCGCCGTCACGCCAAGAGGCAAGCCGTTGCGGGAGTACTGTGCAGTCCGCGGAATGTATTCGCACGCATCGTTTAGCCGTCGATCGTCAGATCGACGCTCTCCCCGTCCAGGCGGTGGGAGAGACCGCGAACGGTTCCCTCACAGGTGAGCGACGACAGCGGCGAAACGCCCGGCGCCCGCGCCCTTGACGCGATAACTCGGCAGCAGATCGCTGCCGCAGATCGTGCAGACCCCGGCGACGTGGACGTTGGCGGGCGACAGACCGGCGCGGACGAGTTGGTGGGCGTTGGCTGCCCACATGTCGAAGAACATCTTCCCGTCTCGCCGGGGGAAGAAGCGCGCGGCGGGGCTGCCCATGCCGGCCTCCGCGGCCTGTCGCACGTCAGGCCCGACCTCGTAGCAGCACGGACCGGCCGACGGGCAAATGCAGGCGACCGCCTTGGGCAGGTCCATCCGGTAATGCACAGCCATCGCCGCGACGAGCTTCTCGGCGATCCGCGCGACCGTTCCGCGCCACGACGCGTGGGCCATCCCCACCGCCCCGCTGACCGGGTCGGCCAGCAGGATCAACGGACAGTCGGCGCTCCGCCCCAGCAGGCCCAGCGACACGTCGTTGGTCACCAGCGCGTCGCCCTGCCCCGCCAGACCCGCCGACATAGCGGGCAGGATCCGATCACCGTGGACCTGCTCGCAATAGGCCACACCGTCCAGCCCCAACCCGCGCGCAATCTCGTCGGCGGCCGGGTCATCGGGGCCGACCTCCGCCGACAGCGCGGGCCCGCGGCGCGTCGTCACCGCATGGACCACTGACTCCAAGTCAGCCAGCACGTCGAAGCGCCCGATCGTCCATCCGTCCGGGCCGTCGACAAAGCAGAATCCACCGTTACTGTGTGTCACAATCGATCAACACCTTGATACTGTCGGGGCGTCTAGCCGCGGCGAGGGCCTCGTCGGCCTGACGAAGGGGAAAGCGGGCGGTGATGAGGTCCGTCACGTCGACGGCCCCGCCGGCCAGCATCGCCAGCGCCTCGTCAAACGGGCCGCAGCGCGACCCCACAACCGTTATCTCGTTAATCACCAGCGGTGCGAGATTCATTCCCGCATCCGCCGCAAACGTGCTCTTGAGCACGAGGGTTCCTCGCGGCCTGACCGCTCGCATCGCCAGGTCAAACCCGTCCGCGCAGCCCGTGGCGTCGACAACCACGTCGGCCCGCCCGGCCGGGGCGTAGTCGGCCAGCAAGGCCGTCCGTATGCCGGCCCGGTCGGCCAGCTCAAGCTTATCCCCATGCGCGTCGACGAGCAGGGGGTCACATGTCTTCGCAGCCAGCACACGCGCGACAAGTTGGCCCAGCCGCCCACCGCCCAGGACGATCACGTCCTGGGCCGCCCCCAGCTCGACCTGCCTGGTCACCTGGATCGCGGCGGCCAACGGTTCGGTGAAGACAGCCTGGTCATCGCTCAGGGCGTCCGGGACTTCGTGGAGATTCGCTTCGGGCACGGCGGTCCGCTCGGCGAACACGCCGTCGCGCCCGGAGATACCCAGCACGGTTCGCCGGCGACAGTGGTTCGACAGCCCCCGATCGCATAATTCGCAACGGCCGCACGGACAGTTGATCTCCGCCACCACGCGCTTGCCGACCCAGCGGTCCGGCCCGGTCTGCACCAGGCCCACCATCTCGTGCCCCAGCACGCCGGCAAAACCCATGTAGCCTTTGACGATCTCGATGTCCGTGCTGCAGACCCCCGCGAGGCGGACGGCAAGCACGACCTCGCCCTCGGCGGGGCAGACGTCAGGATAGTCATCCCTCAACCGGAGTTCGCCCTCACATGTCAACGCGAGCATATCGTTTCTCCGTCCGGACCGTCAGGAGTCGCCCGAACCGCCTCCGCCGGCGTCGCCGCCCTCATCAAACCCCAGCACGTTCCACCAGGACCTGCGCGGAGGCAGGGGCGGCAACGTCTCAGTATCCGCCTGCCAGTCGGACTCGTTCCACCCACGGTCGACCCCCACCAGGTGCACGAGCGAGGCGTGGGCCTCCCGACGAACGGCGTAGTCCCGGTCCCGGTCCAGCGTCGTCGCCAGCACGGCCACCACGTCCGTCCGCCGATGCCGCCGCAACGCACGCGCACACGCCAGCCGTACGTCGGGCGACGGGTCGCCCCTGCGCCGCTCGGGGTCCCACCCCGTTCGGGACGCCAATGCCACCAGCGCCTTGTCGGTCACCACGCTGTCCAGCGCCAGCGCCGCGTCCCACCGCACGTGGGCCGACCTTGCCGACAACGCCGCGACAATCTGGTCGGCGTAGGGAACCGCGTCGTCCCCCGCCCGGGCCAGCGCCCGCAGGGCCACACACCGCACGGTAGGCGACTCGTTCGACGCGCCGGCGATCAGGGCGTAGCCCCTCACGGGCGTCTCGTCCATCCCCCACCACCGGTGGGACATCTCGACGATCCCCTCGCGGCGCTGATCGGCGCTGGTGTGCAGGAAGGCCCGGTCCGAAAGCGCCTTGGGCCTCTCGCCGACGTAGTCCTTGGCCCAGTCCCACAGGTTCGGATGCCCGCAGCCGCTCACGACCGCGCAGGCACAACTCGCCACCACCCACAGGACCTTCGTTGCATATCGTTTCATTACTGCTCCGTCGCCTCGTGAGCATCGTCAGCAAGCTCGTCCGTGCCCACCTGCCTGACCCGCGCCAGTGGCTCGCCCATGAACCGCTGCCCGAGACGGGCGAATCGCTCCGGATCGCCCGTGGTGTAGCATGTCAATCGCCCGCCGGTCCGGCCCGGCTCGGCCTGACCAGTGTCGCACAGGCGCCTGCTGACTTCAAGGGCGGCGGCCAGGCCGGAGTTGACCAGCGTGGTGGCCGGCCCCATCAGCTTGCCGATCGCCCCGGCCAGCAGGGGATAATGCGTGCAGCCCAGGATCAGCGCTCCGGGGCGCAACCGCTGCAGGTCGCGCAGGTAGTCGCACAACACGTGCAGGACGATAGGGTCGTCCTCGGGGCGTCCCTCCTCCACGATGGGCACCAGCAGGGGACAGGCGACGGCGCGGACCTCGCGGTCGGAGTCGAGGTCTCGCAGCGCCCGCTGGTAGGCGCCGGAGGTAATCGTCGCCTCCGTGCCGATAACGCCCACCGCCCCACCGGTCGCCGCCACCGCCGCCCCGGCGCCCGGGCCTATCACGTCGACGACCCCCACCGGCAGCGACTGGCGCAACGGCCCCACCGCCGCCGCCGACGCGGTGTTGCACGCGACGACGATCAGCTTCGGATCGTGACGCAAGAGGAAGGCCGCATCCTCCCGCGCAAATCGCCGAACCGTCGCCAGCGACTTGATGCCGTACGGCACGCGGGCCGAGTCGCCAAGATACACGATGTCCTCGCCGCCCATGGCCCGGCGCAACTCGCGAACCACCGTCAGCCCGCCCAGGCCCGAATCGAACACCCCGATCGGACGACGGGGCGCCGCTGTGTCGTATGAATCCGTCATGGGCGCCTACGATACCGCCCGTCTGCCTGGCGGGCAAGAGACGCCTCGCGCGGGCGAGTCCTTCGGCCTGGTCACTTCAACTCGTAGGGCGTGCAACTCGCTTGCACGCGAAATGGGTCGAGTGTTCGTTCCGCGTGCAAGCACGTTGCACGCCCTACCCTCTGGCGTCGGAGCGGAGATCTCCCCCGTAGCACCCCGGCCAAGGCGTCCAGCCGCCCCGTGGCCGCACTTGGCCGGAAAAAACGACCCTACCCCCCACCGTCGCGTCAAAACGCGGCCAGGGGGTTCAGCCGGGCGTCTACGACGGTTTCCGACTATTCCGAGTATGACTGCGGGGCGTACGACTCGTTTCACGCGGAACCACTAGCCTGTCCGACCCGCGTGCAACCCAGTTGCACGCCCTACTGAAGATATTCCGCTCAGTTCACAAGTCACGCCCCCACCAAGCCGATAGCGTCAGTATGCCCACAGGCCTGCGAAGCGATCTCGACGCACCGCCCGACCTGAGCGGATGGTCCGCGCCGTCGTCCCATGGCGCATCGGGGCCGCTGTCGACGCAGCAACTCCGCAAGCTCACGCAAGCGAACCTCCAGCAGAAGAAGGTCCTCCGCGCCGCGAAGATCGCGTCATTCAACGGCGCGTGCACGGCGGTCTTTGCGGCGTTGGCGCTGATTGGCGGGATCGTCAGCCTGCTGTCGATGGTGATGGGACTGGCGCTGGCGGCGGTAGCGTATAACGAGCTTCGCGGACGGAACCTGCTCAGGAAGATGGACCTCAGCGCCCCGCGCGTGCTGGCCTGGAATCAGTTGGGCTTCATGGCCCTGCTGATCGGCTACGCCCTGTGGAAGATCTACTTCGGCCTGACCGGGCCGTCGTCCTTCGCGGGACATCCCGAGCTCGAGACGCGGTTCGGCATCGCCGAACTCGAGAGGATGGTTACCGTATCGGTTTATGGCAGCCTCATCGCCGCGGCGATCATCTTCCAGGGCGGCTGCGCGTGGTACTACTTCACCCGCACCAAGTACCTGACCGCCTACCTGACCGACACCGCGCCCTGGATCATCGACATCCAGCGTGCGACCCGCGGCGCGTAGACGCGGCATCTTGCCGCGTTCCTCCGGAGCATGGCTGCCGTGGGCTGCGGAGCTCATCGGAGCAACCACGTCGTGTCCATCCGCCGTCCCCCCCACCGTCCGTGC
>CAZVEV010000140.1:0-14988 GCA_964625865.1 uncultured Planctomycetaceae bacterium | reverse complement strand
TGGATCAGGTGCTGAGAGCCACGGGCACAGAGGATCACGCGAGCGCCGAACGCTCCGGCCTCTCCCCAAACCCCTCACCCCCAACCCACCGGCGCACCGTCACGCGGAATCAAATTTCCTATCAGTTGACTCCCGTCCCCTTTAATTCTCTCCCAGAAAGGAAATCTGCATCATGAAACTTATCATCAATCGAGTTCCTGCGGGTATTTGGATTTCACAACTGTTTCTGGGGCTGCTGGTTCTCGGTGCCTTGGCGGTCGGCCCATCGCACGCTGCGGTGGTTACCGGTCTCGAGGCGTATTGGAACTTCGATGACGACCTGCTTGACACAACGGCCAACGACCGCGACGGAACAGCCGTTGGCGGTCCGGGATACTCCGCCCTCACGCCATTGAGCAGTGGAAAGTCGGTGGATCTGGATGGCACGGATGACTACGTCAACATCACCGGTTGGACTGGTGTCACGGGCACGTCCGCGCGGACGTCCGCGGCCTGGATCAAGTCGAACTTGGCGAGTACCGGCAACATGGGCGTGATCGGGTGGGGTTCGAACTCAAACGGTGCGCGGTGGGACATGTGGGTGGACGACAATCCGGATCAGTTGCGTCTGATAGTGAGCAGCGGCAGCGTTCAAGGTGGCCCCGATGTGACCGATGAGACCTGGCATCACATCGCCATCGGCGTAGCGGCGTCCAGTACCGCCGGCGATGCGCAGCTTTGGGTCGACGGGATTCTGCAGTCGCATGGCGCAAGTGCCACGGCCATCAATACTGGCTCCGGCAACACTGTAAGAATCGGAGCCGAGTATAATGGGTCGTCGCCATTTTTCGACGGTCAGATCGATGACGCGGCTGTGTGGAGCAAATTAGCAACGAACGAAGAGATGGCTCTGGTCCACGCCCTGGGCCGTTACTCCGGCGTGGCGCTCGATGACTCCAGCATTGATTCCGTGTTGGCAGCGTTTGGCGCCACCTCGTCCGCAACTGCGGGCGGTGATCTGTGGGCCTACAAGACGGCCGCCGAGTTGGGCGCAGGGAGCACGATTGGGACCAGCGGCGGCACAGCGGGCGTCGATGCGTATGTGGTTCTCGACGGATTTGGCAATGGCATGCAGATCGTACCCGAACCCTCGTCGCTGGTCTTCGCCGCCCTCGGGCTGCTCGGCCCGCTGGGCTGGAGGCGACGGAGACGGTAGGAGTTCCATTTAAGGACCGTATTTTGAAACAAATAAACCCCTCACCCCCGGCTTGTCCTGAGCCCTGTCGAAGGGGCCACCGACGCACCGTCACGCGGAATCAAATTTCCTATCAGTTCACGTGATGATGGGTTGTCAGTGATGTCTCTGTGGCCTGCCATTCACTCACAAGTCTCTATTTCTCGCCAAAATGGCCTCATAAACCCTTATCTTTGTGTCATTTACAGTGGCACCTGTGACCTACGGAACCGGAGGTTGCAGGTTCGAATCCTGCCGCGCGTGATTTCTTAAGCCCTTTCTATTCAAGGGCTTTTGCCTTTCTTGTTTTGGGCCTTTCTTCCTGGGAAGTTCCGTTTGGGGCCCGAGTTGGTCAGAAGTTGGTCAGTCGGGTCGGCAACCGGGACCGATTTCAGCAGCACGGCCTGGATGTTCCGGGCCCGCTGCCCGATGCGTCCTCCTCGACGCCGCGCTCGATGAAGATTTACAGCGTCATCTCGCCGTTCCACCGCCACAGGGCCTTTGTCTTCGAGTTCGGCCCCGGCAAGGTCCAGAGGGTCCGGGCCCGTTTCACCGACTGGGCCGCCACGAACGTCCGGGAACACCGGTGGCACCAGAGCCAGACGATCGTGAAGGACCGCGGTGATGTCCTGGAAGTGGACTTCGCCCTGAGCAGCACCGTCGAGTTCAAGCGCTGGCTGCTCGGGTTCGGCCCGTGTGCGGTGGTCCTCAAGCCGAAGAAGCTGGCCAGGGAGATCGCAGCCGAGCTGTCCGAGGCGGCGGATCTCTACGGAAGCGGTTGAGTGAGCTCTCGCCACAAGCTGGCGTCAGATGCCCCAGACCACTCCTGTTCTGTCTCATGGTCGCCGGGATCATGACCCGAGCACGGCGAGTTGTGATTCGCCATGGCTCTCGCCGTTGAGCGCCCGCACTCTGTGGTTAGGTGTTTCGCCACCAGAAACGCCGGGCCATAGTCTGCTGATCCGGCCCGATGTCGCATATAGGGCACGGATAGGCGAAGGCGGTACGTCTCTCGAGCCGCTTTCCCAGGTGCCCTGCCTGATGGACTGCCATCCTGTCACGGTGGATACCCGGGCGCTGCCGAATGTGCAGGACGTGGACGCCTTATCATGCCACCAGGAGTACCATAACCTCTTGAAAACACTAGCATAGTCGGCTCTAGCACGCGTATTGCCGCCTAGCGAGTTGGCTCCCGCCGAGCAAACCGGCCCTCGGCGGTCAGCCGCCGAGACTAATCTGGCCGGATATAGCAAGAAGGAGAAAAGCGGAACTAGCCAGAACAAGCTACTAATGTCCGTAATGGCGAGCAGTTACGTCTTCTGGAGTCTAAGCTCTAGACCCACGACAACTGCCGCAAAGAATGCGAAGAATGGGAGAGTATGTTCGTCACACGGCTTGTACGACAGTGTGACGGTCGTGCTTATTGTAGCCACCGAGGCTACAACGCGACAATCCATTCGTACCTGAGGTGTATGCGCATGCATCGCCATTATGGGACATTGACAATGTACTTTATAGAGAACTCACTATTAGATCCAAGTTCGTCAAAGACGGACTCCAATGTCGCTGTCTGCCAGAAGGAGAATGATTCCGGGGGTACTGCGACCTCCGTTGTCGAGTTGCGGGTCGTCCAAGAAGAGCCGGCCGTTGCCCCGGTTGTTGACACCCCGTCCGACAGCGATGCGGACCGCATCGACGTCCACCACCACAGCTCCAGGGGCGATGCAGGCAGCCAAGACGCCCCCGAAAGCCCCGCTACTCCACACTCGAAGCAAGCTTCGAGCCCACCGCGGCGCAAGAGCGGGATACGCCAAGACACACGCCAGGAGAAGACGGCGCGCCGCGCTGCATGTGCCCAAGAGAAGGGAGCAAATGAGGCTCTCCCTCGTCATGTTCGCCAGAGACACCGTGAGACCGACATGCTGGCCCAAGGCAGAGATCGCTACCGGGAGGCAACCTGCAAGGCGGTAAAGCAAGGTCGAGGAGACCAGACCAATCCTGGCAGAACACTCCTCAGGGAGATCCTGGAAGCTTACGTGCCTGTTGTTGAGGAACTGCAGAAGACGGCTATCAAGAGGATCCTGGACGGGAAGGCGGTCAACCACTGGCTTTACGTTCTGTTGATAGATCCCAAGCGAATGGCGTACGCCGTTGCCAGGCCGGTTTTTGCATATCGTCCCAGGGCTGGGAGAGCCGAAGGGGATTGTCTTTCGGCCGATCCATACCAGGTAATCTCCAGGCCCATACGCGAGGTCTCCGTAGAGGTGATGAGGCGGATCATCTGCGAGTATCGTCTTGATGTCGACCCCCATCGCAAACATGCAAAGGGAGAACCAAAGAAGGGCCGATCGTGTCGCAGAGATATCGCCGGGGAAGTGCGAGCGTGTTGGGAGAAGAGAGTAGCGGAGCGATACGACGGAGATACCCCTGGCAGGGAACGGGCCAGGGCGCGCGCTGTAGAACGGTTCATGGACCGCCTCCAGCGTCTGACCGAGGCGATCGCGGTGCTGACCAGACCCAAGATGGACAGCGGCCCTGATCAGTTGGCACATCGCACCTGGGCTGGAGGGACACTCCTATGTCAGCTCGTCTCTGCTTGTCCGGATGTTTTCGAGCCCTTCACGTCGGAACGCACCTTGGTTACCGTGCGTTTGGGGGACAGCGGCAAGACCGGGACCGAGCGTCACATCGTCCTTACGCGGCCGGCGCAAGACACTCTCAGCCAGTCGCACGAGAAGCTGGAATTGGAGCGTCCGTACTTACGGCCGATGGACTGCTCGCCCCGGGACTGGCGTTGGCAGCGGGACACCGGAACCTATTCCGGGGGATATCGCGAGTTGGAGATCCCGCTCATCCTATCACGATCGTACAGGAGGCATACCTGCGGACTTCGCGTTGACAATCCCGTTGGAGACGTTCACCTCGAGGCGGTCAACGCTGTGCAGGCTACGGCGTGGCGCATCAATCCGTACATTGCCAAGGTAGAGCGCAGGGCCGTGGCGAGTGGCCTGAGGGAGCGGCTGCGGCTTGGCCCGGCCGAGAGGGCCCCAGTGCCGGCGTACATGAAGAAGAAGGACTGGGAGGCCTTGTCACCCCGGGAGCAGGGAAGACGTTCACAGGCACTGTCTGCCGCCAACGAGGCAAACGGTCGGCGCAAGATAACGCGGGCGTTGCTCCGTGCCATCGCGGACGTTGAGATGTCTCACCGAATCTGGTTCCCTTGCTCTGTCGATTCGCGCGGCCGGGTCTACTGTCGCCCGCAGGACCTTCATCCCCAGGGGCCTGATCCGATGCGAGCCGCGCTGCTCTTCGCGGAGGGAAAGCCGGTCGGCCCGGATGGCGAGGTCTGGTTGATGCGCCAGATCGCCGGGTGCTACGGCCACGAAGTCGGGCACTCTACCGTTCAGAATCAGGTCAAGTGGGTCTCTGACCATGCCCGGCAGATCAACAAGCTGGTTGGCAATCCCCTCTCGCATGCTGATTTTTGGACCGGGGCCGAGGATCCGTGGCAGTTCCTCGCCGCGTGTCACGAATGGGCTCAACTTCATCGCTACGGCAAGTGGTTCGTCTCCCACCTCCCGGTGGGGATGGATGGGCTGTGTAATGGTCTCCAGCACTTGGCGGCCTTGACCCTTGATCCCACGTTGGCGGAAGTCGTGGCAGTCATCCGTTCCACTGACGGCAGGCCCTGCGACATCTACGAGATCATTGCGGCGGACCTGGAAAGAGCTGTGAAGCAGGACGCCGACAACGGAAATGTGCATGCCCGCGCGTTGATGCGAGACGAGCACCTGGTCGGCCGATCCATAGTCAAGAAGCCCGTCATGGCCTATGCCTATGGCATGACGACAAGCGGCCTTGGGCAGTATCTCTGGAGGCATCCGTCAATCTTGGAAGCGTGCGGCGATAACCTCTCTGCGCATGTGGGCTATCTGGTCACCACAATCGAACGGATCCGTGGGAGCCATAGCGCCCTTTCGGCAGCGACCAACTTCATGGGGTGGCTTTCCGATGTCGCGGGCGTGCTTGCCCGTGCGGGCATGCCGCTGAACTGGATGACCCCGTCCGGAATGCGTGTCAGGATGGCCTACTTGGAGACCGTGACCGACAGGATCCGGCTTTACGGTGGAAGGGATGGACGTCGCGGTCCCTCGATCAACTTCCGGAGGGAGAAGAGCAGTCACGAGTTCGATGTCCCCAAACAGTGCAGGAGTGCGACGCCGTGCTTGGTGCAAAGCCTTGATGCGGCTCATCTTGCGCTGACGATCAACGCGTGTGTTAGGGAGGGAATAGGGAGTTTCGGGGCTATCCACGATTCCTATGCTACGCATGCATGCGACGCGACCACGATGGGACGGGTCCTGCGCGAGCAGTTTGTCGGGATGTACTTGCAGCCCCTCTCGGGGCACCTGTTCGAGCAGTGGCAGGCGCAGGCACCGGACGGTGTCGATCTCCCGGCGCCCCCGAAGCCTGGCGATCTCGACATCACGCAGGTTCTCTCGTCGGAGTATTTCTTCTGCTAGGTAGGCACGAGCACCCCGGGCACGGGTCACTCCAAGTGGCCCGTGCCCCGGGGGGCCTCTTGCGAGCGTTCGTCAAAGCGCCCCGACTCATCCGTGGTCAGCACTGCCGGCGCCAACGACCGGCCTCGTGGCATGTGGAGAGGCGAGCCATCGTATGGGCGTATGGGAAGGACGCAGGTGACGGGCTTCGAATGCTTCAGGCGGGGTATTCAACCGTTGGCCACCTGATGCGCCCTAATGGGACGTTGAGCGAACACATCACGCCGATGTTCTTCCGCAAGGACCGCCCCTGGTGGTCTGCGGAAGACCAGAGTCCTTGCTCTGAGGCGTGCCGCGGTATACTCGCGGCGTCCCTCTGCTATCTAACGGCATCTGCTGCTATTGTCTGCCATGTGACCTTGACCACTTCAGATGTGGTCGGCGCGCCGGCTTCGGCGCGCAGCGAAGAAGGAGAAACCGTATCACAGGATCGACCATTGTCCCCAAATGATGAACGATGGCGGCTGGACCCCCGCGAACGCGTGGACAGGCCGCAGAGAATGTCCCCACTGTTGGATCATAGCGGGCGGCCGGGGCCAAGCGTCATGCGTGGCCTCGGGCCCATATCAGAAACACCCCAACCCTGGAGACGAAATAAAATGGAAATTGAATCGGGGCTTGGCCCCACATCAATTGACATCTATGACGAAGCTGGAAGCGATGTTGGAGTAGTTCAGTCCGTTCGCCGCGACGCACGCATACGCGATCGGTCGAATACCGACTGGATCGAGGAACCGAGCGACGCGGAACTTGATGCCATCGAAAACGAACAGGAATCCGTGGCAATGGCGAATCGCCGCGATGATGAACACGTTAAGCGAGTTCTCGCCAAAAGGCGTCTCGATGCATCGGGCGATGGTTCGGTTGACGGGTCAACCGATGAATCCCCTGACGCGAGCGGGATCCGGAATGAGTCTGCCCGCGGCCCGGCACAAGGGCCGTTGGGTGACACGCCGCCTGGTGAGGAGGTGACTGGTGGAGACGACGTCGGGCCGTCTCCAGCCGGGCGCAGCGGTGGGACGTCCACGATCTGGGTCGAGAAGACAGGGCAGCCCGCCGAGGGCCGTGATGGGTCCAAGGCGACCGCCCCTGCGTCAAGTCCCGCGACGAGAGGAGGAAGGAAGCCGGGGCGATGCCCCGCGGGCGAGATCACGGACGCCGTGTTCGTAAGGCCTGCGTTGGCCATCCTGCCCGAATTGTCGATGGTTACCGTTTCCATCCCGTACATGAACCGCAAGAAAGGGATTCATGCCAGACACATGGTCTACGTCCAGTATCCCGATGGCTGTCGCGAGTGCAGGGTGCAGGCCCCCTTCATGGAACTGGGCGGTGTGAAGCTGCTGCTATCAACGCCGCCAAGCAATGAATACGACCTTCCCGGAGAAACCTGGACGGCAGGATCCCGTCAGGCTTGGATGAAGGGAGCGAAGGCCCCGGATATGGTCCAGTTGTTCATGGATCTCTCCGAGCGGATGGGCCGGTACATCTACGTGCCCGAGGAGCGGCGGCGGGAGGAGCTCTCGCTGTTTGCCCTCTGGAGCATGCTCAGCTACGTATATGAGGCGTTTCCGGCATTCCCCTATCTCTACCTGACCGGCCCGTATGGGACGGGGAAGTCGCAGAGTCTCGACGTGTTCAAGCAGGTCGCCTGGCGGCCGATTTCTTCGAGCAACACCACGGCGGCGACGCTGTTTCACTGGCTGAACAGCCGCTGCGGGACCGTGCTTTTGGATGAGGCCGAGCACCTCAATGATGGCGCCCAGAATACCGGGCAGTTGCTGTCGATCCTCTTGGCCGGATATCGGAGAGGCGAGCAGGTGACTCGGGTAGCGGGACGTTACCGGGTTTATGGCCCCAAGGTCATCGCCTGCATCGGGGACATCCCCAGGCCGCTGCTGAGCAGGTGCATTCCGGTGGAAATGACGAGGGCCCCGAGTAATGCACCCCAGGTCCAACGGTGCATAGCCAGTGATTCTGAGGCGTGGGTGTCCCTTCGAAACCGTCTCTACTCCATGGCCGTTAGCCATGGCGCGGTCTTCCTCGATTTGGCGAGTCAGCCGGTCGGCGATTGGCTTACCGGTCGTCAACGGGACGTGTGGCAACCCGTCCTCTCACTGGCCGGTTGGTTGGAGGATCACGGTGCCAAGGGCCTTCGAGCCACCATGGAGCAGATGGCCAGGCGATTGAAAGAGGCTCAAGCCGCTGACCGCAGTCTCAGCGAAGACGAAGTCCTGCTTCGGACAGCGGCCGACCTTGCCGTTCGGAATGTGACGGTCACTGCTGGCGAGATGCTGGAGGCCGCCTGCAAGCAAGCGCCGATGTTGTTCTCGGGTCGCTCTGCCAGATGGGTCAGCTCGCGCCTGGCGAGATACGGCCTGAGGACCGAGAAGACCAACGGAAGCAGGGTCTATCGACCTGCTCCGGTCGAGGTGTTTCTGAGGATACAGCAGACCTACGGGCTGGATCTGGGCATCGAAGTTCCGGCTCCTGCGGCCAAGGAAGAGCACCTGGCCGAGGAGATCATCGAGCTGATCCTCTAGGTGGTCCATGGCATGTTCAGTCACGGTCGGGCCGCCGGTGCCGTGTGGCGCCGGTGGCCCGGCCAGTCCGCCGGGGGTCCGTGGGCCATCCAGGCACGCTCCTCCGCGGCACTGGACAATGGTCGTGATTGTCGGCAAATGTGCCAATGTCTTGAATGTGGCCAATACTGCCGCCGGGTAGATGAGACCGGCAGCCAGTCCAGCATGTTGCTGCGGTTGGCCGGCCGCCTGGAACGAACCAAGCGGTCTCTAACTCAAACACCGGCTTCCGGCCGGAGCCGTATGGGGCCACTGAAGTGATTGTCCCAGAAGGCAAAAAGAACGTACTTATGATAACAGTAGAGCATAAAGGAATAGATGAAACCATTGCACGGACCACGGAGGTCCTCAAGAAGAATCCCGATGACGAGCGAGCGCTCGCCATGCGGGGCATGGCCTACGATGCAAAGGGCGACTGGAGATTTGCGATACATGATTTGACGGCCCTCCTCGCAGTGTACACGGCCCGCCCAGAAGTGCGCCGTGCCGGAGGAGGGATGTTCCAGATGATGATGAGATGCGCCGAAGCGTTCGAGAGTTCAGGAGATTTCCTCGCGCTTGCCCCAGACCATGGCTGGTGCCACCGTCTGAGGACGCTGGCGAGCTATATCCTCAGGAAACTGGACGCCCCAGCGCGGGGCCCCGTTCACGCCGCCATGAAGATCGGCGGGGAGTATTGGCCAACAATGTGCGGCTGGCTCTGAAACACGATGCCACCGGGTCACCGCCGAACTGTAGAGTTGAAATAGCGCCCGGGTCTGTCCGATGCGGCAGCGGAAAGGTCCTTGCCGCATAGGACACTCGGGACAAGACGCTCGATGTGATGCCGGGTCGTCGGTGCTTCAGAAAGCACCGGCGGCCCGGTCAGCGATGCGCTGGCCGGTTCAGCCATTCAACGTGCCCCATGTGCCCTGTGTGCCCTCGGGCGAACTGCGGTCAGGGTACATGGGGCACGTAGGGTACTTCATAGACGTATGGCTGTGTGATACTCGGGGTGCGCTATCGGTAGGGGGCGACTCTCGAAATCCGGTTATGGCGGCAATTCAACGTGCCCCACGTGCCCCTGAGCGGACTGCCGCAGGGCACAGAACCGGACGGCCGCGGCCATTCAACGTGCCCTATGTGCCCTATGTGCCCCGTCAAAGCAGGGGGGAGCTGGCAGTGCCTTCAGCCTCAAGGTGGTCAAGATGGCCAGAATCTGCACGTGGGCATCTTGGCCATCTTGCGGGACATCTCCAGAGCACTCTTCGGACATCGGAGGTGCTCAGTGCCCTTGAGGCATTGCCTGACTGGGGAGTGTCGCCGGTGATGCGTACGACCGGCTGGCGGACTGGCCAAGAGTGTCCTGACAGTCGTGGCGGCGGCTGATAGATAAGAGAGAGCGCGGACGGCCGGGCTGTGGTGGGGCGGGCCCGGCGGCCCGGATGCTCGGCGAGTGAAGGCCGGGTCCGGGCCGCCGGGTCATTCATCCGATTGTCGCAAGAGCACCGTCCCCGCCCTTCTCCAGGGCATGGCAATCCAGGGCTCGGCTTGAAGACGCAGATCTCGGCTTACACGGAGTTGGTCACAAAGTTGGTCAGTCGTCACGTGGTGGTAGGTTGTCAGTGACTTGTTTGTGACTTGCTATTCACTTGTAAGTCTCGATTTTGCCCAAAAACGCCGTTGTAATTGCTTGCTATTCCACATGTTACAGACAGACGATTGGACTGTCGATCCGGTGGTTGCGGGTTCGAATCCCGTCGGCCTCGTGCGATAAACGCCTGCCTGAAACGGTGGGCGTTTTCCATTGCGCCGACGGGAGTCGAACACGCGTGGACCCGCCGAAGGCGGGGACACCCTGCGGGCTTCGACGCCGAAGGCGCCTGCACCGCAGAATCCCGTCGGCCTCGTGCGAGAAAGGCCGGAAGCGTGAGACAGTTACGCTTCCGGCCTTCTCTTTTTCCGTTCTTGAAAACGTCCATTTTGGCCCGAGTGGGTCAGTAGTTGGTCAGTCGGGTCGCCTTCCAGTCCGACTATCGGATCGCCAATCCGGCTGTCTCCCTGAGTTGCTGCTGAGACAGAACTTGTCAGCGGGTGTCTCGGCGAGGGCAGCAAGTCCTTTGCCCGAAAGGCGGACGGAGTTTTCGGGAGGGACAGCGGCCTATCGGCCGACATGTGCGGTTGAATAGTGGATGGTAGGACAATCGAGCAGCATCGATATCGGCTTGGAGTGCAGGATGTATCGACGTGCGCGTGGTGTGAAGTCAGCGCCTCTTCTTCTGGCGGCGGTGGTGTTGTGTTTCGCCCTTTCGGGGCGATCGGTCCAGCGGGCCGCGGCCTCTACGGCGGAAGTTACCGCCCAGAGCAGCGGTATGCTGACCGTCGGTACGATGGCGGACAATGCCCGCATCAACTCCAATTGCGACGACGTCTTTACCCAGGTGCCCGAGTTTCTCCGAGGGCTGAAGTACATCTCGCATCAGTACGGACAAGCCGCCGACGTCGTCTGCGAGGTGAAGACCGGCGGGCGATTGTATCTCTGCGTTGACGGGCCCAAGACCTTCTTCAGGATGAAGGTAGGCGGGCAGTGGAAGACGGCCGGATGGATGGACGCTTCACACGACGGCCGAAAGCAGACGTGGACGATCTACCAGACCGACACCAAGGCCGGGCAGGAATTCACATTCCCTTCGGACGGCAAGTGGGGCGCGGTCGTGGTGACCGGAAAGATCGTCAGGAAAGCGGCGCCGTCGCAAACGCTGCTCACCAAGGTCGGCCGGAAGCTCCTGGATCGCTATACCGGCATGCTTGCGGAGCTGCGGGCGCAGCTCGTCAAGTCCGCGCCGCTGGCCAAGGAGCGAGCCCAAGCCCGCGCACTCCTTGAAGCCGAGACCGAGCGTCAGAAGCCGAAACTGCCCGGTGTTGGCTCCCATGCTGCTGTGCGGAAAGGCGGCGCGGCCGATGCGGGCGCCGCCGGCGTGCGGGCGGAGCCGAAGGCGAAGTCCGCGAAACCCGCACCGGCGATCGACAAGACAGTGCAAGCCGTCTTCCTGTTCCTGAAAGCCCACGCGCCCGAGGCGGGGCCAGGGCCTGACCGCTCCAAGATCAAGGCGTTTGCCGAGACGTTGTCGAAGAGAATGGATGCGGCGGGTCCTCTCTTGGCGGAGGTGGCGCCGTTTCTTTCCAGCGACACGTTGGATGCCCGGCTGGCGAGATACATCATCCTGTCCGAGGGCACGCCGCGCAGGCTGGCCGAATTCGCCCAGCAGGACAAGGCCTGCGAGCAGTTGGTCGAACGACTGCTCGCCGACGCTGACCTGATGCTGCAGATGGTCATGGCAGACGGCGCCAAAGGTGGCAGGTACGGTCAGGCGCTGAAGATCTACACCGACATCCAGGAGGCGAGCACGAAAGCCGCCGACGGCGTCCTGCAGCGGCTGGCGATGGCGATCAGCCTGGAGCACGCCGTACCGATTGCGCAGCGCAACCCCAAGGCTCGGACCGATGCGCCCGCGACCGTCAGCCCGGTCCATCGCTACCTGCACTACGAGAAGGCCTTCCTCGCCGGCGAGCTGGACCCCGGCTTCAAGGACCTGACCGTCTGGGACTATCGAATGGTCGTTAATGGCCACGAGCCGGACTGGACTCTGGCTTGGGGTCGCCAGATGCTCCGGAACTACCGGCCCGATCACATCAGCACGGCCGACTATCGCTGGCGGTACGTCGCGTCGGTCAGAACCGATATCCGGTACGGGTCGCAGGACAACAAGTACGACAAGCCTGAGCTGCAGTTCTTCCAGAACATCCTGATGAACGGCGGGGTCTGTGGCCGGCGTGCCTTCTTCGGGCGCTTCATGCTGCGCGCCTTCGGCATTCCCACGATTGCACGTCCCCAGCCCGGGCATGCCTCCCTGGCCCACTGGACACCCGACGGCTGGGTCGTCTGCCTGGGCGGAGGCTGGGGGGCAGGCTCGGTACCAGGACGCATGAAGGACCTCGACTTCCTGGCAATCACGCAGGCGCGGGCCGTCGGCAAGCCGTACATGCGGGTCAAGCGTGCCCAGTGGATCGGCGACGTCCTGGGTGAGGAGCGGACCTCCGGTTTGTTCTCCGGCGATCCCGCCTTCTGGCACGCCGTGGCGCTCTATACGCAGCGCCAGATCATCGAGGACGCCAAGGCAAAGACGCTGGCCGCTGTCGGTGAGGACATCGGCGAAGCGAATGAGTCCAAGGTGAAGGAGAAGGTCAAAGCCGCAACCGTAACCGAAGAGGACCGGACGGTCGTCGTCGCCGCCGGCGGGGTGATCACGATTCCCGCGGTGGCCTGCAGCAAACCGACGAACAGCACGACGAAGATCAGATTCATGAGAAGCCACCTGGGCGGGATGCAGTTGCACTACAACCGCCTGGGGAAGCCCGAGCAGTTCGAGTACACGTTCCGGGCGCCGGCAGCCGGCAAGTACGCGCTTACGGCGCGCGTGGTGACGCCCAGTTGGAAGCAGCACCTTCTGGTCGCGGCCAACGGCGCCACCGAGCCGACCGACATCGCCCTGCCTTTCACCGTCGGCATGTGGGACACCACCAAGCCGGTCATGGTCTCGCTGGTCAAGGGCCGGAATGTCCTTCGTTTCTCGCGCAACGAGCCGGTCAAGGGATTGACCATCAGGGACTTCACGCTGAGCCCGGTCAAGTGAAGCCCTGCACCGCGGCCAGAGCCCCCCTCGGAAGAGCCGCCCGCCGGCACGGGGGGTAGCCGCAAGACCGGATGTCTTGTCAGTAGACGGTAAGAGTTCGCCAAACCGATTGTTACCTGAAAGAGGAGTAGATGATATGAGAACAACGTACAAGACAGTAGCACGGGTACTGACCGTCCTGCTATCGTCCAATCTGGCTGTCCTGGCCGCCGAGGCGCCGAAGGCCCTGCCGGATCCGGACGGCAAGCCGGCCGATATGACCAAGCCCGTGCAGGTGTACATCCTCATGGGCCAGTCCAACATGGTTGGCGCCGGCAGGATCGCCGGTGACAAGAACGGCACGCTGACCCACGCGGTCAAGACCAGGAAGAAGTACCCCTACCTTGTGGATGACGCCGGCCAATGGACGGTCCGCAAGGACGTCCGCAACGTCCGCGTGATGAATAACAGAGGATTCAACAACGAGTGGATGACGATTACCGGCAGGACCATCGGCCCGGAGATCGGCATCGGGCATACCCTGGGGCACGCCGTCGATGCGCCGGTATTGATTCTCAAGAGTTGCATCGGCAATCGCTGTCTCGGCTTCGACCTGCTGCCGCCCGGTAGCGAGCAATTCGAGTTCGAGGAAAAAGGCAAGACGATGGTGCACGCCGGCTACAAGGAATTCGGCATTTGGGAAAAAGGGACCCCGCCGCCGACGAAGGGATGGTACGCCGGCACGCAGTATGACGCCGACGTCGCCGCCGCCAAGCGAGTCCTCAAGCAACTCGACAAGTACTACCCCGGCGCCAAGGAATACCAGGTCGCCGGCTTCTTCTTCTGGCAGGGTGACAAGGATCGCTACCGATCCTACTGGGCCCAGCGGTATGAGACGAATCTCGTCCAGTTGATCAAGGCGTTGCGCAAAGACTTCAATGCCCCAAAGGCGAAGTTCGTCTGCGCCACGCTCGGCCAGACGAAGAAGGGCGCCGCCGGCAATGAGGGCAAGATACTCGAGGCTCAACTGGCGGTTGACGGCAAGAGCGGCAAGTATCCGGAGTTCAAGGGCAACGTCGCCACCGTGTACACCAACCCTGTCAGCATGGGGGGCAGTTCCAACGGTCACTACGGCGGAAACGCTGAGACCTACATGAACGTCGGCGAGGCCATGGGCCGGGCAATGGTAGAAATCCTGGAAGAGAAGGAGTAGCCGACTGAGAGCGCGTGGCCTCCTGCGCAGGGATAGATCGATGACCGAGAAAGTGGCGCTGATCGGCGCAGGTAGCGCCATGTTCACACGGGGGCTGGTGGCGGACGCATTGCGGCAAGGGTGGCAAGGCGAGATCGCGCTGGTGGACGTTGATCACGAGGCGCTTGACGTAGCGGAGAAACTTGCCCGCAAGATGCTGGATGCACGAGGATCCAACCTGACGTTGAGCGCGTCGGCCGACAGGCGTGCCGTATTGGACGGCGCAACGGCAGTCATCTGCACGATCAGCGTCGGCGGGCGTGAAGCATGGCACCAGGACGTACTCATACCGCGCACGTACGGGATCTATCAGCCCGTGGGCGACAGCGTCATGCCCGGCGGCACGTCACGCACACTGCGAATGATCCCGGCACCCCCACGTCCGCATGGCGGAGCTTGGCAAAGGGGCGGGAGGGCTCGAGGTCTGCCAGAAGTTGGTCACAAGGTTGGTCAGTCGTCACGTGGTGGTAGGTTGTCAGTGACTTGTTTGTGACGCTCATCCGGATAATGCGCAGGTCCCCATCGCCGGTCGTCCCTAACGGGACCGTTGCACCTCACCCCACGTACTGGCAGTCGCCTTGGAATACCAACACGCTGCTGAAGCAGAGGCGTTCGGCGCCCGCGTTGACCTACGCATTATCCGGATGAGCCTTACAAACTACAGTTGAGAAATAAGGCGTGGTTCAAAAGGGCCTGATTTAGGGTAACACTTTGGAGGGATTGTCTGTTC
>CAZVEV010000139.1:3578-15022 GCA_964625865.1 uncultured Planctomycetaceae bacterium | reverse complement strand
CCGCATCAAGCTCAAGCGACTATACCCGACTATTCAAAGCTGACGGCACACTAGACCCGTTTGCGGACGTTTGCGGCGCGCGGCCCCTTGTTGCCTTCGACGACCTCAAACTCGACCGCCTCGCCCTCGGCCAACGACTTATAGCCTTCGGACTGGATGTCGTTGTAGTGCACGAACACGTCGTCTGACCCGTCATCGCACTCGATGAATCCGAAGCCCTTGGAATCGTTGAACCACTTCACTTTCCCATTCGCCATCAGGTGGCTCCTTTTCTGGCATGTCGGATTTGCTCATGGAACACAGGTACGCGCACTAATCCGCAGGAAGCGTTACGCTTGCCCCCAGATACAAATACTCTTGGTATGATACAACACGTCACCTGACCCTGCACAAAGGACCGGCTGCCATCTCCGGCCGCTCCGACGGGCGCGGAACCACGTCCACACCTACCCGCCGGTCCGTCTCAGTGGACATTATCCTCTCCTAACGGACGCGAGGTCAAGTGGATACAGAAAACTTTTATTCAGGCCCGCTTATCCGAATCTCAAGGACGCGGCGGGTGGCGCCGGTGACTTTCACGCGATCGGCCAGCCGGAACGGGGCCACGAATGCACACGGTGCTTCGGCGCTGAGGGGGCGGGACCTTCAGGTTCGTCAGGAAGTCGCCCACGGTCTGTCGCCCGCCGGCGCCCAGCGGACCGAACCGTTCCCCGTCGACTCGCGGGCCGGCCTGCAGTGAAGCCCCGACTCTCTCGGCGTCGAGCAGTTCAATGCCGGGCGGATGGCCGCCGCAGTGCCGGCTGAACGCCTCGGCGTCGTAGGCCCTGATAGTGCACACGATCTCGCGACCACTGGGCAGAGGCGTCCGCCCCGGCACGGCCAACTTGACCGGCCCGCCCCTCACACCGTCGTCAACTCGGTCATCGCAAGACGATCGTTGGATCACGAACAGCACGGCCTGTCGCCTGGCCTGGAATCCGCCGGGCAAGTCCACGCCCCCGCGCAGGCCCTTCAGCGCGTCGGTCAACTCGGCCATGCGATCGGCCCCGACTTGACGTAGCGGCGCCCCGAGGCGCTCCAGCACCCCGCGGATGGCCGCCGTCTGCACCACGGGCGGCCACTCGCACAGGGCCGCCGCATCCAGGGCCAGCCTGTCGGCCCGCTGTTCGCGGGTGGCGGCGTGAAGGGCCTTGTCGGCCTGTTGATCGACCAACTCCGTGACGTCGCGTGCGGCGGCCGCCAGGCGAAGCAGCGCCGCGTCGGCCTGCGGATTGAGCTTCTCGCGCAGAAGGGGCAGCAGCTCGTGGCGGATGACGTTTCGCGCGAAGACGGGTTCGGCGTTGGTTTCGTCGGTTCGCCACGCCAGGTCCATGCGGCGGCAATGGGCTTCGATGTCTCGTCGCGTACAGTCCAGCAGGGGTCGCACCAGAACCACCTCGCCATCGAGCGGCCGACTGGGCGTAATCCCCGCCAGGCCGCGCACGTGCGTGCCGCGAATCACGCGATGCAAGACGGTCTCGACGTTGTCGTCCGCGTGATGGCCGACGGCGACACACTGGGCGTCCATTCGCGCGGCCTGGCTGCGGAAGAACGCCAGCCTCGCCGCCCTGCCGGCCTCCTCGAGGCCTTGCCCTCGCCTGCGGGCCCATCGGTCCACGTCGAACCGTCGCGTGGCGACCGGGAGCGACCAGGCCCGCGCCAACTCGCTGACCCAGGCGGCATCGGCCTCCGCCGCGTCCCGCAGGCCGTGGTCCAGGTGCGCCACGGTCAGTTGGTAGGCCCGCGCCGGATCGGCGCTCAAGGTCCGAAGCACCGAGAGCAAGGCGACGCTGTCGGCCCCGCCGGAGACGCCCACCACAACGCGACTGCCCGGGGCGATCAGGCGGTGGGCGTCGATGGTGCGTGCTGCGCGGCTGACCAGCGGGTCGGTTTGCTCGGGCGGTTCGTTCATGCGAGGTACTCTCTTGCCCGTACGTTGGGCGCACGGCTATACTATCACGTTCCCGGATACCGGGAAATGCATCACATGAAACCTGTACCACACCAGAGACATCTAGCCGCGGCGGTGATACTGGCTGTCGTGGCGAGCGTGCAGACGGTCCTTGCATGCCTGGACAATCGCCTGAGCGCGGCGCAGGTGCAGGCGGTCACGGCGCGCGTCAAGCGTCACACCCCCGATGCCTTTCAGGGCGATGCTACCTTCGGCGCCAGCGGTCTGTGGCGCCTGGACAACCCCGTCCAGCGATTGCTCGCCGATGGGGCACTGACGGACGATTCAGGCTGCCGGCCGTACGTGGCTTTCGGCCTGGCCGCCGGGGTGCTGGCCGCGGTGTACCTGTTCGGCATGTACGCCCTGCTGGTTCACCAGTGTCGCATCTGGTCGGTGGCCGTCGTGGTAGCCGCGATCAGCTTGCGCGTGGTCGACACGCTGGGCAATGCATGGTGGGGCGTCGGGTCGCTGACGTCGGCGACGGGGGAAGGGCTGTTCATCGCGGCGGCGCCGTGGCTGGTCCTGGCCTGTTTGCGGACGGCCGACCGCGGGCCCATGGTGCTTGTCTTCGCGGCGGCGGGACTGGTGGGCAATGCGTACGTGCCGGGGGCGGTCACGTTGACGATCGCGATGCTGGCGGCCTACCTGGCCTCGGAGCGGTTGACGCGGCGGCGGGTGCGTCTGGCCGCCGCGTGCGCGGGGTGTGTGCTGCTCACCCTGGCCCCGGTATGGGTGCATCACGCGCGCGTAGCGGGGTCCGTGACCGCGGGAGTCAACGGCATGTCGGCCGCGGGGGCGAGCGACGCGCTGGGCGTGGGCAACCTGCACGTCGGATACGGCGCGATGCTCAAGGATCTGCTGAACTGGTCGCTCATGACGGCCGTCCTGCTCCTGCCTGCCGGCGTCCTGCTGCTGCGAGCAACGAGACACCGCGTGGGAAATGCTCGCTTCTGGCTCTCCCTGGCCGCCGTGCCGCTGATTCTCGCCGTGCCCCTTCACTGCCTGTGCCTGCTGATCGGTACGATCCAATCCGGCCCGCCGCCGATGATCGACCTGATCCGCGCGTCGGCCCCGGCTATGCTCCCGGTCTACATCTTCTTCGCCGAGGCGCTGGTCGCCCTGTTCCGGATGCTGCACACGTACCGGCGGCTGATCCGCACCGCCTGCGCCCTGCTGATGGTCGCCTGGTTCCTCGGGTCCGAGAACCTGCGGATCGCGAGGCACGAGTTCATGGACGCGGCGACGATGTTCCTCGACGACGAGAACAAGCCCAGGAACGTCCAGCGCCACCACAAGCGGATCGCCGCCAGCAGGGAACTGGCCGCCATCGCGCTGTGGGCGCGCGACACCCCCCCCGACGCACCGACGATCTATCTCGTCGACCCGGCCACCAGCGCCAGGTTCCGGATGATCTCTCGGCGCGCGGTGACGGCCAGTCGCGACGACGTGCTGAACGTGTACTACCTCTCGCCGGACTCCCTGGTGCTGTGGCACGAGCGTGTGGGCGCCCAGATGCGACTGCTGGCCGGCACGACCGACGCCGGGACGATCAGGCAATTCGCCAAGACATGGCAGGAGAAGGGGTTGTTCGCAAATGTCACGACATGGTACGTCATCTGCCCCGCCGATCGGCCCGTTCCCGAGGGCCTGACCGACGTGCCGGGTGACGCCTGGGGGAAGGTCTACCGCCTGTATCGCTGCGACCTGCGATAGGCCGTCGTGCCGGCGGGGCCCGCTCAGGTCGCCTCGTCGTCGGGACGCTCATCTGATGCGGAGGAATCCGGCACGTCGCTGGCGGTCTCGTCATCGGACTCGCTCGCGTGTTCGGTATAGGCGCCGAGGCGAGAGTCGCCATGCTCAGCGTCGGCGGCCGTCAGGGGCTCGAAGGGCTCGCGTGAGTCGATCACCGCCGTAGACGCCAGCTTGTCGCCCAGGCGCTGGCGATAGCGGTTCAGCAGGGGGAACAGGATCAGGGTCGGCAGCAGGATCGGCCAGCACAGCGGCAGGGCGCGAACGAGGTTTCGCAGCACGACGCCGTGTGCCGCGGGTTTGGCCCCGCCATGCCCGACAACGCGTAGTTTCAGCAGTTTCTTGCCAAGCGTTGCACCGAACCGCCACTCCATCAACGTCGAGTAGAGGGTGTACAAGCCCAGAGCCAACAGGTCCGAGTAGATCACCGCGTCAGGTATGGGGTCACCAGACAGGATCTCGTGTGCCCTCATGAGGCCCGTCCAGACACTGGGCGAATCCGCCACGATTTCGCTGATCGTGCCGCCCAGGAACACCCATGTGGGCAGAACGACGAACGGGAGCATATCAAGCATGGCTGCCATTATTCGGCGTGCCATCAGCGCAGGTTTGGCCGTCGGGGGCAGCATGAACGGTTCCGTCGGACGGCCCGGGCGTCGAAGGAACGTCAGGACGATGATCGCCATCATCAGGCCCAGCAGGACGTCATGGAACAGCCTCATGCCGCGCCCCTCGTCCTGGTCGGCCAGCAGGATCCCGACGTCCGATTCGGCGATAAACTTGCCGTTCACCTCGTATCGGGCCAGCTTGTACGCCTGCCCTTCCTTCCAGAACAGCGACAGGGCCTTGTTGAACGCCGCAACAGTCGGCAGGCCGTCGGCCGACCACTGCCGCATCGTCTCGCCGTCCATCACTGGCTGGATCTCGTCCTCGCCCCCTGTGTCGAGCACGGCTACGCGCAGGTGGCGTCCGTCCTCATCGCCGGGGGCCTTCTCGGCGAGCACGGCCACCAGGCGATCGCCGGTCGAGCACAGGCCCAGCACTTGCGCCTCGGCCGGCGGACCGGCTAGCGGCACCTCGCGCCATGCGTCATTGGCCCAGCCCAGCAGACGGTTAGGCCCGGCCGGTGCATTGGCGACCATGATGTACACGCTGCCGTCGTTCGTCGCCGCCAGCACGCGCCCGCCGGGGACGACGATCACGCCGTCCAGCAGGGCCACCGGCTTCCACGCGACGGCGGCATCGGGTGTTTCGGTGTAGATCAGGAGCAGCAGGCCTACGATACTTGCCGGGGAGGCCGGCTTGCTTTCCGCCCCCGCCGCCGGCCGCGTCGTGGGAGGCTCGTCTCCGTCGGACGGCGCGGCGGCTCGCTTGGCCGCCTGGGATCTCTGGAACACCTTGCACGCCTTGCTCTCGACACGTGCATCGGCCACCGCGAGAAGCGTTGTCTTGCCCCCGGGCCCCGGCAGCGGGGCCGTCGTCACCGCCAGCGGTCCGGACTCGAGCGAACGCGACTCGACGCCCTCGCCCGGCCCGCGAGAGAACACGAGGTATCGCCCGCGTTGTGTCACGGCGTGCAACCGGTCGTCAATGGCCGCCGCCGCCGCGATATGGTCGCCGTATTCCCTGGCACTCGAGCGCCACTGGTCCCCCGACTCTTTCGAGAACACGCCGAAGCGGTCTTCGCCCTCGGTCTGCGTGTTGCGGGCGATCCAGAGGCCCCGGTCGTTGCCCGCAAACAGCGTCCCGTCCGGGCCGACGGGGCCCGGTGCATCGGCCGCCAGTGCGACCGCGGCACCGACCATTACGCACGCGAACAGCAGAATCGTCAGGGGGTTTGCTCTCTTCATTTGCGGGGCGCTCCGGTCGGGATATTGCGGTCGACCTGGATGACCTTCTTGACCGCCAGGCCATCAGGTAACTTGCACCCCAGGCGCTTGCCTTTGTAGTCGCACAGTCGGTCCAGCACGATGTGGACGCTGGTCTTCTCGTTCGGCCAGGTGATCCGTACGTCGGTCGCCATCACCGGACCGGTGGCCTCGTCCTCGCCGTCATCTCTGAGCTTGACCGGGGCGTAGTCTTTCATCTCGGCGGTCATCACGCGCACGCCGTGGTTGTCGAACAGCTTGACCATGAAGGGCCTGCGCGGCTCGGTGTCCGACCAGCGGAAGTAGACCTCGCGTCGGGCCAGCAGGCGGCCGGTGACGGGCTGGCGGTCGATGTAGGTCAGCACGTAGGCACACTGGCCCGGCGTGAGATTCATCGTCTGCGCGACGAGGGGCGGCTTGGTCAGATCGCCGGGCAACTCGCAGATGCCGAGCACCGAGGACACCTGCAGCGGGTCGATGGGCAGGCCCCGCACGCCCGGCGCGCCGGCCAGCGATATCCGCCCGTGGGCCAGCGTCGCTTCCTCGCCCATGCCGAACCAGAAGTAGTACATGTCGTCGTCCACGTAACAGCCGATCCGGAACACGTCGACCCCGACTTCGCGACCGATCAGGACGAAATCGTGCGGGCCGAGCACGTCGTCTTCGTTCTTGAAGAGCATCAGCAGCCCGTTGGGGTCGGCCTCGGCGCTCGTGGATCCCCACGAGAACGGGATGCCGAGTTTCGGCACGGTGACTTCGATCTTGGCCTTGGCCCAGACCTGGGCGACCTGCGAGGCGTTGGCGTTGTACTCGCTGACGATCCTGTCAACCGGAACGATGGTCTCGACCGATGGACACGGTTCGGGGCCGCACCACCAGAGGCCGCATCCCGGCCCGGCCACAAAGACCAGGACCGACACGCATGCCACTACCGCGCCGCGGATGCTCATAGCTCCCCTTCCATGATCTCGCCGAGATGTCTGCTGACTTCGGCGATCTTCTCTTCGTCCAGGTGCGGATCGGTGACCAGGTACGCCGTCTCGTCGCCCTTGAGGTGCATCGTCCAGATGTCCGTTCCGTCTTCGCGCTTCTCGCTGCGGTCGTAGACGAGCAGCCGCTTGCGCATGAGCACGAGGGCCAGCACATACCGGAGGTTGATCCGCGCTTCGGCGTCAGTGCCCTCAAGCCGCTGGAAGAAGTTGACCAGCAGCGCATCGTCGATCAAGAGTTTCTTCTTCTCCTTGGGCATCGGCACGCGGCTGCGCCAGATCCCCAACAATTCGGGCGAGTCGTCTTTGGGATCCGCATCCCAGCAAGCTACGCAGTAGTCCTCGCGGACAAGCTCTTCGTCCGCCTCCCTGACGACCGCCACAAGCTCATCCCCCGGCGCAATCTCCGCATCACACCCCACGCATCGCCCGGCCGTCTTCGTAATGTTGTATTCTTTCGCCATTCCTACGGAAGATACGTTTTGGCGGCGGCTTCGACTTCTTCGAGGAGAGCTTGCGCTCTTGCCAGGTCGTTGGCCGACGACTGGTGGATCTCGGCGGCGGCTGCCTTGTCAGCTACGCTGGGGACGTTGATTCGCACGTTGTAGTCGCTCAATCGCACGGTGGCCACCAGCAGCGTCGCCGACGCCAGCAGGTCCGTGATCAGCCACGTGTTGCACTTGCCGCCCAACTCCTTCAGGTCCGCCAGGACCGCCAGGGCCAGCTTGGTCACCTCGCGGGGCACGTCGATGGCTGCCGCGGTAGCCAGTTGCACCGCCTCGTCCTTTTCCGGCCCGTCGTCCTGGCGCTGGGCCGCCTGGTACAACTGGTAGGCCTGCACGTCGTCGGCGACAAGGTCCTGGAACATCTGCCTCGCGTGCTCCAGCCGCCCGGCCAGGTGCTCGTGATACTCGGCGTGCTCGGCGAACTTCTTCTTGCCTCGCGTGAAGTTCAGCGTCATCTCGCCCAGGGCCACCCCCAGGGCCCCCACCGCCCCGGCAACCGACCCACCGCCCGGCGTGGGCGTCTTGGCGGCCGCGGCGGCCGCGAACTGTCGTACCGAAAGGTCCAGAAGGTTCTCGTTACTCTCTGTCATGGGTCTCTCCATGGAGGTCTTAGCTACTTCCCGAACAGTGCGGGCTTCGGCGTGGTCACGGTGATCACGTAACCGCCGCTGAGGTACTTCTTGCCCACGCGGGCCACGTCGTCCGGCGTGATCGCGCGGTAGATCTTCTCGAGCTTCTTCCGGTGGTCGTGCCCGAGCCCGTAGAGCTCATCCAGCGCCGCGCCCATCGCCAGGTCGCTCATCGACTGGCTCTCGAGGACCTCGGCCGTGAGGATCGTGTTGACCGCAAGGTCGATCTCCTCCTGCGAGGGGGTGTACGTCGCGGCCTTGCGGAGGTTGGCGGTGATGATGTCAACAACCTGGGGGGCCTTGTCCGGCTGGCAGGCGGCGTAGGTCATGAACGCTCCCGGCGCCAAGCCGGCCCAGTTGTACGAGTGGACCACGTAGACCAACTGCTTACCGCGGAGTTCCTCGTGCATCCAGCCTGAGGGCAGGTGGAACCCGCTGATGATGGTGTCCAGCACGGTGATCGCGTAGCGGTCTTCGTTGGTCAGCTTCATGCCCGGCGTAGCGACCATGACGGCGGCCTGCTTCTTGTCGGTCTTCAGCACGTGCAGTTCGCCCTTGGCGTCTACTGCGCGGCGCTTGCCGCTGAAGGTCTCCCGCGCGGCGGGTCCGGATCGGACGGCGAAAAGCCTGGTGACCGTCCGGCGAACCTTGGCCGGATCGAACTGCCCGTAAATCGCCAGCGCCCCCCGCGCGGTGACCATGTTATGCAGGTGGAACTTCCGCAACTGTTCAACGGTGGCCTTGCTGACGACGTCAGCCGTCCCTGTCGTCATCATGCCGTAGTTCGACCCCGTGAAGAACTTGCCCCGGAAGAACTTGTTCAACTGCCCGAACCAGTGCTCGTCGGTCTGCTTGATGCCGGCCAGCATCATCGGGCGGAGGATCTCCAGTTCCTTCTTATCGAACTTCGGCGTGAAGATGCTCTCGGCGAAGATATCCAGTGCCTTGTCGAAGCTGTCGTGCAGGACGGTCGCCTGCCAGTAGAAGCTGTTGTTCCCGCTCTTGCCCGCAATCGACCCGCCCGCCGAGTCGAAGAACGCCCCGATCTGCTCGGCCGTGTAGTTCGTGCTGCCCCGCGTCGACAGCGCCATCGTCAGCGCCGCCAGCCCGTTGGTGGCCTTCGTTTCGGCCAGCACGCCGCCTTTGACAACGTACGTCATCGACACGATTCCCGTGTCGGCCGGCTGGAGGATCACCGTCGGCCCGCCCGGTATCTTGAACACCTGCTTGTCGAGCGTCTTGCTCTTGGCGCCCCCGCCGGCCGCGGCGTCATCCAGCTTCGGCACCAGGCGCGTCAGGGCCATCCGGTCGAACGTGAAGTACTTCCGCGCCATTGCATTGACCTGCTCAGCCGTCACTGCCTGGATCCTCGTGGTGTAGTTCTTCGAGAACAGCACGTCGCCGGTGGACATGTAGTCGGTCGCCAGCGTCGAGGCGATGTCGTCGGCCGTCTGCTGCGAGTAGACCCAGTCGGCAACCTTCTGACGCTTCGCGCGGGCCAGCTCGTCGGCACTGACCCCGTCGGTCAGGACCTTCAGCAGTTCAGCGAGAATCGCCTCCTCGGCGGCCTCGACGTTCTTCGGCTCGGCGCGGAACCGGACGGTAAATGCGCCGGTGCCCCACGCGGGCGTCCACGAACTGCACATCACGCTGGTGACCAGCTTCTGCTTGCGGAGGACCTCGCGATACAGGCGGCTGGACCGCCCCGTGCCGAGCACGTAGGCCAGCACGTCCAGGGCGTACAGGTCCTCGTGCAGCAGATCGATTGACTGGAAGCTGATGGCGGCGATAACGTCCTTCAGGCCCTTCTGGGCCTGCGTGTAGCGCCGAATGCCGCTGAACGTCCGGACCTCGGGCAGGTCGCGAGAAGGCATGCGTCCGGGCTCGAAACCCGCAACCGCCTCGCCAACGCGGGCCACGGACGTCTCGACATCCACGTCGCCGACGACCACGAAAACCATGTTCTGCGGGATATACACTCTGGCGTGATAGGCCTTCAGGTCCTGCCACGTGACATCACGAAGCGTCTCGGGCAGGCCGATAACCGGCACGGCGGCCGGATGGCCCGGAAAGACGTTCGTCATGAACGCCCGCCCGGCCTGGCGGTTCGGCTCGTCTTTGCCCTTCTCCAACTCGCGCTGCACCACGCCGTGCTCGCGCTCGAAGTCCTTCTCGCCGAACTTCGGCCGGGCCATCCAGTCGGCCACCAGGTCGATGCACTCGCCTGCCTTACTCGCTGAGGCGGAGATGTAATAGCACGTGTGATCCATCGTGGTGTAGGCGTTGGCCTGCCCACCGATGCGCGACACGCGGTTGCCCACCTGTTTGCCCTCGGCCGGCGCCGCTCCGGCGTGCGTGGCGTCGTCGGCAACCAGGTGCTCGAGCAGATGACTGAGCCCGCAGCCGAGCCATTCCTGCTCGTACATCCCGCCGGTGCGGACGTAGCACTTGACGGTGACCACGGGCGCCGTCCGTATCGGCTTGACGATCACCGTCATGCCGTTGGACAGCCTCACCAGCGTCACGTCGCCTTCTCGGACACTGCGGGCCACCACGTCCGGGATCTTGGGGGCCTTGATGCTCGCCGACGACCTCGTGTCAACGGGCGGGTCCGTCTTTCGAGAAAACAGGCCGCAGCCCCCCGTGATGATACCGAGGGCCAGCACGGCGACGAGGGCGAGAGATTTCGTTGAACGCATGTGATTCGCTCCTGATCCGGCCCGGCACGCGGGGCCGGCATAGTGACGGGTCAGGTGTCTTCGCCGACGGACCGGCCGGACTCGACCTCGCTGAGATACGCCAGCGTACGGTCCAGTTCGTTCTTGAGATGGCGCACGCGGAGCAGGCTGCGCACGCGGGTCAGCAGTTCCATTCGATTGACGGGCTTGGAGATGAAGTCGTCCGTACCGGACTCCACCCCCCGCTCGATGTCGCCCAGTTCGGTCAGCGCCGTGACCATGATGATCGGCACGTCGCGGGTCTCGGGGTCGCTCTTGAGCTTGCGACAGACCTCGAAGCCGCTCATCCGGGGCATCATCACGTCCAGCAGGATCAGGTCCGGCGTACGGGCGGCGACCTTGTCCAGGGCGTCGATCCCGTCGACGGCCGTCTCAACCTTGCAGCTCAGCGTGTCAAGGTAGGCCACCAGCAGCTCGAGATTCTGCTCGTTGTCGTCGACAACGAGTACCGTGCTGTCCTTGATCTTCTCTTCGTCAGTTCTCTGGTCCGCCAGGGCGGCAGGCGTCTGTGGCATCAGCGTTTCTCCTCGTAACGGGCACGAGACCCGTCAGGTCGAACGCAATAGGTTACCCGGCGCAGGAGACAATAGCAAGTGGGTCGGTTGCGTGGTTTGCGGGGGTCCGCGTTCTCCTGTCACACGCACCGCCTCGTCGAACGGTGAACGTCGAGCGATGCCCGACCGCTAAACGATGCGTGCGTACACCATGCTCAGATCCACTCCACGCGCGCACTGTTTAGCGGCGGGGCAACGCCCCGCGTTTTTCGGCCGACGGCGCATCGCGACGCCAGCCGTGACGAACAGGTATTCGTCGCTCCGTGTGGCGGCGTGGGGGCTGCCAGGACGCGGCTGGGGGCGTGGCTTTGCGGCTGGGGGCGTTTGAGGGCGACGAGGGGGGGCAGGGGTTCCTTGCGGGATTGGCAGGCGGCTGGGACCCCCGTATGACGCTCAGGCCGCGTGCTGGGGGCGGGTCAGG
>CAZVEV010000139.1:0-3568 GCA_964625865.1 uncultured Planctomycetaceae bacterium | reverse complement strand
GCCCTCGCAAAGGACCTCCCCCCCACCGGCCAGGCGCGCGGGCGCGGGTGCCGCCCGGGGGGGCCTGGCGGGATTGGCCGGCGGCGGGGACCCCCGTAGGCCGCTCCGGCCGCGGGCGGGGGGCGGGTCAGGGAGTCGAGAGGCGGTTGCGACGTGGCGTACCATGCCGATCCCGATGTACATCGGGATCGAGATCTCGCCGGTGAAACCGACGGCAAATGAACCGTTTCCGACGGATTCAGACACGGGCGAGACGCCCGTGATACGTCTTGCGGCGGTGCCGCAAGTGGATCTTCTGGAGAATTGATTTGACACATATGGCTTCCGCTTGTATCCTAATATATCTGGGTGTACGGGTTTGGGAGGAAGGGCCGAGAGGCCCGTATGGGGCTGCTCACCTCTTTGGTCGTTGCTCACGGTTGGGCGGTCTTCGCGGCGCGTGTGCTTCGGAATACGCGGCGCGCATGGCTGGGATGAGGGTATGTCCACGTTGAGGTTGAGAGAAGTGAGCACCGGCGAGTCCGGTCACACAACGGAGATGGATGATGAGGCACTTGACGAGACGTTTATCGGTCGTTTGGGTGTGTCTACTGGCCGTCGGTTCGGCGCGGGCGGGCACGGACGGGACGTGGATTACCGACGATAGCGGCGAGTTCTGGAGCAACAACGAGGACAACTGGCAGGACGGCATCATCGCTGACGACGTGGACGGGACGGCCTACTTCACGACAGACATCACCGCCAGACGCACGGTCATGTTGGGCACGGACCGGTGGATCGGCCATCTGGTCTTCTCGGATGGCGGCGGGAGCGGGCATGACTGGACTATTCAGCAGTGGAGCAATCCCCCGACGCGGCTGAAGCTGATCACCTCCACGGGCGCCCCGACGGTCCGGACGGTGACCCGAGGCATGCTGGACTGCGGGGTGACCGGGACGCAAGGGTTCACCAAGTCGGGCAGCGGCACGCTGGACCTCCTGCGGGCCAACCTGTACAGCGGCGTGACGACGGTGTCCGCCGGGACGATCAAAGTGCTGGACGACGCGTCGCTGGGGACGACGGGCGCCGGCAACCACACGGTTATTTCCAGCGGCGCCACGGTGTACGTGCGCTTTTCCAGGGCCCTGGATGAGTCTTTCATTCTCAGCGGCGCCGGCACGGACGGGTACGGTGCCCTGCAACTGGAAGAGGATGTCGACATCCGGGGGGGCATTACGCTGGACGGCAATGCCACCATCGGCACGATGGAGTCGGGCGATCGGCGCATCAGCGGGGCCATCTCTCTCCCCGGCTCGGCCGTTCTGACCCTCAAGGATACCTACGACGACACCTTGCATCTGGACGGTACGATCACCGGGACGGGCGGCCTGGACATAGGGACGGAGACCTTTCTCACCGTCGCCAACACCTTCACGGGCGCCACGGTCGTCAGTAGCATCCTCCATGTGGATCACAACGCCGCGCTCCAGGGCAGCACGGTGCAGATGGACACCCCCGGGCTCTACTTTCACACATCCGTGGCGGCCCCCGTCTTCGGCGGGCTGGCCGGGTCGGCGGACCTGAGCGCCGGCAATCGGCAGGTGACGGTGGGCGGCAACGGCCAGGACACGACGTACACCGGCGCGCTGAAGGGGTCGGGCTGCTCGCTGGTCAAGACCGGGACCGGAACGCTGACGCTGACCGGTGCGAGCACCTACGGCGGGGGAACGACGCTGGGCCAGGGCGTGCTCAGCGCCGCTGCCGAAGCCAACCTGGGCGACACGGCCGGCGGGCTGACGTTCGACGGCGGGGTGCTGCGGATCACCGGGTCCGGCTTTGGATCCACGGTGCGTTCGCTGACCTTCGCCGCCGGCGGGGGCGGGTTCGACATCGCCGAGGCGTCGCACACGTTCGTCGTGAACCAGTCGCTGACCGGAAGCGGGGACCTGGCCAAGACCGGCCCGGGCACGATGACGCTGACGGGAAACAACGGCGGCTACACGGGCGACATTACCGTTGGCGGCGGCGTCCTGTCGGCCGGGGTGGGCGACTCCCTGGGCGCCTCGACACGCGTCACCGTGGCAAGCGGCGCTACCCTGCGCATCGAAGATGACGGTGAGTATTTCGGTTCACTCGCCGGTGCCGGGACCGTGGAGATCGCCGGGCGTGTCATGGGGGTCGGAAGCGACGGGACCGGCAGCGAGTTCAGCGGTTCGCTGACCGACGACGGGTCTTTCAAGAAAACCGGCTCGGGCACGATGACGCTCTCGGGAGACAGCAGCAGCTACACGGGCGACGTGACCGTCAGGGCGGGTGTTCTCGTAGCGGCTCACGGCAGCGCACTGGGCACGGGCACGGTCATGTTGGACGGCGGGACGCTGCGGGTCGCCGGCGGCGTGACGGTCGACAACGCCATCGGGTTCGCCGGCGGCGGCGGGACGCTTGGCGGAACGGGGACGTTGCGCACGGACGTGACCCTCGGCGCCGGCGACGCGGTCGCCCCCGGCGCCAGCGCGGGGCTGCTGACGGTCGACGGCAACTACACGCAGGGAGCCGACGGGCTGCTCGAGATCGAACTGGGCGGGCTGCTTCGTGGCGATCAGTACGACGCCCTGGTGGTGACGGGCCAGGCGGCGCTGGCCGGGACGCTGACGGTAACGCTGATCGACGACTTCAGCCCTGCCAACGGCAACGTGTTCGACATCCTCGACTGGGGCACGCTGGCCGGCGGCAGCGCGTTCGACACCGTCAACCTGCCCGACCTGCCCGGCGGTCTGACCTGGGACGACTCGACCCTGTACACCACTGGCGAGTTGACCGTCGTGCCTGAACCGGCCTCGCTCATGCTGCTGCTGGGCGGGGCATTGGGACTCCGCCCACGGCGCAGAACGAGAGTTGACGACTGATCGCTGAGGGCGACAGGAGACAACACACGAAACCAGGGACCGGCTGTTTGTTCGGGGGAGTCTTGGGGTGGGGGCGGGGTTAGAGGAACGAGGCGACGTCGCGGGCCTGTCGGGCGAAGGTGGCCGACGGGACGGCGATGGTCTGCCACTTGGCGCTTCGCGGCTTGGCGGCGGAGACGTAGTCGGCCAGCGTGATCGCCACGAACGCGTAATGCCGCTTGCGGAACAGGTGGACGTCCTCGAACGGCGCCCGCTGGGGCGGGCCCTGGAGCCAGTAGGCAAAGACCAGCGTGGCGCGGAAGTCGGGGCCGAAGACCTTCTCCCATTCGCCGAGGCCCTCCACGTCGTCACGGGTGATCCAGTTCTCCCACGTGCGGGTGTTGCCCTTCCGCCTGCCCCCGCCGCTGTCGGGAAACTTGCGCCCCTTCACATCGGCCAGCAGGTTCGGCCCGTCCGTGCTGTAGACCAGGAAGTCGAAGCTCTTGATGGCGGCCCCGGCGAAGATGGCCTTCTTGGCCTCGTCGACGGCGACGTAGGGCAGGCCCATGCATCGCAGGTAGTCCTCGAAGGCCGCCTCGTAATGTACGCTTCTCTGGGCCACACACGACCTGGTTGAAAGTTGAAGGTTAAAGGTTAAAGGTTAAACGCCGAACGGTGCCGTGGGCTGTGGAGCGCAGCGGAGC
>CAZVEV010000138.1:0-15033 GCA_964625865.1 uncultured Planctomycetaceae bacterium | reverse complement strand
CCCCCCCCGCGGGGGGGGGGGCGGGGGAGGAGGGGAGGGTGCGATGACAGCGTCTAGTGACGAATCATCGTTCCACGGGGACAAGCCCCGTGGTGACGCACTGACCATTGCATGCGAGCGACGTGTTACGATGTGCGAGTGAGATTACGATTCGGGTTGTCTCTTGCCGAAAGGGTGTGTATACTTAGAGTGTACACAAGGAGCTTTGGCTATGAAGGCGTCATTCGTTGATCTGAGAACCAAGTCCGGCGAGATTATCCGGGCGCTGAAGCGTAATGAGTCCGTGACCGTGCTGTACCGCGGCAAGCCGGCGGGGGTCATGCGGCCGATCGGTCAATTGGGCGATCAGCCGGTCCGCAGTGCGAAGGACCATCCGGCGTTCGGCCTGTGGGCGGACCGTGACGAGCTGGCCGACGTCGCAGCGCACGTTCGCCGTCTGCGCGAGGGGCGGTTCGATGCTCTTTGATACCGACGTGCTGATCTGGGTACTTCGGGGCAACGCCAAGGCCGCCCGAGCCGTCGACGCCGCCGACACGCGGGCCGTCTCCGTCGTGACCACCATGGAGTTGCTGCAAAGCGCCCGCGACAAGCGCGAGGTCAGGGCGATCAAGTCGTTCCTCGCGGACATGCAGTTCCAGACCTTGCCGCTGACCGAGAACATCGGCCATCGCGCGTCGATCTACATGGAAGAGTACGGCCTGTCGGTGTCGATGGGCCTGGCCGACGCCCTGATCGCCGCGACCGCCGCCGAAGCGAATGAGACCCTCGTGACAGGCAACGACACGCACTACCGCCCCGTCAAGGAACTCACCGTCAAGCGCTTCCGGCCGTGAGCGGTAGGGCGTGCAACTTGCTTGCACGCGGAGGGAATTGGCGGTCACTTCCGCGTGCAACGAGTTGCACGCCCTACCTGCTGTCTCACTCCAGCGACTCGTGGAAGAACAGGGCGAGGCTCTTGGTTTCGACGGGGCCCGGTTTGGTCGCCAATGAGACCAGGAAGAACACCGCGCCGGCGACGATGAAGGACACGAGGAAGCCGTTCAGGCCGCCCAGGAACTCCTGCGGGAACAGGATCATGCCCTTGGCGCCCTTGACCCCGCCGGTGACCAGGCCGTAGATCAGAAACGCCAGGTTCATCCCCACGCCGCCCAGCGTGCCGGCGATGGCCCCGAACCGCGTCGCACGCCTCCAGAAGTACGCGCCCCACAGCGGGAAGATGGTCACCGCCATGATGCCGAACGCGATGATCGCCAACTCCGCAACCGGCACGTCACGGTTCAACGCGATCACGATGCAGACGGCCATGATCGCCGCGATGCAGATTCGCCCGAGTCGCACCAGTTCCTTGGGCGTCGCGTCGGGCTTGACGAGCTTGTACAGGTCGTTGGCGATATTCGACGCATTGCCGAACACCACGCCGATCACCGTCGTCATCGCCGCCGTGAACGCCCCGGCCACCGCGAGCGCCGCCGCCCAGGACGGCAGGGAGACCCGCGCCGCCAGGCCGTAGATCTTGTCGGCGTCCTTGGCGGCCTCGGCGGCTACGTCGGGGCCGAGCGAGCGGCCGGCGATGCCGACCATCGTCGTCATGCTGATCACCACCACGCAGATGGCACCGAACGCGAGGATCATGACCTTGAAGCCCTTTGCCGACTTGCTGGAGTAGGCGTGCATGTACGGCTGGGGGAAGCAGACGGCGCCGAGGCACATCGCCGAAGCGAATCCGAAGATCATCAGCAGGCTCATCTTCCCGCCCTGGCCGCCCAGTTGGAACAGCTCCGGATGGTCCTTCCGGACGATCTCCATGGTCTGGGCGAACCCGCCGTTCTTGCCCATCACCGCGAAGAACAGCACGAAGACCATGATCGTGAAGAACACGCCCTGGACGGTGTTGACCCAGGCGGCGCCCTTCATGCCGCCCAAAATCAGGTACAGCGCCACGAACGCCGGCGCGAAGAACAGCCCCGCCTCGTACGAGATCATCTTGTCGCTCATCACTTCCGTGATCAGCGCAATGCCCTTGACCTGCGCCACCAGGTACGGGATCGACGCGACGAGCACGACGATGGGGATCAGCGTCCGCATCGGCGTGCCGTACCGCTCGCCGAACGGGGCCCCCATCGACATCCATCTCCGGGCGCGCCCGATCAGCAGCGTCTTGCGGTGCAGGAAGTACCACAGGAAGCCGAGCGGCACGAGGTTGACCGTCAGGACGAACAGGGCGCCGAAGCCCAGGCGATACCCCAGCCCCGACATGCCGAACATCGCAAACGCGCTGAGAAACGAGGCCAGCAGGCTGAAGATCAGCACGAAGTAGCCCAGGCCCGAGCCGGCGACGAAGTAGTCGTCGGCGCTCTTGGCGGCCCCGCGACGAAACGCGGCGTAGCTGACGAAGACCGAGGCGAGGCAGATCCCGGCGATAATGGCGATCTCAAACATCACTCGCCCTCCTTCGCCGACGCGTCGGTATCAACGCCCTCGAGGTCCGAGATGATGCTCGTCATTTCCTCGTCGCCGACGGCCAGCCCCGACAGGAACAGGAACACCCACTCCAGGACGAACAGGGCGGCGGCGAAGACGAACGCCAGGACCCCCCAGACGGGAATCGACAGTGCCCGCCCGGTCAGTTGCCCATACGCCCACGGACACCAGCACAGCGAGGTCAACACGACAAAGGCGATCACATACGCCCGCATCATCCAGGGATTCTTCTTGTCACTCATAGGACTGTTCCTTCTCGGTCGGCTCGCGCAACCGCATCCCGTAGGGCGTGCAACTCGCTTGCACGCGGAACGAATTGCGCGGCCCTTCCGCGTGCAAACGAGTCCCACGCCCTACGCGTTTCTTCAGACAGTGGGCGTAGTGTGCCGATTTGATCGCTGATTCGCAAGGCGCTATCCGGCCTGGGCCTGGTAGAGCGCCTGGGCCTCGTCGATGCTTGCCGACGTCAGCCCCAGCCCGCCGAGGACCTCCTGCGGCAGAAGGGCCGCCAGCGTCTCGCCCGTGAAGTCGCTGGCCGAGACGAAGTGCGAGACGAACACCAGCGCCCCGGGAAAGCTGAAGTCCCCGTCGTCCAGCAGGGGACTGTGGTGGCGAAGGACCATCTCCTGCAGGAACGCCGTCAGCCGCCACTTGCGGCACAACTGCATGCCCACCTCGCAGTGGTCCATCCCCAACGCCTGCTGCTCGTCGGCGACGATCGTCTGCATCTGTTGCCACGTCGTGCCCACCAGCGGCGCGTCGGTCTTGCCGGCGGCCACCATGATGATCAGCCGCCCGATATCGTGGATCAGGCCCGCGACGGTATACAGTTCCTGCTCGCGCGGCGTCAGGCCGGCCAGCGACGCCAGGATCCGCGCGCTGCGCGAGATTTCCTGCGAGTGGGCCAGGTACCCTTCCACGTCGGCCCGGGAAGCGAACTCGCGCTGGATCGTTTCGCGGACGGATGCAGCCCCCACGCGCTGGGCCAGGTCGCCCACGGGAACGACGGCCATCGCCTCGGCCGCCGTCTCGGCCGACCGGCCCCCGGCGTAGCAGCGGCTGTTGGCCAGCGCCAGCAGTTCGGTGCACAGGCCCGGATCGTTCTCCACGAGCGCCAAGACCTCGGGCGTACACTCATCCGACGCCGCGGCCGCCGCCAGCAGGGCGTCCACGCTGTCGGGCATGGCGGGCAGTTGCCCGATCACGTCCGCCACCCGCCGCTCGAGCCCATCATTCGGTTCCATAGCGTGCTCCAATCCCTGTACAGGCATTGTACTCGCCGGCGAACCGAACGCCCAGTTCAAGAAGGGAAGCGCAATAGAACCGGGTGCCGTGGGCTGCGAAGCGCAGCGAAGCAACCACGCGCAGTACTGTCGGTTTTCGATTTGCGATTGTCGATTGGCTGTCGGACACCAATCGACAATCGACGGTCAGTGATCGGCAGTCGGACGCTGTCCGCGTGGTTGCTCCGCTCCGCTTCGCAGCCCACGGCACCCGGCGTTAAGTGTCAGACGAATCTGGAATCCGGTATCTCAGATATGAGATCAGCGCCTCCGCCTCCGCAGGCCCAGCAGGCCGATGGCCGCCAGGGCCAGCGTGGACGGTTCGGGGACCAGGGCCGCGTCATACTGCGCCTGGATCTCCGTTGCGCTGAGAGCCTGCGTCCAGATGGCGATCTCGTCAGCCGAGCCCTTGAGCCGCCGCGGGTTACCTCCACCCTCGTTGAGTTCCTTGCCGAACCTCGCTGAGTGGTCGATGGTGAAGTCGGCCCACGTTGCGGTCGTGGTGAAGGTCTTCTCCTCGCCGTCGAGGTAGACGCGCATGACGCCGTCGCCCGAGCCGGTCCCGCGGTCCCACGTGAACGCCAGGTGGTGCCACTCGTCCATCGCAAGGACCGAGTTCGCCGTCGACACCTGGCTCGCACCCACGCGGAATCCGAACGATCCGTTGGTCCGCATGAACGTCGCGATGATGTTGCCCGCCACGTCGAAGTCGCCCGTCGCGCCGGTTTCCTTGCCCATCAGGCCCGTCTGCGTCCCGTTGCCGTCTCCGTCCAGCCGCACCCAGTAGCTGATGGTTCCCTCTTCGCTGTCCCATCCGGTCACCACGTCAGTCAGCGTATCACCGCCCTCGCCGGCATAGTTGGACCAACTGTTGTTGTTCGCAAGCCCGCGGAACCCGCCGGCGGTGTCCAGTGTCGGAGAGGGCGTCGTCTGATCGATGTCCACGCCGTTTTGGGTCAGCACATCGCCCATCTCGCCGATCAGCGTGTCGGTGCGATAGTACTCCAGCGGGTTCTGGGTCAGCACCTTGCCCACGTAGTTCGGCGCGGCTTGCATCCCGTTGCCCGACCCGTCGAGCACGATGTAGGCATTCCCGTCGTCCAGTGTTCCACCGGTGGTTCCCATCGAGCCGGTCAGCCCGCTCTGGTGTACCCACGTGACGCCCCGGACCGTCGTCAGACTGCCCGCCCCCGCGTTGAACGCGGTCACCACGTTGCCCACGGCGCCGTCGGCCTGGTGCACGCCCTGGAACTTGCCCAGGCCGTGAATCACCGCCACGTCCTTCGCGCCCACGCCGGAGTTGTACACGCCAACGTCGTCGATCTTGCCGGCAAGGTAGTTGTGCCTGTCCCCGGAGATCTTCGAGTAGCCGAGCATCAGCGGGTCGTTGTTGGTGCTAATGGCCTCGGTGAACGTTGTCGTCGAGCTCTTCACGACGCCGTCGATGTAGACGTGCATCGTCGTCCCGTCGTACGTCCCGGCCACGTGTTGCCACGTGTCGTTCGTCTGCCCGGCGACGTTGTTGAGGTCTCCCCTTCCACCGTCGGCGCCCCAGATGAAGAACCGCACCTTGCCGCTGTTGACTTCCAGACCCCAGGCCGCACCGCTGCCGAGCTCCTTGCCCACGAGCGTCCCGTCATTGGTGTCGGTCTTGTAGACCCAGCCGATCAGCGACAGCGCCGTGCCGTTGATATCAAGACTGGTATGGTCCGGATGGAGCGAGTAGTCGCCCGACCCGTCGACCGAGAGCACGTTTCCGCGCAGGGAACCGTCGTCGATGATTGCGGCGTTGTCCTGCAGCGTCCCGTTGTTCGTGTTCAGCCCGCCGTCGTCGTTGACGGTGGTCCCGCCAATCGTGTCGTTTTCAAATGTGAACTGCGACACCAGCGCCGCGTCCGCAGCAACTGCGCCGCCGAGCATGGCGACCGCCGCGATCAGCGCAACGACCCATCGTTGTCTCGAAAACATAGTCTGCTCCTTTACGTTGTCCTGCGCTCTGTCGTCCTCAATCGGGTATCTGAGATCTCACATCTGGAATCCTGAATTCGAACTCACTTTCGCCTGCGCCTCCGCAGGCCCAGCAGGCCGACGGCCGCCAGGGCGAGGGTCGACGGTTCGGGGATTGCGGTAATCGTGATCTGGCCCGTCGTGTAGAGATTCGTGTCGTCTATTGCCACGCCGGCCGGAAGGGCTATCGCGGTGAACGTCCCGTTGATCGTGCCTGCGTCAATCAGGTCGAACGTCTGTCCCACCGTCAGCGCACCGCCAAGGTTCGAGATGTTCAAGGTCGCCCCGTCCGCAATCGTCAGTGTTCCGCCGCCCGCCGTGCCGATCTTGAGCACGTCCGCGGTCGTCGCAGCCGCATTGAGTTCCGCCTCGAGCACGTCGCCGCTGGCGATCGTGAAGGCGTCGGGAAGCGTGAACGTCGCGAACGAGTTGGTCGCCACCTGTCCGGGATGCGCCTGACTGAACCGGGTTGCCCCGTCCGGCCCGTCGACCTGGAGGGTGAAGTTCTGGAGACGATCCTGACAGCAGCCGTCATTGCGCTGGTGAATGGTGATGGTTTCGAGGAACCGCGTCTGCCCGAGGTTGACGAACGCTTCAGCCCTGCCGGTGCCCCGGGTCCACGTCGCGCTGCCGATATCCAACGTCGTGTCGATCAGGGCCGCATTGGCACCGTGAGTCGACCCGCCGTCGAGAGTGAAGGCACTGGCGCCTGCCGTGCCGAGCGCAACGTCGGCGCCTGCCTCGTAGGCCTTGATCTCGGCGATGTGCAGCACGTTGCTGGGCGAGGCCCCGGTTCCGCCTGGACCGGTGAAGACGCGGATGTACTGTGAATCGGTCCCCTTGTACGTGTCCGTACCCACCGCCCCGGCGCCGCCCGGCTGAATGACGGAGCTGGCCAGCGTGAACTTGGCGCTTTCGGCCTCCAGGAAGGGCGCCGTGGGATCGGGGTTCTGCCCCGGATACACCTGGCTCCAGACGGTCGCCCCGGGCGAGCCGCCGCTGTCGGCCAGCAGTTCGATCGTGTAGTTCTTCAGACGGTCCCAACAGCAGTCGTTGCGGTTCCACGTCCGGATCGTGCCAAGGTCGCGCGTAACACCCAGATCGTACGTCATGGATCGGGCGGCGCCGGCGTTGATCGAAAACGTCGAACTGCTGGACTCGATACCACCATTGATTGGCGCCGTGTTGGCGCCGTGCTGCGTCGTGCCGACTTGGGACTCAAAGCTGGCCCCGGCGCTCAGCAAGGCCACGTCATTGGTGTTGTCCAGATCCGTCGCGTCAGGCGTGACGCCGTGCAGAAACGCTTCCACCTCGCCGAGGTTCAGGCGCCGGCTGTCATCACCATTGTTCGTGATGCGAATGAAACGGCCCGACTTTCCGTTGGCCGTATTCGTCACGATTCCGCCGTACGTGGTGGTGGCAAGTACCAATGCGACACAAAGCGCCGCCGTCAGGCACAGAATACGATTCGTTCTACTGGTCATGATAGATCCTCCGCAGGCCGCGGCGAGGCCACGGTCCTGCTTGCCGATGTTCCGCTGTTCTCTCGTTTGCTCTCTCGTCGCTGATGTGTCGTCACGGACATTCAGCTTCTCTCTCGGGCGGCTGGTCGGAACTGTCCGACGACCGTCCTGTGTCCAAGTGGTTGCGGCATCCTCGGGCAGGGCTAACGTCGCGACAGACCTCACATGGGGGCCGCGCACGAAACCCACCTTGGCAGGATACACTCCTGACTCTGACGACTATTATAGTGTCTCACCACGTCCTGTCAAGCGCGAAATCCTGGCGTTTTGCTGTTCATTGGTTTGGCGGAAAACGATGGCTGGGGTCGAAGGGGGACGTCCCACGCGGCCTGACCCCTCCAGCACGCACGAGGCCGCGGCCTAAGCGACGATCTGGCGGAATACGGGGGCAGGGGCGTGTTCGGGACCGGCATGCGGCTACGGGGCGGCCTGAGGGCTTGGCCGCCCCCTGGCTGAAACGATGGCGACGGGCGGGCGAGGATGCTATCATGCCGCGACGCAATAACCCCAGGGCCCGCCGTCAGATGCGGCCGGGCCAGTGAAATGGAAGACCCATGAGTGAGAATCTGCAAGCGGGCCGGGCGTTCCTGGCCGCCAAGGCCGACGAAGACGACGTGACCGTCCTGCCCAGCGGGCTGATGTACAAGGTGATCTCCGCCGGCGACGGCGCCACGCCCGGCGCCGCCGACCGCGTGACGGTCCACTACCGCGGCACGCTGATCGACGGGACGGCGTTCGACAGTTCGTACGATCGCGGCCAGCCCGCCACGTTCCCCGTCAACGGCGTGATAGCCGGCTGGGTCGAGGCCCTGCAACTGATGTCCGTCGGCGCGAAGTGGGAGTTGTACATCCCGTCGGAGCTGGCCTACGGCCCGCACGGGGCCGGCGGGGTCATCGGCCCCGACTGCGCGCTGGTGTTCGAAGTCGAACTGCTCGACATCGTCTGAGAATCCCCGTAGGCAAAACCGGGGATAGGGGGTACAATATGCGGGTCGGCCGCTTGCCGGCCCACGGGCGAAACCTGTCTGCTTGAGGATATGTGAAGGAGTTGCTTGATGAATCACGCTGCTTTTCGACTCGCGCTGTGTCTGACCGTTGCTGTGGCAGTACTCGCCGGATCGGGCGTGCGCCACGCCGCCGCCAGCCCCCTCGAACTGACCAAGGAGTTCACCGACGACCCGGTCCTGCCCGGCGGAACGGTGACGCTCGAGTTCACGGTGACGAATACCGACCGCTTCGACCCTGCCGTGAGCATCACCTTCACCGACGACCTCGATGCCGGCCTGCCCGGCCTCGAAGCGATCGGCCCGCTTCCCATCGACCCTGTCGGGCATGGCTCGGTGCTGACCGCCTCGGGCGGCCGGTCTGGCGGGGCCCTCCTGGAGTTGGCTGGCGGGACCCTCCCGGCCGAAGGGTCGGCGACTTTCAGCGTCACCCTGGGTGTACCCGCCGGAGCGGCTCCCGGCGACTATGTCAACACCACCAGCTCCATCACCGGCCAGATAGGGGGCACACCTGTCGTAGGGTCGCCCGCGACCGACACGCTGCAGGTGGCCTCCATGGTCACACTGACCAAGGAGTTTGACGACAGCGACCCGGTCTTCCCCGGGGATACCGTCGACCTGGTCTTCACGCTGACTAACGCGGGGGCCAGCACGGCCACGGGCCTCGCCTTCACCGACGACCTCAGCGCCGTCCTGCCCGGCCTGGCTGCAACCGCGCTGCCCGTCGACCCTGCCGGGCCCGGCTCATCGCTGACCGGGACGAGCCTCCTGGTGTTGGACGGCGGGGAGCTCCCGCCGTTTGGCGGACAGGCGAGCTTCGCCGTCACGCTTCTGGTGCCTCCCGACGCGACCCCCGGCGACTATGTCAACACGACCAGCGACCTGTACTCCTTCGGGGTGTCCGTAGCGGACCCCGCCGTCGACACGCTGACCATCGTCCCCGAACCGGCCTCGATGTCGCTGCTGCTGACGGCCCTGGGCGGCTACGCCCTGCGTCGCCGGCGCTGAGCGGCAAGGCCGACAGCGAGAAGGGCCAGCACCGACGGCTCGGGAATGTAGGTCGCCTCGGTGATCTCGTACTTGCTCTGGAGGTAGTACCCCACCGCCTGGCGGTCGTCTTCCGAAAGGACGCTCGAGTAGACGATCAGTTCGGCCACGTCGCCCTTGTACGACCTGCCATCGAAGTACGAGCCGATCGACGTGTCATCGTACGGCACGGTGGTACCGGAGTGACTCGCACCGCGAATCTCCTCAATGATATGAACCGTGTTCAGCGCGTACAGGTTCCCGGAGTTGTTGACCGTGACCAGGCCGCCCGTGCCCGTATTGAAATCATTGTTATCTCCGTTTTCACCGGGGCCACGATAGTGTGTGGCGTTGTTCAGCCGGATGCCCTTATCGTCACCTTCTCGCCCCCAGATGCCTCGCAGTTGATGATGCTCGTTCGCCATGGTCACTGCGAAGAAGTGGTCGGGCGTCGTGGCCGTGCTCAGGATAAGCTCGTCGGAGGTGGACCCGTTGTTGGTCCCGTCGAACCGGATGACGGGCAGGTTGTTGAAGCCGGCCCCGCCGTCGGCGACCCACAGAGGCTTCTTGGCGGCCGTGCTCTGGGAAAAGTCGTTGCTCGCGACGCTCAGGTCGTCCCAGAGCGAGACAAGGTTGCTCCCATCTTTCGTCACGTTCGCGGCGTTTGCGTCGAGGTGGTAAAGCAGATTCGACGTTACCGGCAGCGTCGCTGCGGTCAGGTGGCCGCCGCCACAGATCATCGCCAGAGCACATACGCACGTCAGAACTCGTCGCATCATCATCTCAGTATCCTCTCAAAAAGACGTCATGGCTCACACGTGTCAAAGCCGCTCCGGGACTAGGTCCCATCTTGGTGCGCCGGGGCTCTTCCGACGATCCATATCAACAACCCCGAAATATGGTAGGCTGAGCCGTCCGTGTCAAGGCCCATCCTGAAGTTATTTCCACGAGGCCAAACCGGGCCGTCCGATCAGGACGAGCAGCATGGAATCGGGGGGCGCACCGGAAGAGCCGTACTATGTCCCGTGTCTCAGGCCTGATTCCCACCGTTTGCCCGTCCGTCGAGCACGCATTATACTGCTTCCTTCGGGCCATCCCGTTCTGTGCGTGATGAAAGGAGTTTGGCGATGACCTCTCCCCTCGGCGGCCTTCGTGCGGTAGCGGTGGGCAGAACTCTCGCCGCGCTGTGGCTCGTCGGCGTGGCGGGCCCCTCGCACGTGCGGGCAGACGAGGTGTTGCGGCTCTGCGATTTCGAGACCCCCGGCGACGTTCGCGCCTTTCAGTACACCGCGGGGACCGGCCGGATCGTCAGCCGGCACGCGACGCACGGCCGCAAGGCGCTGGAGGTCACCTTTGACCCCAAGGGCCGCTACGGCCCGGCGTACCTCTACTGGAACCGCGTCCACCGGGACTGGTCGGCCTACGACGCGCTGGTCCTCGACGTGTTCAATCCGAGCGATACGCCGATGCGCGGGTATCTCCTGGTTGCCGACCGGGCCTGGCAGGACAAGGGGCGGACCTACTGGAACCGTCACAACGCGACCACGTCCTTCCCCCCGGGGCTGACGCAGTGGGTTATCCCGGTCCGGGGGCTCTACCGCGGGGAGGCCGGCAGCCGAAACAACGACATCAAACGCAACATCGATCCCGACAGCATCGTCCGCGTCGATTTCAGCTTCGGCCGCAAGGGAAGCACAGGCCGCGTCATCATCGACAACCTGCGGCTGATCAAGACGAGCCGGCCGGAAGGGGTCTGGGCCTTCGACTTCGGTCCGCCCAGCCAGGGCACGATGCTGGGATGGACCGCCGTGTCGAACGAGACGGGCTACACGCGTACCCGCGGCCATGGGTGGGGGCCGCGCGGGGGCAGGCCCTGGAACGGCGCCGCGAGGGATACGACGTTCGGCACGCTCCTGGGCCGGGACTTCTGCGAGGCCGGCGGTTACACCTTCCACGTCGACGTGCCTCGCGGGACATACGTCGTGACCGTTCTCTATGAGAACAGCGGCTACTGGGGGGGCGAGCAGGCGCGCCACGGGGAGCGGCGCATTCTGGCCGGCGGGAAGAAGCTATGGAGTGAGTCGCGCCCGGACGGACAGGCCCACGCGCTGTATCGGTTCGAGGACGTCGAGCCCGTCGGGGTGGATATCTGGGATACGTACATGGCCGCGGAACTGGCCCGCCCGGCGGTTTTCGAGGCCGACGCCGGTCCGTCGGGACTCACCCTGCGATTCGAGGCCGACCGGGTCTGGGGGAGCAAGGTCGCGGCGGTGGCGCTGCACCGTAAGGCAGACGCGGCCGCGGCGAAGTGGCTGGCGGCGCAATTCGTGGCGCTGGCCCGGGAGTTTCGCCGGCAGGCGGTGTGCCTGGACCCCAAGCCTGCGAAGTTCACCGTGCCCGCCGAGTGGCAGAGTCGAGGGCTTGTGGCCTGGCCTGCGAGGATCGAAGCCGACGTCACCCCGAACAGCGTGCCGACCGGCGCGCTCGCCGGTCCCGACAAGCTCGAAGTGGCCCGGCTGGCCGTGCGGGGGGAGTACGAGCCGTTCAGCCTGGCGGTCCGGCCCCTGAAGGACCTGGGCAAGTGCGAGCTTTCGGTAACGCCGTTTGCCGGGCCGGGGAGAATCCCCGCCAGTCTCTCCGTGGTGCGCTACAACACCAGCCGCGGGTTCGGCAACATTGCGTACCGTATTCGTCCCCATACGCTGCGCCCCCAGACGCAGCTCGCCCTGCCGCCCCACGTCGCGCGACAGGTCATCGTGACCGTAAAGGTGCCCGAGACCGCTCCCGCCGGCCGGTACGTCTCGACGCTGGAACTGCAGGCCGCGGCAGGCCGGTCGCTGCTGACCGTCCCGCTCAGGCTCACCGTCAGGCCCGTCACGCTCCGCAGAGACACCGAGTTCCTCATGGGCTTCTTCGGCCTCATGCCGCCCGGCCTGGTCCCTGACCGGAAGCGCTGGGATGTCCTCGAGCAGACGCTGGTCATGCTCAAGGCCCACGGAATGAACGCGGTATCCGGCGGCCCCAACTGGCAACTGACGGGCTGGCGCGACGGGCAGCCCCTGATCGACTTCGGCGAGACGGACCGGTTCTTCGCCTTGCTGCGCAAGCACGGTTTCGGCCGCCCGGTCAACGGGTACGGCGGGCTGCGCTTCCAGGGCCTGCACCACCGGTACGAGAAGGGCCCGGCGGCGGCCAAGGTCGCGCGGGAAGGCGGGCTTCCTTACGAGCAGGCGTTCCTGCGGGCCTGGGGCGCCGTCGACAGACACGCCCGCCGGGCCGGCTGGCCCACGATCTACTACGCGATGTGCGACGAGACGCGAGTCCGCGAGGTCGCCCAGCGGGAACTCGACTTCATGAAGCTGATGGCCAAGGCAACGGCTGTCTATCCCAAAACGGTTCGCGCCAGCGGAAGCTACAGCGTCAACTTCCGTTCCCGGCCGACGGCTGCGGACAGCCTGCAGTACTGGCATCAGCGGTTCTTCGAGGTGCTCGATATCAGCAGTCTCAACGTTCACGACGCGTCGGTCATGGCCGAGGCCCGCAAGCTCGGAAAGGACGTCCACATCTACAATCAGGGCCGCACGCGGTACACCTTCGGGCTCTACCAGTGGAGCGAGTTCCGCAAGGGCGTCGGGGCGAGGTGGCAGTGGCATTTGAACGTCCTGCACGGCTACCAGTTCTTCGATCTGGACGGTCGCGAGCCGGACAACGCGATGATCTGCTACGGCCGCAAGGGCCTGTATCCGACGATCCACTTCGAGCGGTGTCGCGAGGGAGCGGAGGACTTCTACCTCTACCAGACCCTGTGGAATGCGATCGAGCGGATGCGCAAGGCCTCGCCGGGGAACCCAGCCCTGGCGGCAGCCACGCAGCTCCTGGCCGGCATGACGTCCCGAGTGAAGCTCAACGACCGTCGTCCCCCCGAGGGCTTTGACGCCGATGCCTTCAAAGCCAAAGTGATCGAGTCCCTGGAGGCCCTGTCCGCAGACTGACCCGTGCCTGTCGGCGCTTTCGTCACCGTTCTGCGAGACCCACGCCAGTTCAGGGGCTCTTGACCGGTGCGGCACGCCATTCGGGGCGGTCATCTTCCGGGCTGACACCGACGGGGTACGCCCCCAGCCCGGGCGACGTCCCGAACGCATAGTCCGCCGAGCCAAACCGCCCCGTGAACACCTTGCGGCCGACTCGGAACTCAAACGACCCGTCCGGTCGAATGTCTGCCGGCGGCGCTCCGTCTTTAGCCGGCCAGGTTATCGTTCCCTTGTAGGTCTCCTTCTCATCCGAAAGCGATCGCCACTGGCACTTTACCTTCATCACGCGGCGGTTTTCCGAGTCTACTTCAAAGCGAACCCGTTTCCAGAGCTTCCCGGGGGTGGTGGTGATGCCCTCCCATTGCCCGCCGGTGATCGCCTCGGCGGGGTTAAGGCCTGCGTCCTTCGGTTCATCGACGCTGAAGGTCGGACCGTGGTTGTCCCTGGCCGGACCCTCCTCGGCCGGCCCGTCCTCGGCAGGATCGCCACAGCCCAGGATCGTCAGAAGAAGCAGCCATACCCCTGCCTCCAGGTAGACACGTCTGCGTTGCGACAGTTTCATCTTCAGGTCCTTTCCAGGCGATGAAGGTCTCGTCGGACGGAATCGTGACGGTTGCCACTCCTGACTATATCACGAATCCGACCACGGGCATACCCAACAGCAACCACAGAAGGGTAGCGGTCCCGGTCAATCCCGCGGTCAGCGTCCCCCGAATTCTCTGGTTTCTTTTAGCGAAAGACCCTGGTGAACGACAGCGGGTAGGGTGGGTAACTTGTTGAGGGTGTCCGATGATTCAGCACTATCCCGGAGGCAGTGATTTGCCCCCGAGTATACGTCGGACGCCACGGGTGCAGGCCCGAAGGGCCAACCGATCTTAGCCGGGCCCGGCAGGGTCCGGTAATGTTTTCTACATAGGCAGTTAGCCCCGAAGGGGCGGCAGAGTTCGCCTGCGACATATCCCCCGCATGCGGTCCCTCTGCCGGCCCTGCGGGCCTTGGCGTATGAGGGGGACGTCTTCCGGGCCCTGCCGGGCCCGGCTAAAATCGGTCAGCCCTTCGGGCCTGCCGAAGACCCCGGCATCGGACGCAAGACGTTCAAACACTACGGGTTTCAGGCACCGAATTACCGGACACCCTCAACTTGTTGGCCACTCTACCCGCTATACTCACTCAGCATCTCCGTGATCTCTTCCCACGTCATGTCTGCGTCCACGTCGATGTCAAAGGGGATAATTCGATTCTTGAGGTGTGGATGGTAGAGTTCGACCATGACCGACAACTTCATATCATCCAGAGGAACAATGCTGATATGCGGGACCGGGTCGTCTGGGAGCGTCAGCGTCAACCCGCCGTCATGCGCTCTGATGGTGAACGTACTCTCACCGAAGTCCGCTCGAATGCGCGCCGCGAGATTACAGGTTGTTGCTTCTTCGTTCATCGCTGGTCTGTGATCATATAACGTCAAAGATCACCAGTCCCGATGTACATCGGGATCAGGCGTCTGGTGAATCCGGTTGTTCGGCTCGCCCTCTACTTCTTCTCGACCCTTCTCTTCAGAAGCTCGGTGATGCGAGCGTCATTCCTCTCCGTTGCCAGGTCCATCGCGTTCTTACCTTCAGCGTCCGAGATATTGTCAATAGTTGTGGATGGCGGACGGAGCATTGTTTCACGCAGCGAT
>CAZVEV010000137.1:0-15072 GCA_964625865.1 uncultured Planctomycetaceae bacterium | reverse complement strand
ATCCTGTGGTTCGCAATGACGCCGGACTTGGCCTGTCGTACGGCGTAGGCACGGAGGTCCTGATGCAGTCGGGGCATTGGCTGGTCCTTTACAACACGCAGTACAACAGCACGGGGGGCTCCAATCGTTCGGCGTTCGAGTCGCGCCTGAGTCTGGACGGAACTGTCCTGCCCGTCGGGTACTCGCACGGATACATACGCCGTGCGCAAGGCACGGACGAAGCGATCTCGACCGGCGCGGCGATCATCGACGTGGCTGACGATAACGACCCCCTCCTGCTGCAATCGATTCGCTCCGACAACCTCAACGGCTCCATTGCCCGCGCCAATCAGACCGGCCTGCAGTTGCTCAAACTCGACGACTACGCGAGCTACCTGAGGGTGAGCAAGACCGGCAGCGATCAGAGCGGGACCGGCGCCGTGACATACGACATGATCGACGAGATCGACAGCGGGTTTACGTTCACGGCCGGCGGCAGCGGCGTGACGCTCGCGGCGGCGGGCAAGTACCTGGTCGTCGCGAACACCGGGTTCAAGAGAAACAACAACACCGCGCGGGTGTCGTTCGCGCAGCGATTGAAGCTGGGCAGTACGGTTGTCGACGGAACGAGCACCGCCGCCTACGTCAGGGGCTCTCAGAGCGGCGAGCAGATCCTCCAGGGCGCCGCCGCCCTGGCCACCATCATCGAGACCACCAGCGCCGGTCAGATCCTGAGTGTGGACACCCTTGCCGATGGCAGTTCCGGAAACGGGATCGTTGCGGACAAGACGGCGCTGACCATCGTCAAGTTGCCGGACACGGCCGACACGATCAGCGTCTTTGACAAGAATGCCGCGAACGCCGGGCAGGACGCCGGTAGTGGTGCTCAGATCACGTGGGCCACCACGGATCCGAGTTCCGGCGCGTCGTTCTCGCATGCGGCGGGCAACTCGAACGTGGATATCGATGCCGATGGCGACTACCTGTTCCTGTCGTCTCTGTACATGTACAACAAACCGGGCGACAACAACCAGCGGAGCTATCCCACCAGTGAATTCCTCATCAATGATTCCACCGAGGTGGATTACGCTCAATCCGGCACGTTCAATCGGGGCAACCAGAACGGCGGGAGGGCCGTGGGGGACTTCAACGGCGGACTGTTCGCTCTGACCGACACCGACTACATCGAACTCGACACGGGCGACCTGGCCACCGGGACGGCGCCGTTCCCGCTCGAGGATGGCGCGCTTCACGGACTGCGGATAGACAACCTGTTCGTCACGATCACCGACCTGATCTGGGACGGGACCACCGGGAACGCCTGGGACTCGAACCACTGGTCGGGCAACACGCCGGTCGGCGACGGCACCGAGGCCCACACGGTCAATGGCGGGCAGGTCGTCGTGAATACGAATCCGGGCAACGCCTTCCTTCTGGCGGTCAACGGCGGCGAGGTCAAGGTCAACGCCCAGAAGGCGCTGAACATCGTTGGCGGCGCGGGCGTGACGGTCGGTTCTTCGGGCGCGCTGACGCTCGACCCGGAGACCTCCGGCGGCGCCGGCGACGGCGGAACGTTGAACACCCCGTCGCTGACGGCGGGCGGGACGCACACAATCGGCGCGGGGGCGACGATTGTCGTCACCAGCGGACTGACGGTCGATTCGGCCATGAACATGACCGGGGCGACACTGACGACGACCGGGGCAGGCGTCACGGTCAACAGCGGCGGCGGTGCGCTGACGGTGTCTGATGCACTGAGCGCGGCGAGTCTCAATGTCTCCGGCACGCTGACCGGCTCGGCGGGTGTGAGCGTCACCGGCGCCGCGACCATTGCCGGCGGAACGCTCGATGCGGGCGGCGCGCTGAGCGCCGGCAGCCTGAGCATCTCCGGTGCAGCCGACGTCGACGCCACGACCGTGACGACGACGGGCAACGTGACCGTCGGCGGCGGGACGCTCGACGCAAGCGGGCTGATCACGGCCGTCGACATGACCCTCAGCGGCGGAATAACCACCGCATCCGGCGGCGCCAGCCTGACCAATCTGACCGTCAATGACGGGTCGCTGACTCTCGGCGATGACACGAACGTCTCCGGTCAGGTGGCCGTTGGCGGCGGGTCGGTAACCGTGGCTTCGGGCAAGCTGCTGACCGTACCGGACCTGGTTGTCACGGGCGGCACGTTCAATGCCGGCAATACGGTGCGGATCACCAGCAGCATGGAGTTGGGCGACGTAACGTACACGATTTCCGGCGCGTCCTTCGATGTCGCCGGCGCGGACCTGCTCACCGGCGCGGACCTGGAACTGACCGGCGGAACGCTGGGGATCAGCACGGGAGGCGAGATGCCCGCCGGAAACGTGCTCTGGCTGAAGGCCGACGACCTGTCGGGCCTGAGCAACGGGGACCCGGTGACCACGTGGGAGAACGCCGCAACTGAAACCAACGACGCTGTTGCCCGCGATAGCGGATCGCAGGTCTCATATGTCGCCAGCGATGCCGCGATCAGCAACCAGGCGGCCGTCAGCTTCACCGGCGCCAACAACTACAGCGCCATGGACTACGGCAACGTCACCGCCCGGACGGTGTTCTTCGTCGCCAAAGTCGACAGCGCCGGCGCGAACCTCGACGGGATTCTCGGTAACGATGGGGCGGACGACGGCATCCGGCGCGCGGGCGACACGGCCTGGCAGCATCCCGGCGACGGTAACACGTTCACGAACCCCGGCGGCAGCACGTTCCGCGTCAACGGCGAGAACACCAACTCCGTCGGCGAGAACGTCTGGCACATCGGCGAGGCGATCCGCAATGGCACGATGACCTTCGACGCTGTCGGCGGGTACTTCGGCGGGCGTCACATGCCCGGCGACGTGGCCGAGGTCATTATCTTCAGCACGGTTCTTACCTCAGAGGAGATCAGCAACATTGGCGGCTACCTGAAAGGCAAGTACGGCATCACGGCGCCGAACTACACCGGGGGGCTGGCCGGTGATCCGATCAATTCTCCGGGGACGAACCTGTCGGTGACGGCCGACACGATCCTGGACCTCGGCAGCACCCCCAGCGCCATTCTGGGCGATCTGACGATCGACTTCGGGATCACGCTGACGCTGAACGCCACGACCTGGGACCCGATCGACGACCTGCTGACCCAGTGGGACGACGGGTCGTTCGTGATCGTCGAGAACCAGGGCGAACTGTCAGCCACCCTGACCCCCGTCCCCGAGCCGGGCACGCTGGCCCTGCTGGGCCTCGGCGGGGCGGTCATCCTCGTCCGGCGTCGTCGACGGGCATAGAACGTGATCAGCGATCAGTGATCGGTCGTCGACGGGTGGCGCCTTCGGGTGAAGTTTGTCAGTGTGCCGCAATCCCCCGAGTTTTCTCTCCGCTATACCCTACCCCCCACGCCCTATCCCCTTGTGAGCTACTTCAGGGGTGTGTAGATACGGCTCTTGCGTCGGGAGCGTCGTCGGGGCCTGAAGCCGTGGGGAGGCGAGTGGGTGGCGATGATGCGGTTGGTTGTAAGGAACAGGGCGCCTTTGACTTCAGCGCGGAGTCGGGCCATGGGGGCGTCGCCTTCGAGGTCGAGGACGGCGTCGGAGGCCACGATGACGGCCGAGCCGCGGTTGCGCAGGCCTACGGCGGCTTCGACGATGCCGCCGGCCAAGCCCGCTCCGCATATAACATACGTGCTGGCTTTAAGTTGCGTGATCAGCCGTTCCGATCGCGGGTGGGCAAACACGTCCGGGTTGCGCATCTCGAAGATAACCTGGCGATATCGCTCGAAGATGTCCGGGGGCAAGTCCGTGGAGTTGCGGATGCCCAGGTCGATATGGTTGCTCATGACAGTCCGCACGAGCTTCCGCTCGCCGTCGGTGCCCTCGATGCAGTGGGGGGTCTCCGACAGGACGCTCTTCTGGTTCGGGCGCAGGCGCAGGACGGCCGACATCACGGGTATCCGCAGACCACGAGCCCACTTGAACAGGTCGTAAATCCTTGCGGCAGCGCCGGATGAGGCCTTGGTATAGCAACTCCCTCCGCGACAGAAGAAGTCCCTCTGCGTCTCCATGTCCAGTAGTATCATCTCGTACTTCATAATCGCCTCCCGCAAAACTGGGGGCGAGACACCAGTGTTCCTCACAGCATTACATTATACCCCATAACCCCCCAAAATGTCTACCAGGATTATTGGAAAACCCATGGAATTGGACCTCGTGTTTCGGGGGGCGGAAAGCCCCCCGACTGCGGCCGGGTACGTCTCTAGCCTGGGGGCAGCGCAGGGGCTGGGGTCCTGGACGATTCCCGCGGTCGAATCCCAACGGCCCATCATCGCCCACCCCAGGCTAAACACGTACCATTCTTAAGAATGTGAGAATGTCGTGCCGAAGCGCCGAATCCTCAGCCATGGCGGGTGAAATGTGTTTGTATGCGGGACGCTATTCTACCTCGCCGACCACGGTCTGATTGCCTCGACCTGCCGAGCGAACGTGTCTGTTGCCTCGCGGACCTGTGTGACAAAAGAGTTGGCCTGGGCCGAGCCGAGGACGGCCTGCATCTGCTCGGGACAGTCGTAACTCATTTGTCTGAAGGGGTTATCGTCGTCCTTTCGGCGGGTCTGGTAGGTCTGTTCGGCGATGGTCTTCTGGATCTCGACGGCCTGGTCGAGGGCCGAAGCCCACGCCTCGGCGTCCAAAGCCTCGATGCCGAGCAGGTCGGTCAGCGTGGCCAGGGCGTGGCGGCATCGGGCCAGCGGATACTCTGCCCACAGGCGGTCATACTCGTCGTGGACGGCCTGCCACGAGTCGACCTTGCCCGTCCTGACGTCCTCTCGCAGGGTGTCGACGTCGGGGCCGGCCACCAGTTGCCCCCCGAGGTTGACCCACTGTTCCTGTCGCGGACCGGCGAGCGTGTCAGCCATCGTTTCGGGTGTGACGTCGGCGTTGGCCTGCAGGTAGGCGATCAGGTTCTTCACGGCGTAGTACAGGAGCATCTGACGGTAGGCGGCGTGGGCCTGGCGGGCCTTGAGCACGACGACCTTTCGCTGCGAGTGCTCTACGTTCTCGGCCAGAACCTCCAGGTCGCTCATCGCGTTGACGCCGTCTGCGAGCAGTTGGCGCCCGGTGCGGGTCAGTTCCTCGTCGTCGGCCTGGTCGGCGGGGCGTCCGTCGGCGCGGAGGGCGGCCTGGGCGGTCCAGCGCTCCAGCAGGGCCATCGCGGCGAAGATCTCCTCGGCCGTGTCCGGCGCCAGCGAGTCGAACTCGACGTGCTGCAACTTGCGCTTTCGCTTGTCGCGCGAGCCGAACTTCCACGTGTTCCGCGCCAGGGCGTACATGTTGTACATCCACCAGTAGGCGGGCAGGATGTTGAGGCCCTGTCCGTCGGGCGAGTTGCTGACCAGTGCGAACGGGAGGGGCACGTCCATTTCAGCGGGGTAGTCGCCCTTGGCCAGCAGGGTGAACGAGGCGAAGCGGCAGTTGTGCTTTACCGAGACGCACAGCCCGGGCCAGAACCCGCGACCGGCGTGAATCTCGCCGTCCGGGGCACGGCTGTTGTGGTTCGAGCCGATCGTCGCATTGGCCGCCATGTTGCTCTGGCCCATCACCAGGGCGGCGATCAGGAACGAGTTGTTGTGGTGCTGCTCGTGGGCGGGGAAGATCAGGTTGCTGATCAGCTCGCAGCACGAGACGGTCGAGTTGTCGCCCAGGAACGAGTGGATCAGGCGGGCGCCGTACTTCAGGTTGCTGTTGTCGCCCATGATGAACCGGACGGCCTTGCAGCCGTAAAAGACGTGACACCCGCGCCCGATGATGCCGTTGACCAACTCCACGCCCTCGCCGATCTGCGTGGGCTCGTCGGGGCTGGAGTTGATCGTGAGGTTCTTGAGCTTGTTGGCGCCCTTGGCGTAGACCTGCGGGCCGAACTTGACGTCCTTGATGATGCGGCAGTTCTTGATCACGCAGGCGTCGCCGACCGTGCCGTAATACCCCCTCCGCGAGTCGAAGGCCGTCTGCGTCATCTCGCCGAACCGCTGGAGGAGCTTCTCATCCTCGCGATACCGCGCCCAGAGCGTCGCATCGGCGGGCAGCATGCCGTCAAACGGCATGACGGCACGGTTGCCGTTTTCGTTGATCAACTCCATCCACACGCGAACGTCTTCGTCCTCGCCGTCCTTGATAATCCCGTTGCCGAACTTCGCGTAGTTCGTCGTGTGCATCTCGTCGATGTTCAGCAGGATCACGTTTGCGCCGACGATGTAGTGGGCGAGGTATCGCACGTGGTGAACCGCCGCGTTGTCGCCGACGTCGCACGAGATGATGCGGCTGTTGGTCAGACCCACCGGCACGCGGAGGTCGTGGTATTCGAGGTAGACCTCTTCCAGGCGTCCGATTCGCACCAGCCCGTAGAACTCGCAGTTCTTGACCAGGTGCGGGGAGAACTGCTCGGTGACCAGGATGTTGTCCCAGTTGTCCGAGGCGTTGGCGTTTTTGACCAGCGCTTCGATCTCGTCGGCGCGGAGGTTTCGCCACTGGTCCGGCGAGCGCGAGGTCTGCTCGTTCCGCAGGGCGTATTCGTCGGCGCCGTCGGCGAGGAATTCGGCCGGGACGAAGTCCCCGCCCAGCGACCCGATCGGCAGTACGTGCAGTTGACTCATTGTGTGCGGCTCCCTTCTGGATTACGGCCTGGCCCGGCCCTTCTCGGACCGGGCCAGGAAACAGCGACGTTTCTGTGTCGAAAAGGTCGTTGCGTTGCCTTGCGGCGCTGCGCGGATCAGTCCCAGTCCGGCGCGCCGGCCTTCTTGGCCTGGACCCACTGGTAGTATTCGAGCATCGAGAGTTTCCCCGTGGCGGCGATATCAACGAAGAAGGCGGCGTCGGGGTGCAATTGCAGGGCGCTGGCGGTGCACATGCTGGAGACGGGCCCTTCGATGGCGTCGGCGACCGCGTCGGTCTTGCCTTCGCCGCTGGCCAGGAGGATCAGCTTGCCGGCTTCCAGGATCGTCCCCACGCCCATTGTCACGCAGTAGACCGGCACGTCCTCGGGCGAGTCGAAGAACCGCGCGTTGTCGTCGATGGTCTGCTTCGTCAGCGTCTTGAGTCGCGTTCGCGAGGCCAGCGAACTGCTCGGCTCGTTGAACGCGATGTGCCCGTCCGAGCCGATGCCCAGGACCTGCACGTCAATGCCCCCCGCGGCGCGAATCTTCGCTTCGTACGCCTCGCAGGAGGCCTTGAAGTCGTCGGCCATCCCGTCAGGTACGTTCGTGTTTTCGATCGGGACGTTGATGTCCTTGAACAGGTTCTCGGTCATGAAGTAGCGGTAGCTCTGGTCGTGGTCGGGGCCCAGACCCACGTACTCGTCGAGGTTGAACGTGGTGACCTGCGAGAAGTCCAGGCCCTCGTCCCTGTGCATGCGGATCAGTTCCTTGTACATCCCCAGCGGGGTCGAGCCGGTGGCCAGGCCGAGCACGGCTGTCGGCTTGTTGCGAACGATCTTCGCCATCGCTGCCGCGGCCGCCTTGCTGATCTCGTCATAGTCTGCACCGATAATGACTTCCATACTGATTCTCCCTGCCCGAATGCTACGGGCTGTTGGCGAACGAACGTGCTTCAGGATGAACACCGGCCGCCCCGCGGGCGGCCCGGGCACCAAGGGACTCATCGGCCAGTCGCGGGCGGCGCCTTTAGTTGCCTTGGACTCCTCATCGGGGGACGCCCCTTCACCATGCGCCCATCGGATGATATCATCCTTCCACGCGTTCAGGCGAAGATCGGAAAGGACGGCGAGCATGACGACGGCAGGGAACGTGAATCGGCGGGAGTTTCTCAAGGCCACCTCGGCCGCGGCGGCCGCCGCGAGTGTTGGGACGGGGGTGGCGACCGGGGCGCCCCGGGCCAAACGCGGCGCCACCGGCGGGCGACAGCCCAATATCCTCGTGATCATGTCCGACGAGCATAACGCCGACGTGCTCGGCTGCTATGGGAACACGATCGTCAAAACGCCGCACATGGACTCGATTGCCGCCCGTGGCGTGACGTTCGACGCGGCCTACTGCAACTCGCCCCTGTGCGTGCCCTCGCGCCTGTCGTTTACGGCGGGCAAGTACGTCTCGCGCATCGGCGCCTGGAGCAACAACTGCTGGCTGGCCTCCGGCGACAAGACGCCCTCGCTGCCGCGTATTCTCAACGCTGCCGGGTATCAGTCGCTGTTGTGCGGCAAGATGCATTTCGACAAGACGCGACGGTACGGGTTCACCGAGATCGTGCCGATCGGCAACACGTCGCACAAGACGGGCAAGGGCGGACGTCGAAAAGCCGACGACCTGACGCCCAAGCCGGGCCTGTCGGGGCGGTTCAGCAAGTTCCATCCGGGCGAGTCGAACGTGCTGGTCCACGACCGCAAGGTGACCGCCGGGGTGGTGGACTTCCTGGACGGGCGAAAGGCGTCCGACAAGCCGTTCTTCATGCTGGCCGGCTACCTGGCGCCGCATTTTCCGCTGATCGTGCCCGAAAAGTACTGGACGCCGTACAAGGGCAAGGTGCCCATGCCCAAGATCCCCGCCGGCCACCTCGAGTCTCAGCCGCGCAACTACAAGCACCTGCGCATCGGCTTCAACATGGAGGACGTGCCCGACAAGATCGTCCGCAAGGGGCGCGAGCTGTACTACGGGCTTACGCAGTGGCTCGACGACGAGATCGGCAAGGTGCTGGCCGCCCTGGCCCGCAGCAAGGTCGCGGACAACACGGTCGTGATCTACACCACCGACCACGGTGAGAACATGGGCGAGCACGGGCTGTGGTGGAAGAACTGTATGTACGACTCAGCCGCCCGCGTGCCGCTGATGGTCTCCTGGCCCGCCCGGTGGAAGGGCCCCCAGCGGCGGGGCGGCGCCTGCTCGCTGGTGGACGTGGTCCGGACCATCGCCCAACTCGGCGGGGCCAAGACGCCCGGCGATTGGGACGGGGCGTCGATGCTGGCCTGGCTGGACGACGCCAAGGCCACCTGGCGCGACATCGCCGTCAGCGAGTATTACGCCCACAACATCGCCTCCGGCTACGCGATGATCCGCATGGGCAGGTGGAAGTACACCTACCACACCCCCGCCGACGCGGACCACCCCGCCCAGCGGGAACTGTACGACATGCAGGCCGACCCGGGCGAGTTCACGAATCTCGCCGCCTCCCCCGAGCAGGCCGACCGCGTCGCGAAGATGCACGCCGCCCTGATCGCCGAACTCGGCGCCCACCCCGACCAGACCGAAAAGCGCTGCCGCGCCGACTACGCCAAGGGCTACGGGCGCAAGGAGGGGCGGAGCAAGAAGAGGTAACCGGCAGGACACATCTCGCGAGCAGCGAGATGGGGTTCCCCTACACGCTCGTGCCTGAGCCGACGACGGTCCCTCGCAGGCCGGGGCGTTGTCTTGCGCTCATTTGCCCGTTTCCAGGATGTCCGTTTCGGGCCAGGCCGTCACGGCCGCCGCGGCGCGGTGGACCAGGGGGTCGATCGCGTTGGCCAGGATCACGCCTTTGGTGGTGCGGGTCATGTTGAGAAGGACGGCCCAGTCCAGGCCGTCGTGACGGCGGACCAGCAGCGAACTGCTTCCTCCCAGCGCCCCGGCGTGCCACGTGTTGACTCGCCCGGTCTTGCCCACGACCCGGACCTGCCAGCCGAAGGCGTAGTAGATGCTCTGGGACTTGCGATCTCCGTCCAGGCCGCCAAGCGGCGGCGGGCGGGCGAAGGTCGCGCTGATGCTCGCGGGGGTCAGGATACGGCAGGCCTTGGGTGCGTCGAACTCGCGGGCGAACCGCACGAGGTCGATTGCCGACGCGATCCACCCACCGTGTGCGTCCATGGCCTCGAGGTGCCATCCGCCGTACGGCCCGGGCACGAGTCGGCCGACGTCGGGGCCGAAGACAGAGGACATCTTGTGGTTGTTCCGCATGACATAGGTCACCTCGCCGTCGGCGCGATGCTTCCTGAGTGTGCGGCCGATGCGCATACGCGTGATGCCGATCGGGGCAAGCACGCGGGTGCGGACGTACTGTTCGTAACTCACGCCCGTCTTGGCCTCGATGATCCGCCCGAGGAGGCAGTAGCCGAAGTTCGAGTAGGCGTATCGCGTCCCGGGCGCGGAGTCCAGGGGCACGGTGAGCATGGCGCGGGCGATCTGGTCGGCCCGCGCCGGCGGGGGCGTGTTGAGGGACTCGGCGATCCGGACCGGGCGGAACATCGGGTCGAAGCTCTTTCGCCGGTCCCACCCGCCGGTGTGCAGCAGCAGGTGGCGGACGGTGATCTGCTTGAGGCGCGGGTCGACGCGCCCCTTGCCGACGGGCTTGAGGCGGAGGATGTCGAATACGCGTTCGTCCAGACTGAGCTTGCCGCGCTCGACCAGTCGCATGATCGCCGCCGACGTGATCGGCTTGGAGACCGACGCGATCCGGAACAGCGCATCGGGCTGGACCGGCGTGCGGGTGGTGGGGTCGGCATAGCCGAACCCGCGGGCGTAGACGATCCTCCGGTCTCGCACGACCGCCAGCGCCCCGCCGGGCACGCCGTGGGTTCGCATGAAGGAGACCATCATCCGGTCGAAGCTCGCCATGCCCTTGACGGCCCGGCCCGTCACCGGAAGCGGCGCCTCGCCTCGGGCCACGAGGGCCGGCGCGAGTGCGACGGTGACCAGAACGGCAAGTTTCAAGACCTTCACGGGCGGTCCTTTCGCCCATAGCGTATCCGGCCGGTGGGGCGTCCATCAACGTTCAGGCGTCGGTTTCCTCCGGGTGGCGGTCGGGCGGCTTGCATCGGGGGGCGCGTCCTGCTACGATCCTCTGTATGGTATCGGGCGACGTTGCCCGGCCGATGGGGCGGAACCGACGGCACAGCAACGATGTCAGGAGAGAGTCCAGAGTTGTCTTGGTCACCCACCACGGACCCTGCCGAGTTGATGGTCACCACCGACCACCAGCTTCGGGACGTCTGCAAACGTCTGCGCGCGGCGGGCGTGTTCGGATTCGACACGGAGTTCATTCGCGAGCAGACGTACTTTCCGCAGTTGTGTCTCGTCCAGGCGGCGACGAAGGACTTCGTGGCCATCATTGACCCGTTCGAGGTGTCGATGGGCCCGTTCTGGAAGCTGGTGTGCGACCCGGCGCTGGAGAAGGTCGTCCACGCCGGTCAGCAGGACCTGGAGATCTGCCATCTCCAGACCCGTCGTCCGCCGGCGAATATCTTCGACGTACAGGTGGCCGCGGCGCTGGTGGGGCGGGAGTATCCGCTGTCGTACGGCAAGCTGGTGTTCGACGTGTTCGGCGTGGAGATGAAGCAGGGCAAGAGCTTCAGCGACTGGTCCCGGCGCCCGTTGAGCAAGGGGCAGTTGCACTATGCGGTGGAAGACGTGCATCACCTGGTGGCCCTGCGTGACGAGCTGCGTCGCCGCCTTCGCGCGATGGGACGGTTGGCGTGGATGCGTGAGGAGATGGCCCCCGCCGAGGAGGCGGCAACCTACGCCTACGATTCACTGAAGGCCCTGCAGCGTCTTCGCGGCTGGCGGAGGATGGGGCCCCAGCGGCTGGCGATTCTGCGCGAACTGATCACGTGGCGAGACGTCGCCGCCCGCCGTGCCGACGTGCCCCCCCGCACGCTCCTCCGCGACGGGCCGATGAAGAACGTCGCCAAGGACCTGCCCCGCACGGTCAAGGCCCTGGGCGCCATCAAGGGCTTTCCCAGGCCGCTGGCACGCCGAAGCGGCAAGGACGTGCTCGAGACGCTCCAGATGGCCCTGCGCCTGCCGAAGTCCGACTGGCCCGCCGCGGCGCCGCGAGAGAACGACCCGGACGACAAGGCCCTGATTACCCGGACGATCGAGGCCGTCAGCGAGTTCTGCCTCGCCCGCGACCTGAACCCGAGCATCGTCGCCAACCGTGCCAACTACGTGGACCTGCTGCACGCCCTGCGTCAGGGCAGCGGCGAGCCGGCTGACGGCCGACTCGTCCGCGGATGGCGAAAGAGGTTCATCGGGGCGCTGGTGACCGATCTGTTGACCGGGCTCCGCAGCCCGTGACAGGCCATTTCGGAGGTCTCCCGGTGCGTTCTTTGCGGCAAGGTATTTCCACTGGCGCGAAGGGCGGGCTTATGGCCGACACGACTTTTGCCGATGATATGAGGACGGGGGGGTACGTCTCGACGGTATATAATGTGGACGGGGCAACAGGAACAGACGGTAGTTAATGTCAGAAGCGACCGTGGCTAGCGACGTCATATCGGAGAAGGATTTCCTGGCCCTGATGGCCGGGCGGACACAGGCCATGCTGCGTGCGGTGGCCTACGTAGCCGGCGGCGGGGAGGTGGAACTGTCTCGTCCCTTGCTGGGCGAGTTGCTCCAGCAGTCGACGCAACTCGAGGAACTGCTGGACTCCTACGGGGCGCGGGGCAACCGGCGGTGGCGCGTCTTCAGATCGCACATGGCGATCATCAAGCGCTTCTCCGGCGCCGCGTATGAACTGCTGCACATCGAGCATGTCCTGCCGTCGTATCGCCTGTTGGAAATCGAGCGGGATTTCATCTCGGCCACCGACGAGGCGATGGACTTCACCAGCGACGTGCTGATCAGGGCCGCCCGGCGGATGCTCGAAGAGGCCGCCCGCCTCGGCCTGCCCGACCCCAGCGACATTCCTCCCGAAGGAACCTACGACGAAGCCTTGCCCCAAGGCAAGCTGCCCAACGACCTGGCCACCCGCAAGGTCGAAGCCGTTTCGGAGACGGTCACGCGGTTGGCGACGGCGTTTCTGGCCCTGGCGGCTGAGAGCGACCTGTTGCACGTGGTGGCCCGCACCGGGCCCGAGGATTACGCCTCGTGCCTGCCCGTCCCTGTCAATGCCGTCGCGCTGAGACACCTGCAGCACCAGTTCCACAACATGCAGTCGGTCTACGACACGTTTGTCCTATCGACCGAGAGCGAGTCGATCGACCCGGACCTGTCCGTTCTGCGCGGGCATATCAGCGTGGTCTTCCACCTGCTCGTGCTGGCGACGGCGCTGGCGCACTACTACGAGAGACACATCCACCGTCAGCCCCGCTCCAGGTCCAAGCGCCTCCAGGCCCTCGTCGATGCCGACACGCTTCGCGGTACGCTGATGGGCTATGCGCTGACCTTTGCCGGGTACTACCTGGCCGCCGGGCAAAACCTCTGCCAGGACATGCTCAAGCGCTACGCCGAGGTCACCCGTGTCACGCTGCCCGTGCCGCGATACCGCGGCTTCCACGTGCGCCCGTCCACGCTGGTGGCCAAGATTGTCCTGCACTACGGTTCGGAAGTGCGCATGATCCTCGACGACCAGGACTACGACGCCAGCAGCCCGCTGGAGATTTTCCGCGCCAACGAGAAGATCAACGCCGAGAAACGGCGCTGGCTGGCGACGGAGATTGCGGGGCTGTCGCTGGTCGACGAGTCGACGGCCGAGACGAACATTCAGTCGGCAACGCGGAGGATACTGCTGACCCTGGCCGACCAGGGGCGCCTGGTCATCTACGCCCAGCCCCTGCAGTTGCCCGACGCCCCGGTCTGCAGCGAGGGCACGGTGCTCCAGCGCATCGTCGAGGAAATCGCCCGCCTCCAGGCGACCGGGAAGATCGACATCCACGCCGACCTGAGCATCGAGTTTGTCGGTGACAAGCGCGTCCTTGCCGATATCAAGCTGCTCGCCGACAACGGCTACGGCGAGGACAACTCGGGCAACAACATTCCCCTGCCCAAGAGACTCGCCTACCTCCGCCGGACGATCTGACCGCCGCCCGGAACCGGTGCGCCCGGTGTTTCGCGTGCAAACCGATTACACGCCCCGCCGCCTCGCCGTTTCGAATGGCCCGCGCGGCTACATCGGGATCATCCCGCCGGCCATGTTCTTGACCAGGTCGAACATCTCCAGCAACTCATCGGTGTCGATGCTGATGCTGAATTCGACCTGCTTGCCGCTTCGATCAACATCAATGTCATCGAGCCATCCCGACATCGTCTCGGCCATGTCCCTCTGCTTCTCCATCATCTCCTTCTGCTTGCCCGAGGCCTTGTCGATGGCCTTGTCCATCTGGTCGAGGCCCTTTTCGGCCTCCTCCCTCGCCTTGTCGAGGCTCTTGTTGGCCTCGTCGGCAATGGCCTTGGCCTGCTTCTCTTCCTTGAAGGCGGCCACAGCGACGGCGGAGAATGAGCCGTTGATGTCAATCCCCAGGCCCAAGCCCTCGACGCCCTTGGTGGGCACGGGGATCGGCAGGCCCTTGATGTTGCCCGCAATGAACGACTTCTTCCCGTTGACCTTGTCGAGCAGGGCCGCCAGTTCCTTGTTCAGGGTGACGCTCTTGTCCTTTGATATCCGATCGAGGACCTTCTTCAGCAGGGCTTCGCCCGACGTGCCGCAGAAGGTCTCATCGTCAATCTGGGCGATGCAGATCTGCTTGTCGCCGCTTCCGAGGACAAGGTAGTCCTTCCCGCTGTACTTCCGCGGCACGAGCCCCGGGCCGCTGATGAGGTCCTTCAGGGTCATGCTGCGATTCAGACGCAGTCCGACGACGACCTTTGGCGGCCCGTCTGCGGGCGGCGAACCGGCGGCGAAGATCCCCGCCACGTCCTTGAACTTGAGCTTGCTCTTCATGTTCAACTCGCCCATCGCCCCCTTCAGGAGCGCGTCGGGGCTGCCCCCGGCCTTCTCCTTCGCCATCGCCATGAGCTTGCTGTACAGGTCCGACTCCTGGATTGACTCGAGGTCGACGTACGCGACGAACTGGGCGCCCTGGGGCACCAGCGGCTTGGTCCAGCCGGGTTGTCCGCCCGAGAGCATGGGGGCGATCACGAAGAACGCGACGGCGGCCAGCGCGATCAGCGCCACGGCGCCGCCGCCGGCGAGGATCATCATCTTCTTCTTCGCGGCGGCCTGCTGCTGGGCGTAACGCGCTCGGGCGCCAACCGCGTCGGGATGCGGTGCGGGGGCCTCTTGCGGGGGGGGCGTCGCCTCCAGCGGCGGGGGGGGGGGGGGGGTCTGCGGCCCGGGGGCGGCGGCCGGGGCCTGGCCCTGCGGGGCCACCCCAAACCCCGCGCTGCAGTTGTTGCAGCGG
>CAZVEV010000136.1:0-15087 GCA_964625865.1 uncultured Planctomycetaceae bacterium | reverse complement strand
TCTGGCCGGTTTTCACCTGCCCATCACTGGCCGGTTTTGCCTGCCCCTTGATACTTGTCCCTGGTCGTCCAAATCTGAGTCTGCCTGTCATGTATCCAGGCTGCAGTAACTAACCTGTCGTCAAAGACTTTTAGTCTTTGTGGCTCCCCCAGTTCATTCACCACTTCATCGTAGGTAACACTGCCGATCCTTGCCTTCCACGGGTCGTAGTAGGTGCTACAACCAGTCAGAAACAATGAAGACAGTATGACGCACATAATGACGCACATAGCCAGACGTGCTGCCGCCGACAGTTTTAAGCTCTTCACGATGCGTTTCCTTTCTACTGGGATTTCCTAGATGGCGTTGCGCCCACGACCCTCGCGTAGCTTTCACGATGACCATATCCGATGCCGTGCGTTGAGCAAGCTGAATCTGTGGACATGGGGACGCTACCTATTCGGTAGGCACCACGTCGCAAAAGCAAAAACGGTTATCCCGAAGTACGGTCGGGCCGACGGTGCAGGCGACGGGGCGGTCGAAGACGGGGCCGTCGGTGACGAATGAGTGGAACTCGCCGTTTTCGCCGCACGGGTCGGCGCCGTGGGGCAGGTCGCCCAGGAACGCCTCGTCGAAGGTCCGCCCGGCGAACGATGCGTCGAGGACCTCGGTGTCGACGCACGTGACGACGGCCGTGAAGCCCAGGTCGATCAGTTGGCGCGCCAGTTCCGTCGTGTCGCGCTTCCAGAGCGGAAACTCGCCCCGCAGGCCCGCGCCGGCGAGCTTGGCCTCCCGGTCGGCCCGGAGCGATTCCAGGAAGATATCGCCGAACGCCACGCCCGCAACGCCGCTTGCGACGTGAGGGGCCAGGGCGGCGTCCATGCGGCGCTCGTATTCATCGAGCGAGGAATCCTGCGGGATCCATACCTTCGTCATCGGCAGACCGATCGATCGGGCCTGGCGGTCCAGCAGGGCCTCTCGCACGCCGTGCATGCTCACGCGGCCGTAGCCCTCGGTCAGCGTGGTCAGCAGCCCCACGACGTTGAAGGCGGCGTTCTCCCGCAATTCGTGCAACGCCAGCGCGCAGTCCTTCCCGCTGCTCCAGGCCAGCAGGATATCGTCTCGCGGGGCCCCCTCGCTCACGAGACGTCCTTCATCGCCGCCGGCAGGTGGTCCAGCAGGTCGGTGGCCATCATCGCCACCTCGCCGAGGGCCTCGGCGGCCAGGTCGCCCGCCCGCCCGTGACGGTCGACGGCCAGGCAGGCCGCATCGAACGGATCCAGCCCCTGTCCGATCAGCGCCGCGGCCAGGCCGGTCAGCACGTCGCCGCTGCCCCCGACGGCCAGGCCGGGATTGCCCGTCTCGTTGACCAGCACGCGGCGCCCGTCGGTCACGACGGTGGCGGCGCCCTTGAGCACGCATACCGGTGGGGGGGCATCGTCGCACGTCCAGTCCGCGGCTGCGGCGACGGCGGCGCCTTGCCGGTCGGCCTGGATCTCCGCGACGCCGCGGCCGGTCAGGCGGGCGAACTCGCCCGGGTGAGGCGTCAGGACGATCGGGCAGCGTCGAAGCTCGCCCCAGCCGTCGATCGCCGCCAGCGCGTTGAGTCCGTCGGCGTCGAGGACGACGGGGCGGTCCTGGGCCAGTACGGTCCGGACGATGCGCATGGGCATGTCCCCGCCGCCGAGCCCGGGTCCGACGGCCAGCACGTCCGCGGCCTGTGCCGCTCGGGCGACCCGGGCCAGGGCCTCAGGGGCCAGCGTCCCGTCGTCGTTGCACGCCAATGGCACGGAGGTGGCGCACGGACACAGGGCCGCGACGGTCAGTTGGACGGTCTCGGGCGCCGCGAACGTGACCAGCCCGGCCCCGCCGCGGAAGGCGGCGTTGACCGCCAATGCCGGTGCGCCCACCATGCCGCGCGAACCGCCCACCACCAGCACGCGCCCGAACGTGCCTTTGTGAGCGTCTCGGTCGCGCGGGCCCAGGCGCGGAAGATCGGTAACCCGCTGGATATCACTCATCGTCGTCCGCCCGTGCGGCCTGGCGGTTGATCATCGCCGCGATGTACCCGCCGCCGAAGCCGTTGTCGATGTTCACCACGCTGACGCCCGAAGCACAACTGTTGAGCATGCCCAGCAGGGCCGCGATCCCGCCGAAACTCGCGCCGTAGCCCACGGAGGTCGGCACGGCGATCACGGGCACGCCCACCAGGCCGCCCACCACGCTCGGAAGGGCCCCCTCCATGCCGGCGGCGACGACCACCGCGTTGGCCGATTGCAGTTGCTCGCTGCAGGCCAGCAGGCGGTGCAGGCCCGCGACGCCCACGTCGTAATGCGTGGTCACGCGGGCGTCCATGATCTCAGCGGTCACGCAGGCCTCGGCGGCTACGGGCAGGTCGCTGGTACCGGCGGCCACGATGGCCACGTGTCCGACAGGCTTGGCCTCAACGGCGGGGGGGCGATAGGTGATCGCGCGGGCCGCCTGGTGATACTGGGCGTCGGGCAGTTCGGCGGCCACCGCGTCGTACGCCTTCGGGTCGGCGCGGGTGGCCAGCACGTTGTGGTCGCGAGCGGCCAGCGCGGCGAAGATCGAGCGGATCTGCTCGGTGGTCTTGCCCTCGCAGTAGATCACCTCCGGGAACCCGCAACGGATCGTCCGATGGTGGTCTATCGTCGCAAAGCCCATTTCCTCGAATGGCAGGTGGCGCAGTTGACCGATCGCCTCGTCAATGTCCGCCTGCCCGTCGCGAACCGACTTGAGCAGTTCTCTCAGCGCTTCTTCATTCATAACTCAAGTATACCCGTTGTGGAGTGCGGAGTGTATCCATTGCGGATTTCGGATTTCGGATTCCGCGCGCCATGAGATGCGTGTTCGTTCCGAGGAATCCGCAATCGGATCATCGTCGGACGGTGGCGCGGGCGGGCAGGTCCAGGTCGGCGGTCTCGCCCGCCTGCAACTGGTGCCACCCCAGCCCGGCGATCATGGCGGCGTTGTCGAGGCAGAACCGCAGTTCGGGCAGGCGGAGGGTGGCCCCGAGTTTGGCCGCCAGGTCCGTCGCCGCGGCGCGGAGGGCGGAGTTGGCCGAGACGCCCCCGCCGAGGATCAGCGTCTTGGCGCCGGTAAGTTTGGCGGCCCGGCGGAGCTTGATTCTCAGGACGTCGACGACGGCGGCCTGGAAGCTCGCGGCCAGGTCGGCGACCTCCCGTTCGGTGAAGTGGGCGATGCCTCGTCCGGCGTTGGGTTGTGTCTCGGCGCGGGCGGCCTGTGCGCCGCGTCGGCGCCGCCCGCCCGCTCGGGCGTCGGCGGGACGCTTGTGCTTGGCGCCGGGCACGCCGTTGACGTGGTAGAGCACGGCGGTCTTGAGGCCGCTGAACGAGAAGTCGAGGTTCTGCCCCTTCATCAGCGACCGCGGCAGGTGGACCCGCTTGGCGTCGGCGCCGACGGCGGTGCGATCGATGGCCGGCCCGCCCGGATAGCCCAGCCCCAGGATGCTCGAAACCTTGTCGAACGCCTCGCCGGCTGCGTCGTCTATCGTCGAGCCGAGCAGCTCCATGTCGGTGGGCCCGTCGCAGCGGTACAGCGCGGTGTGTCCGCCCGAGCAGATCAGCGCGACGGCGGGGTAGTCGATCGGCTCGTCGTCGAGGGCGGCTGCGTACGCGTGGGCCAGCACGTGGTTCACGCCGATCAGCGGGACGTCCCAGACCCACGCGAGCGTCTTGGCGGCCATCAGGCCCACCAGGAGCGAGCCGATCAGCCCCGGTTCGCAGGTAACGGCGACGGCGGCGATCTGCGACGGTTCGACGCCGGCCCGGGCGAGGGCCTCGTCGATGACGGTGTTGATGGCCTCGATGTGAGCCCGGGAGGCCAGTTCGGGCACGACCCCGCCGAAGCGGGCATGCAGTTCGATCTGACTGGCCACCACGTTGCTCAGCACGCGTTGTCCGCCGGCGACGACGGCGCAGCTTGTCTCGTCGCAACTCGACTCGATGCCGAGGATGAGCTGTTCCTGGTCTCTCATGGGCGTTACTCGTCGTCGCCCGGTCGGGCATCACTCGCGGCCTTGCGGGCAGCGGCCTGGCGGCGGGCCCGGGCGCGCTCGGCTTCGATCAGGGCTTCGTACGTGTCGAACCGCTTGAGGAGATCCAGGGCGGCGGCCAGTTGGGTGTCAAGTTCGAGCAGCCTGGCGGGAAGGTTGGCGACCTTCCGGGGTCGGACGGGGGGCGTGGTCTTCGCGTCCGGGGCAGGTTCCGGCGGGCGCTGGGCCTCGGCGCGGAGTTCGGCCAGGGCCTGGCGGCTGGCTTGGGGGACGGCAACGATCTTGTGCGGCGTGACGCCCCAGGTGGTGCTTTCCGGGGTGCGGGCAATCGGCCCGCCGCGACCCAGGACGAACTGCGCGGTGGTGAGGTTCAGCAGGCCCAGATCGCCGGGCAGTTCGATCATCGTCTGGATGCACCCCTTGCCCCGTGTCCGCATGCCGACCACCACGGCGCGATGGTTGGCCCACAGGGCGCCGGCGACGACCTCGGCGCCGCTGCTGGTCTGTTCATCGACCAGGACCACCACGGGAATCGGATCGATCGTACCGGGCTTGTGGGCGGTGTATCGCGTGCCGTCGTCCGGGCTGTCGATTGCATCGTCGCGCTCGAGCGTCCGGACGATGAGCCCCTCGGGCAGGAACATGTCCGCGAACTCCATCGCCACGCTGCTCTTGCCCCCCGGATTGCCCCTCAGGTCCAGCACGAGGCCCTTGACGTCCCCCGCGGTACGGAGGGTCTGGCGGAACTTCTCGGCCGTGTCATTGACGAACTCGCGGACGTGGATGTAGGCGATCCGCCTGTCGGCATCGAGGGACCAGTCCCAGCGCCCGGCCCCGCCCTGGTCGCCGAGACGGCAGAGCCCGGTGACCGACTCGATGCGGAACTCCGCGCTGGTCAGCGTGATCGACAACTCGCCGTCGCCCGCCCTGCTGCCCAGCACGAGCAATACCGACTGCCCCGGCGGCGGGGCCAGCACCTCCCGAAGGCGGCGGGCCTCGAACTCGGCCGCCGGTCTCTCGCCGACACGGACGATCTTCTGGCCCACCTTGACCTCGGCACGGTCCGCGGGTGAATCGTACAGCACGGCGGTGATCACCGGCGGTTGGCCCGGCACGGTCCGCGTCCTGAGGCCCAGCCCGTGCCCGAAGCCGTCCATGCGTCGCTCGAACGACTTGAACCGCCCCGGCGGGAAGTAGGTGGTGTATTCGTCGAGCGACTCCGCCAACGCCCGAACGGCCTTGACCCGCAGCGCCTTGCGCTGGGCGGGGTCGAGGGCGTGGTAGTAGTCGGCCTCGATGGTCGCCAGGACCTTGACCAGGTCGTCGTGTGGCCCGGGCGTGCCGGTCGGTGCAGGGGAATACGGGCTCGATCGCGAGATCCACATAGCCCCCGCGGTGGCGGCAAGGATGGCGAGAATCCAGATGATGTTCCGTTTCGGCATGGCGTGTCCGCTGTCAGCACGTCAGAGTCATTCGCAAAATATGCTACCACCGCCCGCGGCGGGCAACAAGACGCAAAACCCGGGGTCTGCCGCGCCGAGGTCCCTCTGGACGCCCATCCTTGCCGCAGCATGCAGATCGAAGGGGCGCCCGACCGCGGATAAACACCGAAGCCCACCGCGGGGGTGGGCTTGGCGTTGTGCTGTGCGTCTCGTGCGGTTGCTCGTGGAGGCTAGAGATTCGGGTCGCCCTTCTTCTTCCTTCGGCCGCCCTTCTTGCCACCCTTCTTCTCGCCGGCGGGCTTGGCCTTGGGGCCCTTCTTGGGGGTGGCCTTGAGGACCTTCGGAAGCACGGTCGGAAGGGCCTTCATCTCTTTGAGGCTCACCGAGCCGTCGGCGTTGGCGTCGAGCTGGCTGTGCAGTTCGGCGATCTTCTTGTCGGTCAGGCGGGTCAGTCTGATCGCGGGGGCGGGCTTGGTCTTCTCGGCTCCGGGAGCCCCGGGGGCCTTCTTGCCGGCGCCCTTCTTGGCGCGCTTGGCCGCCGGGTCCTTGGCCTCCTTGCCCCAGGCCGCCGTCTCGGCGACGCCCGAGATCACGAAGCAGGCCAGCACCAGCGATACAACCCAGACCATCCGCAGACTCAGTCGATTGCTCATCATTCTCTCCATGCCGCACCCGTCAAAGCCCATGCCGTCGGCGGGCGAAGCCGTCCACATACAATGTCGCCCACCACGTCGGCGAGCGTCGAGGCAAGTATACCAGCAGAGAGAGCGGCGACAAAGGCGATTTGCCGTCCGGTCCCGTTGGGCTCGGACAGCACGGATTGAATAGCCTTGCCCTTCCACTACTGGAGCCAAGTGGATACCCCGGTCTGCGGAATCTGCGACATCTGCGGCTAGGGCCGTTGTTGTTTCTTCTGTTGTTTTCTCTTTCACTTCTGTGTTTCGGATGCTCCTTCGGCAAAGAGTCTGGATGTGTACGCCCTGCCGTCTGAGCCGGGGACAGAGACGACGCGGGCCCCGCCGGCCTGGTCGGCCGCCGCGGGGCCCGCGGGTACGTCAACAGGATGTCTGCGTCACAACCGCCGGAGCGTTAGAATTCCCACTTGGCCGAAAGGCCCCATGCGCCGTCGGCCTCGGTGTTGGCGATGCTGCCCAGACAGGCCACCCCAGCGCTGACCGTGAGGTTCTCGCTGAGAATGAATGCGAAGCCCAGCCCGTGCCAGTTCTCTTCACCCCGCAACAGCGGGACGCCGAAGGGGGGCATACTGTTCAGGGCCCGTTGGTTGCGCTTGAACTCGTACGAGACGGCGATCCACTCGGCAATGAAGGTGGTGACGCTGGCCTCCAGCGTCGTGGCCCTGTGGTCAGTGAAGCCGAGGAAGCCGTTGTTGGAGGCCTCGCTGTTCCGCACGCCGACCGTGGCGACGATCGGGGGCAACTCTTCGACGCCCATCGCATCGGCCAACTGGTCCAACTCGATCATCTTGGTCGCGTGGAGCGTGAAGATACATCCGCTGCTGCGCTCATATCCGAAGCCGTTGAGAGCCCCGCCTATGCGATTGTTGATCGAACGCATCGAGTCATTGTACTTGAACGACGCACCGGCGGTGATGGCCGGCAGGGGCAGATCGAAGCTGTCTTCCTCGATGGCCAGCACACGGATGTTGAAGTTGTGCAGGTGGACGTTGCGATGGCCTATCCTTCCGCCGCCGCCGCCCCACGCGGCCGCCAAGTCGTGTCCGAAACTGCCCAGGTTGAGCCTGTTCAGGGCGTAGCTGATTTCCACCCGACCGAACAGGGTCTCGCTGACCGCGATGGTGACGACGTTCTTCCGCTTGCGCAGATCGCTGTAGCGGACCGAAATCGCCGGCATGCCGAACGGCTCGCCGGCCGGGCCCGGATTGACCAGGTAGGCCGACGGCACGAACATGCCTCCGCCCACGCCGTCAATCGTGTGTTCGGGAAGGGGGTAGTTGTCCCGGTCAAGCTTACCCGCCGGGGCAGCGCCGCCGGCAGGCGCCGCGTCAGCCGCCGCGAGGCAACTGTCCAGCCACGTGGTCGTCGATTTGTCCCCGCCCAACGCGGGAACTGATAGAACCAGAACCATCACTACGAGAACATACTTGTTGGCCATGACGATCTCCTTATCCTGGCACGATGGGTTTCACAGCGATATGTCGCCGCGGCTACGCAGCCGACGCTCAAGCGACCGTTTATTACAATTGGCTTCATTGTAAGTATATGCGCGTATCCGTTTCGGGTACGGCCACGTCCCGAAAAAAAGTCACTCGTCTGCACAGTGGCCCGGGCTGCCCCGGCCCCATTCGGGTTCTGCCGAACGTCTGCGTTGTGTTAAGATATCGTCAAGAAGGGTCTTCGAAGAATAGAGATTTTTCTCGCTGCACGCGGACCAGTCGGTACTGCTCGGGCAAGCGCCCCCGGCGATCGCCCGGGCCTGCGCCGGTCAGCGTGCCCCAAGAGTGACCTTCAACCCGTCGAGGTGATCAGATGCTTGGCAACTCCAGACTCATCCTCGTGATACTGTCCCTGCTCGCGGCGGGGGACCTCGCACGCATCGCCCGCGCCGAGACGCCGGGCGTCACAATGAAGGTCCTTTCCTGTAAGAAGATATGGTCCGCGGGGAGGCACAACGCGTTTACCGACCTGATCCGCTTCAAGGGCCGCTTCTACTGCGTCTTCCGTGAGGCGGCCGCCCACGTCTCGCCTGACGGAAAAGTCCGCGTACTGACCTCGCCCGACGGGAAGACCTGGGCGTCGGCAGCCCTGCTGGGCCGGGCCGGGCAGGACCTCCGCGACGCCAAGATCTCCATCATGCCCGACGGCCGACTGATGATCCTCGGCGGGGCGGCCCCGCGAAAGGCCCGGGAACACGTGGCGACCGGGAGCTTTGTGTCCTTCTCGAGAGACGGTTCGACCTGGACTGCGCCGAAACTCGTGGGCGACCGGAAACGCTGGATCTGGCGCGTCACGTGGCATGGCGGGACCGGCTATGCCGTCGACTACGCCTCTGGGACCAAGACGCGGCTGCTGACGACCACGGACGGCCTGGCATGGCGGACGTTGGCGTCGCCCATGTGCGACAAGGGCGTTCCGAATGAGGCCACGTTGCGATTCGACCAGGCCCACGCGGCCTATTGCCTCCAGCGTCGCCGCGGCACGGCCCTGCTGGGCCGGGCCAAACCGCCCTACACGCGATGGACGTGGCGCGACCTGGGGACGTTCATCGGCGGGCCCAACATGATCCGCCTGCCGAGCGGCACGTGGATCGGGGCAGGGCGCCTCGTCAAGCCCCGCACGCACACGGCCCTGTTCGTCCTGGACCCCGTCGCCGGAACGATGGGCCCGCCTCTCAAGCTGCCCTCCGGCGGCGACACGAGCTATCCGGGGCTGGTCTGGCACGACGGGGTGCTCTGGGTCAGCTACTACGCCAGCCATGAGGGCAAGACCAGCATCTACCTGGCCCGGGTGAAGGTCGGCCCGGCTACGACCGGTGGGGGGCAGGTGGTCCGCTGAACTGTCCATCAGGTTTGGTTGGCACTTCTCGGGCGTGAACACGTGAGCGGGGAGGACCTGACAGCCGCGGGGGCGTTCTCGCCCACGACCTGCTATGCCGTCCTGCACTATACGGAACACGGGGAAAACGTCGTAGACGCCCGGGCGACGCCATTGGCCGCCTTTCGCCTCGGCGGTGGGGGCAGGGTCGTTTTCTCCGGCTGCGTGCGGCCACGGGACTGCCAGACCCCTTAGCCGGGATGCTGCACGGGATATCCCTACCCTGGCGGTCAGCGCGGCAAACGCGGTCGCGTCCTGTCTTAACAGTAGACAGGGGATAGTCACCTATTCGGAGTGGTCTCGTTCCGGCGTCGAAAGCGGGTACAGGCACGTCCTGGGCCTTTGGCCTGCGGGCGAGCCAGTCCCCGTTTTCGACTCGATCTGGACCGGCCGGACGATTCCAGTGGATCGTCGCCCTGACCGGCCGCGACATCACCGCCTGCCCCCGCTGCGGCCACCGGCCCTGGGCCGCACCGAACTGCCCGCGACCGACCAGGCCCGCGCGCAGCGGGTTGCGCTCCACGTGACGCACCGCCGTCGATGCCTGCCGGCGCCCCTTTTGACCATCGACTTTCGACCGTCGACCTCGAAGCGGTGTAATCCGGGGACGAGTTCCGGTAGGATGAGACGCACTTGAACGGAAGGAGCATGGTGCATGCACACGAGGCGCGGTTTTCTGAAGGCGATGGGGCTGGGGGCGGCGGGGCTGATGGCGGGGCGGCTGGCGAGCGGCCGGGAGAAGAAGATGCAGTTGCCCAATATCGTATTCATCCTCGCTGACGACCTGGGCTATGGCGACGTGGCCTGCTACAACCCGGAGTCGAAAGTCCCCACGCCGAACCTGGACCGCCTGGCGAGGCAGGGCATGCGGTTTACCGACGCGCACAGTCCGTCGACCGTCTGCACGCCCACGCGCTACAGCGTGCTGACCGGGCGGATGGCGTTCCGCACGGGGATGCGGGGCGTGTTCACGGGCGTCGGCGGGCCCTGCATGATCGAGAAGCAGCGCCTGACCATCGGCCAGATGCTCAGGGACGCGGGCTATGCGACGGCGATGTTCGGCAAGTGGCACGTGGGGATGACGTTCTTCGACAAGGAAGGCAAGGCCATCAACAAGGGCGGACTGGCCGGCGTCAGGCGGGTGGACTACTCGCGCCCGATCCCCGACGCCCCGATCCACCGCGGGTTCGACGAGTTCTACGGCACGGTCTGCTGCCCGACGACGGACTGGCTCTACGCGTACGTCGACGGCGATCGGATCCCCGTCCCGCCGACGAAACTGCTCGACCGCTCGACGCTGCCCAAGCACCCGTACGGCAACGATTGCAGGCGGGGCCTGGTCGCGCCGAACTTCAAGCACGAGGAGGTCGACCTGGTCTTCCTCGAAAAGAGCAAGGACTTCATCGCAAGGCACGTCAAGGCCACCCCCGACAAGCCCTTCTTCCTGTTCCACTCCACCCAGGCGATCCACCTGCCCTCCTTCGCGGCCGAGCAGTTCAAGGGCAAGACCAAGGCCGGCCCGCACGGGGACTTTATCTTCGAGCTGGACTACGTGGTGGGCGAATTGATGGCTGCGCTGGACAAGCACGGGCTGGCCGACAACACGCTGGTGATGTTCGCCAGCGACAACGGGCCCGAAGTGCCCTCCGTGATCGCCATGCGCCGCGACCACAAGCACGACGGGGCACGTCCGTGGCGCGGCGTCAAGCGCGACCAGTGGGAGGGGGGCCATCGCACGCCGTTTATCGTTCGCTGGCCGGGCAAGGTCAAGGCGGGCGTCACCAGCGATCAACTCACCAGCCTGACCGACGTGTTCGCTACCTGCGCCGCGATCACCGGAGCGAAACTGCCCAACAACGCCGCCGAGGACAGCTACGACATGCTGCCGGTGCTGCTCGGCAAGCAAGGGGACAAGCCGGTGCGAACGTACATGCTCGAGCAGACGATCACCCTGGCGATGTCGATCCGCAAGGGCCAGTGGAAGCTGCTGGCCCACAAGGGCTCGGGGGGCAATCGGTATAACCGGGGGGGCAGTTGGGGGATGGCCCCCTACGCGATCGAGGACACCGACCCCGACGCCCCGGGCCAACTGTACGACTTGGCGACCGACCCCGGCGAGACGAAAAACCTGTACAGCAAGCATCCGGAGATCGTCAAGGAACTGTTCGAGAAGCTGGAGCACTTCAAGACCACCGGCCGCAGCGCCCCGGTTCGGCCCGGGTAGGGCGTGCAACTTCCGTTGCACGCGGAACGAATGCGCGGTCCTTTCCGCGTGCAACGAGTTGCACGCCCTACGCGTTACACGACCGGCGGCTGCAGCGCGCCGGTACGATCCGGGCAGCAGGTCAGTGTGTTGAATGATGTGACGTTCGGACCTGTGGTCAGTGGCGAGAATCCCGGGAGAGGATCTATGTCGAGCGGACGAGTCTGGTTGGTCTTGTGCGGTCTTGCCGTCTTACTTGCGTCCCTTGCGACCCCGGCGGGGGCCTCGCCGGCGTCCGAGGCGCTGCTCAAGCGCGGCGTGCGCGAGATTGTCTTTTCCGAGCGCGCATTCGGCCGCGACGGCCACTGGTATGCGAACTTCGGATACTTCTTCGACGGGCCGCAGAACCCCACGTACACCAGCGGAAGTCGCCTGGTCAAGCTGGATGTGGCGACGGGCAAGACGACGGCGATCCTGGAAGACTCGGCCGGCTCGATCCGCGATCCGAAGGTCCACTACGACGCGAAGAAGATCCTCTTCTCGTATCGCAAGGGCGGCAGGGGACAGTTCCACCTGTACGAGATCAACGTCGACGGGACCGGCCTGAAGCAACTGACCGACGGGATCTACGACGACCTCGAGCCGACCTACCTGCCCGACGGCGGGATCGCGTTCGTCTCCGGGCGGTCGAAGCGCTGGGTCAACTGCTGGCTGGTCCAGGTCGCCGTGCTGTACCGCTGCGACGGCAATGGGGGGAACATCCGGCAGCTCTCGCCGAACATCGAGCAGGACAACACCCCGTGGGTCCTGCCCGACGGGCGGATCATCTTCACGCGGTGGGAATACGTGGACCGCTCGCAGGTCAAGTTCCACCACCTGTGGAGTTGCAATCCGGACGGCACGAACCAGGCGGCGTACTTCGGCAACATGCATCCCGGCTCGGTCTTCATCGACGCCAAGCCCATCCCGGGCAGCGATCGCGTGGTCTTCATCGACTCGCCCGGCCACGGGGCCAAGGAGCACGCGGGGTATCTCTCGACGGTCACCGACAAGCACGGGCCCGACGAGAAGTCGGCGAAGAAGCGGATCGGCCAGGTCCGCGGCCGCGACCCGTTTGCCGTCTCAAACGACTGCTTCCTCATCGCGACCGACAAGCACATCGACGTGGTGGACGGGAGGGGCAAGGTCATGCGCCTCCACAGTTCGAAGACCCACCTGCACGAGCCGCGCCCGATCAGGCCCTACCCCCGCGAGCGGGTCATTCCCTCCCGCGTGGACCTGAGCAAGGCCACCGGCACGCTCGTGCTCGACGACGTGACCATCGGGCGGAAGATGGGCGGCGTCAAGAAAGGCGAGATCACCAAGCTGATCGTCCTGGAGACCCTGCCCAAGCCGCTGAACTTCGGCGCGGGAATGCACGATTTCATCCCCATCAGCCACGGCGGAACCTTCACGCTGTCGCGGATTCTCGGCACGGTACCGGTCGAGCCCGACGGGTCGGCCCACTTCAAGCTGCCTGCCAACCGCCCGCTGTTCTTCATCGCCGTCAACGACAGGAACGAGTCGATCAAGCGGATGCACAGCTTCCTGACGGTCATGCCCGGCGAGGTCCTCAGTTGCGTCGGCTGTCACGAGGACCGCGCCAAGACGCCCGCAAGCGTGTCCAAGGGCGTGCGCATGGCGATGAAGCGCCCGCCGAGCACGCTGACGCCCGTCCCCGGCGTGCCGTTTACCATCGACTTCCCCCGCGACGTTCAGCCGATCCTCGACAAGCATTGCATCAAATGTCACAGCCCCGACAAACCGGACGGCAAGATCATCCTGACCGGCGACCACGGGCCGGTCTATTCGCTGAGCTACATGACGCTGACCACCGCGGGGTACGTCTCGGACGGGCGCAACGGGCTGGGCAACAGCGCGCCGCGCAGCGTCGGCGACAGCGCCAGCAAGCTGATGAAGATGCTCGACGGCTCGCATCACAAGGCCAAGCTGACCGCCGCCGAGGTCGAGACAATCCGCAACTGGATCCACATCGGCGCGCCGTATCCGGGCACGTACGCGGCGCTGGGCACGGGCATGGTCCGCCACAACACCTTGCCGCGCACCTATCGCGCCGCCCAGTCCAAAGCCAACGCCGCCCACAAACGCAGTTGCTCGCCCTGCCACCGTCAGCGCCTGCCCGACCCCGTCCGCTATTCCATTGCGGGCACGAGAAACAAGAACGACAACCGATTCTTCTGGGACCCGCACATGGCGTTTAGCTTGAGCCGACCGGCCAAGTCGGCGATCCTCCTGGCGCCGCTGTCGCGCAAAGCCGGCGGGTGGGGGCTCTGCAAAGCCAAAGGCAAAACCCCCGCCCAAGCCAAAGCCGCCGCCGGACTCTTCGCCGACACGAAGAACCCCGACTACCAGGCGATCCTCGCCTTCGTCCAGCAGGGCAAACTCGCCATCTCCGGGACCAACAAACGCTGGGACACCCCCGGCTTCAGGCCCCACCCGTTCTACGTCCGCGAGATGAAACGCTACGGCGTGCTGCCCGAATCCTTCGACATCGATCGCGACAAGATAGACGTCTTCGACGTCGACCGACGCTACTTCCAGTCCTTCTGGTACTACCCCCAAGGCGGCGGCCCCAAGCTCTATCCCAACAAGATCACCCGCCGCCTGCTGGCCTCCCCCAAGCCGAACATCCCGTGGGAAAAGGACCTGACCAAGCTGAAGTAGCTGGTGGATTGGTTAACTGGTTGATTGGGAACGGCCCGACCTGAGAAGCACGTCGGCCCGGGCGAATGCTCGTCCGGGCCGACGGGGTTTGTGTGCGGTCTGTTGTGATCTTCTCGCTTACGCTCTCCTGCGACGGATCATCACGGGCAGGCCCAGGGCCAGCAGCGCCATCGTCGCCGGCTCGGGAACCAGAACGCCGATGGACTGGCCCGTTCCACCGTTGTAGATGGTGTCGACCTCGTTCGCCGTCAGCGGGCGACCCCAGATCGCCACGTCGTCGATCAGCCCGTTCCAGCCGCGACCGCCCGACTCGGGGTTGAAACCGATTCGTAGCGTTGCGTCGTTGTCGCCGAGACCTGCCTGGCTGCTGATCGTGGCCACGTTGGTCGAGCCGTCCACGTAGAGCCGCGCTGCGTCGCCGCTCGACTCGGTCACCGCAACCACGTGATGCCACTGCCCGTCGTTGACGTTCAAAGACACCTCGATATCGCTGCCATTACCGCAGCCAGCGTAGCCCATGTTGTTGTTGTTGCTGTATCTGGCGATGCGATACCTGTCGCTCTCGCCCTTTGCAACGAGGGCCTGCCACTGCGCGTCGAAGGCCTCCACCTTGATCCACGCAGAGATCGTCAGCCCGTTGCCCTTGCCGGCGAAGTCGAAATCGTTGTCGTCCTCCGGGATGATCACGTGATCGTCGATCGTGCCGCCGGGCAGATCGATCGCGTTTCCGAACTTCCCGCCAAGGTAGGTCGCGGTCCCCCCCGACATCGACCCGTCGTTGGCGCTGCCGTAGGTCGGATCGTCGGCCAGTGTGTTGTCGAAGTCCCAGTAGGAGACCAGGTCGGTGACCCACGCCGCCTGCGCCGTCCCGCTGATCGCCATCGCCAAACCCACTGCCACGACCAGTACATGTCTCGTCATCGTCCTACTCCTCAAGCTGAAATCTCGTTGCCTCGTCCTTTGTTGTCAAAATGCGCCGCCAAACGTATGACGGCTCGCGAAGTCTATCTTGCGGCCCTGGACACACCATCGCCCGGCCGATCCGTTAACGCTTAGGAAGGGGTCAATTTCTTGCGAAAACGGGCGTGGTTCAAATGAGGGTAACAGATGGGGGGATGCGGCCGCGATAGA
>CAZVEV010000135.1:0-15098 GCA_964625865.1 uncultured Planctomycetaceae bacterium | reverse complement strand
ATTGGCAGACGCGCTAGGTTGAGGGCCTAGTGAGGTTAATACCTCGTGCTGGTTCAAATCCAGTCCCGGGCATTTGCATGGGCCCGCGCGTTTCGACGCGCGGGCCTTGTCCATATCCGGGGCGAAAATATCCTCTGGATGGCGCGGAAAGCACTTGCTTTTTCCGCGGAAGAACTCGATAATAATTAATGATACGAGAGACATTTCCGAACCGAGCCACTCTCAGGCGAAGGTGCGAGCATGACAGGCACACGTGGTGTGATTTCAGATAGATTGTCGGCACTGGTGGAGGCGGAGGAGAAACTGGCCATCGTCCTGAAGGAGACCGCCGGCGACGTGGCGCGGTCGGAGTGCCTCGATACCGAGCAGCGCGCGGAAGTCTACGCCATTCTCGACGCCATGCGGTCGGACGTTGAAGTCCATCGCGAGTCGGTGGGCAGGTGGGTCAACGACCGGACCGGAAAGGTGACCGATGTTTGAGCAAGCTCTGCTGGCCGAGCAGTTCGAGAAGCTGCTCGCCCAGGCTGAACAGGCCGAGCAGATGTACGCGGGCCTGGCCGACCAGGCCGACGACCCCGACGTTCGCGAGCAGTTCGCCGAACTCCTCCGCGAAAAGCGCCGCCACGTCCGAATGACCGAACGCCTGATCGAAATCGTCGATTGACACCGTAGGGCGTGCAACTTGCTTGCACGCGGAATGGACATGCTGTCCGTCCCGCGTGCAAGCCCGTTGCACGCCCTGCGCCTTGCGCCCGGCGCAACAGGCGGGGCAAAAACCGTTGGGGCGATCTCAGATGCTACGGTAGAATGGCCGACAGATGAGGTAGATGCCCACAGGCAGAGGATCCGTATGAGGTCGCGACGTCACAAACATCATCGCAGGGACTACGCTGTTCGCGTGGCGCTGGGAGCGATTCTCCTGATCGCCGGGGCGCTGAAGGCCCATCACCTGGCTACCGAACCGGTCGCCGGCGCCGGCTGGATCAACGGACGCATCAGTCTGATGATCCAGGCCGAGATCGAGATTCTCTTCGGCCTGTGGCTGTTCGGCGGGCTGATGCCGCGCCTTTCGTGGGCCGGCGCGCTGGGGTGCTTTGTGCTCTTTACCGGTGTGACGCTGTACCGGGGCATCACGGGCGAGGCCTCGTGCGGATGTTTCGGCAAGGTGTCGGTCAACCCGTGGTACACGCTCGTGCTGGACCTGGGCGCCATCGCGGCGCTGCTGTGGCAGAGACCGGACCTCAGTGAAGGAAAGCCTGCAGCCAATCGTCGCGGGCGCCTGATCACGGTGGCCGCCGCGGGCGTTGTGCTCTGCGTGGCGGCGGGGGCGGCGATGGCCATGTACACCCCCGCGCGCCTGGGCGCCGACGGGCAGATCCTGGGCGACGACCCGTATGTCTTCCTCGAGCCGGCCACCTGGCCCGGCAAGCGACTGCCCCTGCTCAGGCACATCGTTGACGTACCCGGGGCCGCCAAGGACGCCAACGCCAGGGGCGTCAGCGGTACGGATGTCAGCGCCCAGTTGGCCAAAGGCCAGTGGACCGCCGTGCTCTACCGCCACAACTGCTCGCATTGCCAGGAATCCGTTCCCCGGTTCGAGAAGATGTGCCTCAAGGCCGGGCCCGGCGGCGGATTCACCAAGGTCGCGATGATCGAACTGCCTCCCTACGCTCCGCCGGGCAAGTCGCTGCTGGCGCCGGACTCGCCCTGCGTCCAGGGCCGGCTCAGCGATCGGCGCCAGTGGTTCGTCCAGACGCCGGTGGCGTTGTTCCTGGCCGACGGGGCCGTCACGGGCCTGCTGACCGAAGGTGACGAAGACGCCGGCGCCGCGGCGACCGCTGCGCGCAAGGCGGCCCCGCCGATCGCGACGAAGGACGGCGCGTACGACTTCGGGTTCGTCGAGGTCAACGGGCGACGCGAAGTGAGCCTGACCATGCCCAACCCGCTCAAGCGCGCGGTGGCGATGGGGACGGTGTACTCCGACTGCGTTTGCCTGAAGGGCACGGCCCTGACCAAGAAGGTCTCAGCCGGCGGGAACATGACGGTCCACGTGGTGTTCATCGCCCCCAAGAAACCCATCAAGTACGACCGCCGCCTGATCCTGCGGACCGATCCGCCGGGCAGGCCGCCGGCCAGATTTCGCATCAAGGCCAACGTCGGCATGCCCCTGACCGTCGATCCGATCCGCGTGAACTTCGGGCGCATTACCCTCGGCAAAGAGAGCCGCCGCACCTTCGCCATCCGCAACCGCGGGACCAAGCCGATCCGCCTGACCAACGCCACGGGGGGCAGTCTGTGCACTGTCGCCCTGCCTCCCGTTGTCGCCGCCGGGTCCGCCGTGTCCGTGCCCGTCACCGTCAAGCCCTCAAGCGCCGGTCCGGCCAGTGCGATCATCCAGATCCGCACCAACCACGGCACGCAGACGTCGCTGATCGTTCCCGTGAACTTCCACGCGGCCGCCCAGTAGTGCCCGCCGCCGAGTCTACTTCCCACTGCGGAATGTCAGCGCGGGCAGGCCGTCCTTGTTGAACAGGTTCGCCCAGGTGCGCGTTCTCGTGTTCCACCCGTAACGGACGTTGACGGGCTTGGCGACTCTGTCGCTGGTCAGGACCACCGTGGCGCCGTCGATCGTCGCGTCGGCCCACTGGTACACACCGTCGGCCCCGGCTATCTCGAAGCCCTGCAGTTTCTCGCCGCCTTTGACCGCCAGCCCCTTGCCCACGTGGGTGAAGCTCACGCGGAGTGTCTTGCCCTCGGCCTTGTGCGAGGCATAGACCGGCCCGTAGATCTCGACGTCCTTCTTGTAGACGAAGCCCAGGGCCACCCGGCACGCCCGCTTGCCGTACCCGGACTTGTTCTGCGGATGCACGCCGCTGCCCAGGTCGCTGGCGCTGACCATCGCCGTGTTGGGATGCTGCATGATCCGGATGTGCAACTCGCGGTACAGCCCGTCGCCGTCGCGGTTGGGCTTGGGCGGCTGGGCGGTGAAGGGGTTGGCCATCCGCGTGACCGGGTTGGACCCCTTGGCGTCCCACGCGCACCCTCCGCCGCTGGGCTTCTGGACGTACAGGAACGCGAAGTCCTGTCCCCACGCCTTGCGCCATCCCTTGATCAGCGCGCCCATCATCGTGTACTGGTCGATCGCCCGCACCGCCGTCCCGCTTTCGCCCTGGTCCCACAGCACGCCGCGAATCGCGTACGGGAGCATGTACTCGATCTTCGACGCGTACAGGTCGCCGACCTTGACCGGGCCGCGCGGGCGACGCGGCGGACGCTTGCCTGCCGCCTTGGCCGCCTTGACCGCCTCCTGCCATTTCGCCAGCGCCTCGGCGTACTTGGCCTTGGCCTGCTCGGACGAGCCCAGCCCCGCCTTGGCCAGCATCGCCTGGCAGGCCGCGTCGTCGGCGAGCATCTTCGGGCTCAGCCATCGCCCCGACGGCGTGCCGCCCACCGCGCCGACCATCAGCCCGACCGGCACGTCGAGGGCCTTGTGCAAAGGCAAGCCGAACGAGAAATGAATCGCGGAAAACCCGCTGATGTCCTTCGGCGTCGATTCCTTCCACCCGCCGCGGTACAGCCGCAGCTTCGGATAGGGCCCGCCCTTGACCATCGCGGCAAGCACCTCGTCTCGGCGGGCATAGCCCCCCGCCCCGCCGGCCATGTTCGACTGGCCCGACCCGACCCAGACCTCGCCCACCAGCACGTCGCTGAACGTGACGGTGTTCGTGCCGCGGACGGTCATCACGCCGTCCTGGCCCACCTTCAGCGGGTCGAGCTTGACCATCCACTTGCCCTCGGCGTCCGCGACGGCCGACTTGCTCTGGCCCGCAAAGGCCACCGTCACCTTCTCGCCCGCCGCCGCCGTGCCCCAGACCGGAACCGGCATCTGGCGCTGAAGCACCATGTGATCGGAGAACATCTTGTCCACCGTCACCGCGCCGAGTCCGCAACTCGCCGCCGCCAGAACCACCGCCACCCCAACCGTCCATTTCACGTTGTGCAGTCTCATCGCCAATTCCTCTTTCGTTGATAGGACTCAAGGCCGGCCCATCGCCGCCTCGAACCCGCCGTTGTCATTCGCGGCCCGCGCCGCAACACCCCAAACCAAACCCCGCCTCTCCCCACGGGTGTCGCAGGTTGCTGTCCGCAAAGCCACGCCGTGGTGCTCCGTCGAAACACGTTGTCTGCGAGCTCTCGCAACGTGACGACTTGCCCGTCTTCGTGAATCTGGGCTTTGCCCTTTCTCGTCCCGCTACTGCCGGTTCTCCTCATACGCGATTGCAAGGATCTCAGGTGCGTAAAATGTCTTCGGCCGGGAACTGCCGAGTTCGGCGAGAATGCCAAGACCGACGAGTCGATAGACATCTGACTTGGCGGTTGGATAGGTGATGTCGTGCTGATATTGAATGTGTGGTATTGTAAGTATGGGGTTTTCGAATAGTCTGGCCACTATGGCATGATCTCGCTTTGAACCACCCATGATGCGATTGTCGTAGTCCTTCTGGAGTCTGCCGAGACGTTCACATCGCTTTGCGGAGTTATTGGCCTGCTCGATCGTGCCTCGCAGGCAAAACTCCAGCCAATGCTCCCAGTCTCCTTCTGTACTTACCCGAAACAGGAAGTCAACATACTCATCCTTGTAACGTTCAAAGAACTCGCTCATATAGAGCCAAGGCATCGAGTGGCCGCACCACTTGTATGTCATCAGCGCTAGGAGAAGACGCCCCACTCGGCCGTTTCCATCGACAAATGGGTGGATGGCTTCGAATTGATAATGGGCGATATAGCATCGCACGAGCGGGTCAAATCGTGGGTCGTCGTCGTGTAGGTGCTTTTCGAATGCGTCCAGGCAGCGGTTCAGCTCCTGCGGGGGAGGAGGGATGTATCGTCGATCCGATCCGATATGGACCTGACATCGGCGAAACTCCCCGGGCGACTTGTCACGGCCTCTGACTCCCGAAAGCAGTGTCCTGTGCATAGCTCGGATGACTCGAAGGCAGATGGGCATTTCATCCAACAACTCGCAGCCCTCGGTCAGTGCGTGGCCGTAGTTGGATACCTCTCTCCACTCGTTGGCTTGGTCCTTCTCCGACGTCGGTTCACGCGGATCCATTTCGTACAAGAGGAGTTGCTCGGGAGTTGCATAGGTTCCCTCCAGACTGGACGATCGCAACGCTTCACGTTTCTGGAGCGGGCGAAGAAGCAACTGCGGAGCAGGTATTGTCTGGCCGATCCCATCGAGTCTACCGAGAGCTTCCTTCGCTTCGGCCAGGAGAGGCCAAAGCTGGCTGGGAAAGCCAGACGTTGGTGGCAAGTCATTGGGGATGAACGCATAGTCCTTCCCACGCGCTCCTGCGCTTATCTCAACGAGCTTACCCGTCTTGGAGTCTCCGAACATTGTGTGGTCCACTATCATTGCCTTTCACTAGACGCCCCATAGTTAAGAATATCGTTGATATATTTCAATTGAACAAGCCTCTATTAAAAAAAAATACCGAACATTTTAATTGGCCGAATGTTAGTAAAATTAGCGTTCTACATAACAGCAGTCCTGATAGTGGTTTATACTCTTGTGTGCGGATCAGTCTCTGCCCCCAACATCTAGTGGGTCTGCCATCGAGGCTGAATAACCGCTTACGGTCTGGCTCCCGAGGAAGTGGAGAATACAAAGAAGCCGCCGGTAAGAGCGTCGGAGAAGACGGCGAACGTAGCTCCGGGGATGGCTTCGGAGAAGTTTCGGACATAGTGACCGGCAGAGGGTTGAGTGAAGGGTTGGCAGAAGCCCGGTGACGCCCCGCGGCCAAGTCCTCCTGCCCCGTTACCGGTCGAGTACTCCAAGCCTATGGTTGTCCCTATCAGACAGCGCGTGTATTCACCGCAAGGACCCGCTATCATCCGGTCTTGGGACACACTGGACCGACGGGGTCTTGAGGGTCTTGCCTGTGTCACGTGGCAACGCCGAGAATCCATGAAGAGCATTCTGAAGAAACTCGCCAGGGTTTTTCATCCCGGTCCGCTCCCATCGAAGCCATGGGTCCGCCTCACAGATGAGGGCTTGATGGTTGAGCGACAGGGGGAGGGCCCGGTTGCCATTCGATGGGATGAGATCGCGAGGATAATCACGTACAAGTATGACCTCTTCTCAACGGATGAGATTTGCATTGGCTTTCTCACCGATAAGAACGTGGAGCCATGGGTGGAGATACGCGAGGAGTGGGAAGGCTTCCTCGAAGCCTGTAAGGAAATGAAACGGCGGTTTCCCACGATTCCGGAAGACTGGTACTCCGAGATTATGGTGCCCGTTTTCGACAGGAAGGAAACGGTACTGTATGAACGCAACTGACTGCGGGGCACAACGGACCTCGCAAGGGTAATGCATGACTGATACTGACGTGACATCCGGGGCGGGCGACGGGGTGGGGCGCGCGCTGAGCGAGGTCTTTGGGTTTCATGCGTTTCGGGACAACCAGGAGGATATTGTTCGGGCGATTCTGGATGGGCGGGACGCCTTTGCGGTCATGCCGACCGGGGGCGGCAAGAGCCTGTGCTATCAACTGCCCGCGTATCTGATGGACGGCACGTGCGTGGTGATCAGTCCGCTGATTTCGCTGATGAAAGACCAGGTCGACGCGGCGGTGGGCAACGGGCTGGCGGCGGAGTTTCTCAACAGTTCGCTGGACGCCGCCCAGCGGGCGGCCGTCTCGCGCCGGCTGGCGGCGGGCGAGCTGGATCTGCTGTACGTTGCGCCCGAGCGGTTCGCGATGGACAGCTTCCTGTCAGCCCTCCAGTCGGTCAAGCTGAGCCTGTTCGCGATTGACGAGGCCCACTGCATCTCCGAGTGGGGCCATGACTTCCGCCCGGATTACCTGAGCCTGGCGCGGATCGTCGAGGACTTCCCGGCCGTCCCGGTCGCCGCCTTCACCGCGACGGCCACCGCCAAGGTGCAGGCCGACATCACCGCCAAGCTCACGCTCCGCGACCCGCACACGGTCCGGGCCTCGTTCAACCGTCCAAACCTGTTCTACCAGGTCCTGCCCAAGAGATCGCCCAACCAACAGATCCTCTCGTTCCTGACCGGCCGCGACGGCGAGGCGGGGATCATCTACCGCACGACGCGCAGCAATGTCGAGACGACGGCTGATTTCCTGACCGCCCGGGGCGTCAAGGCCTTGCCCTACCACGCCGGTCTGCCCAACGAGATGCGTCACGCCCATCAGGAGGCGTTCAACCGCGACGAGGTGTCGGTGATCGTCGCGACGGTGGCGTTCGGGATGGGCATCGACAAGTCGAACATCCGCTTCGTGATCCACGCCGACCTGCCCAAGAACATGGAAAGCTACTACCAGGAGACCGGGCGGTCCGGGCGCGACGGCGAGCCGGCCCACTGCCTCCTGCTGTTCGGCGCCGGCGATATTCCGAAGATCCGTTACTTCATCAACGACATCCCGGACGACACCGAGCGAAAGATCGCCACCGACAAGCTGTACGACATGGTCAACTTCGCCACGGTCAACGCCTGCAGGCGGACCCAGTTGCTGGGCTACTTCGGCGAGCGCTTCGGCGAGGACAACTGCGGCGGCTGCGACGTCTGCTCGGGGCAGGTCGAGCAGATCGACGCGACGAAGGACGCCCAGATCGTGATGTCTGCGATGGCGCGGACGGGGCAGCGGTTCGGGGCGGCCCACGTTGTCGACGTGGTCACCGGGGCCGACACGCAGAAGATCCGCGATTTCCAGCACGACCTGTTGGTGACCTACGGCACGGGATCCGACAGGCCCAAGGCCCACTGGCGGCGCGTGATCGACAATCTCGTTGCCCAGGAGTGCGTGGCCTACACCGATTCGCGGTTCCCGGGCCTGCGGATCACCGAAAAGGGCGGCGAGGTGCTGTTCGGGCGGGCCGAGTTCCACATCCTCAAGACCGCCGAGCCGAAAAAGGCCCGCAAGCGCAAGCGCTCGGCTGGCGCCGCCGACGTGGTCGAGGACTACGATCACGCGCTGTTCGAGACGCTCCGTTCGCTGCGGACCACCCTCGCCCGCGCCCAGAACGTGCCCCCCTACATCGTCTTCTCCGACCGGGCGCTGCGGGAGATGGCCCGCGACTGTCCGGCCTCGCCGGAGGCGATGCGAATGATCACCGGCGTGGGCGAGAAGAAGCTCCAGCGTTACGGCGAGCAGTTCCTGGCGGCCATCAACGCCCACGTCGGCCGGGCGTAGACCCGGGGTGCCGTCTCCCTGTTTAGCGGGGGAACTTGCTTGCCGTGCGGCGCCGGTTCAAACGCCGACTCGCCTCGCTCGCTACGGGGCGGCAGGCTTCGGCGGGGCGGTGTGCGTCACCGTGCCCTTGGGCCTGCTGGCGGGAACCGGGGCGGGCTTCTTGCGGATCGTCAGCGTCACGTCGAGGAAGCCGGCGTTGTTCGTATGCCATTCGGCTTTCTCTTCACTCATGCCCAACTCCAACTCGCCGTCGGCCTCGGCGCGAAGCGTGAAGGACGAGCCGATCTTGAAGACCTTCTTGCCCAGCCGTCCCTGGAGATAGAACCGTTCGGAGTACTTGCCCGCCTGGTTTCCCCCAGCCGCCATCCCGCCGTCGGCGTCGGCGACCAGGTCCGGCGAGGCATGCCACGTGCCCGACGCGGTGATGTCGACCACGTCGCCCTTGGCGACCTTGAGGGCCTTTTGCCACGGCACGCGGGCCGAGACCTTTTTGCGATACAGCGCGCTGTACTCCGGCCTGGTCAGGCGGACCTCGACCCAGCCGGCCTGGTTGTCCGGCAGGAGCCAGTACCCGCTCTTGTACGCACTGGACGTGGTCACCCCGTCGGTGACGGTGGTGGCGCGTGTGCGGCTGTCGGCGGCGGCGCTGGCGCGGGCGGGCATGCCCCGGGCGATGTTCTCCGTGCCTTGCCACACTTCGATTTCCGCCAGTCCGCCCGAGTAGCCGCGCCACCGGTTGACCTCCACGCGGATCGTGTCGAACCGTCTTGGCGGGGCCTGGACCGTCGCGAAGGTGTCGGCGTTTCGTTTCCAGGGCACGGGGATCTTCTCCGATCGCCATACCGCGGTGGTTCCTTTCAGCAGCACGACCGTGCACTCGAGCGCCCCGCTGGTGTTGTAGCGGCTGTTGTGGGTGTTCCACAGGACGATGCGATGGCCCCGGCTGTCGAGGCGGCGGGCCTCGTAGTCCGGTTCGAGCTTGATGGCCCGGACGTCGACCCCCGCGGCGCCCAGCGCGGCGACGGCTTCGGCGTCCTGGGGTCGCAGGCGGTGGACGGCCTTGAACAGCTTGATCGCCTCGGAAACCTGACCGGCCTGCGCCATCCGCCTGCCGACGGTCTTGAGTTGCCCTACCGCGGCGAGGCGGGCGGCGGCGATGGTTTTGGCCCGCCGGGCCCGGGCCTGGGCGAGCGTTTCGGTGTACTGCTTGTCCGCCGAGCCGATCTGCTGGATGTACTGCGTGTCGGCGGCCTGGACGGCGGCGTCCTTGACGCCCATGATCCGCGTGATCTCGCCCTCGGCGGGGGGGCGGGGCGGCTCGGCGGTCCGGGCGGGCATTGCGAGGGTCAGCGTCAGGGCGATCAGTGCCCACAGCCCCCCCCTCCGGCGCCTGCTCAGGCAGGGGCGTTCATGCATCCATGCAATCATCGGTCTCTCTCAACTGCTCGGGTTGTCGTGTCTTATCACCGTATCGGACCATCGTGCCCGGTTTGTGCAGGGATTAGTCCCGGAGAATCGGCGGCTGGCAAGGCGGCTAAGGGGTCTGGCAGGCGGCCTAGCCGCCTTTCGGCTCGACAGAGGGGAGAAGGTCCCTTTTGTCCTCGGCACGCGGCCAGACCCCCGGCCAGTGCGTCAGGCCGGGTTTCCCCAAGGTGCGTATGATTCAGCATTGTCCCCTGAATGCGATTATGCTCGGTTGTCTGCTCGTCGGTCTTGACAGAGCGGGGCGTCTGAGGTACGATGGAAACGTGGTGATGGAGGCGAGTGACCACCTCATGGACGACAGAGCGGACAATCTCTCCGGCGGCGCGCGAATTATCGCGTGGTCGCAGGATTCCTCGTTGACCTGGTCTGCCGGCGGGCCGGGCGTTGGGGCCATTGTGCGCGTGGCAAGCGGCTACGAGGCGGCGGCGGAACTGCTGGCCGCTCCGGCAGCGGCGCTGGTGGTGGACCTGCGCCTGCTGGGGGGCAAGCATTTGGGATTGCTTGAGATAGCTCGAAGCCTCGCCGTGGAAGTGCTCGCCGTCGGCGCCCTGCCGATCGGCATGACGGCTGACGACCTCAGTGGCGTCAGGCTCATTGCCCGTTGCGACCTGGCCGACGCGTTGGTCGGGCCCGCCGCGCCCCCCGAACCTGTCGACCAGGCGCCGGCGTCACCCCCGATCAGGATCGCCCCGGACGGGCCCCGCCAGCCGGAGACGGAGGCCGTCGAGCCGGCAGGGGCCTCGACGCCCGCCGAACCGACCGACCAGGAGGTGCAAGACGAGACGGCCGGTCCATTGGGCGTCGTGGACCTGCCCCCCGCCGTTGCCCAGGCCCTTGGCGGGGCCACGGCGCCGTCGAAGGGCGCCCAAGCCAGGCGCTCGCCCACTGGGCCCGGCGCCGACTCGCCCGCCCCGGCCCGCGCGGGCAACGGCGCCTCTGTGCCGCCGGCCCCCGCGACCGACGACGCCCGGGGCCTGCTGACGCCCGAGGAACTCAAGGCCCTGCTGGGGGATGACGCATGACTTCCGACCCGAGCCTGCTTCTGGTCGCCCCGCCGTCAGCGCGGGAGAACCTGCTGTCTCGGATCGATCGCCCCGGTCTGGTTCAGTGGTGCGCCGAGCCGTACCAGGCGATCGGCGAGATGGCCGGTCGTCGCTGGCCCGCCGTCGCGGTCGCGTGGCGCGGCGGCGACCTGCCCGGACTGTGCCGTGCCGCTCGCCGCCTCCAGGACCGCGCCGGGCTGTTCGCCCTGTGCCCGCCCGTCGACGAGCCGACCGTTCGCCCGCTGGTCGGGCGCGTGCTCGACGACTACTTCATCTACCCGCCCACCCGAGGCGAGGTCTCGCGCCTCTGCCGTGCCGCCACGGCCGTCGCGTCCGTACGCGGGACGAGCGGTCCGGCCGCCCGGACACAGATCACGCCCGGTGAGTTTGCCCACATGACCGCCGCGGCGCGGAGCGTCGAGGCGCTGGAGCGGGGCATTGCGGAGGTGGTGGCCCAGCGTCTGGACCAGCCCGTTCATTGGGTCGACCTGGCCGAAGCGGGGGGCGCTCGCCCGCTGCTTCTGGCGGCCAACGACCGCCCGCGCGTGCTCGTGGCCCGGCGAAGGGGCGATGCGCCCGATCCGCGGGCGCGGCAGTTCATCGCCGCCGTCCAGGACGGCATCGGCGCCTTATTCGACGCGGCCCGGCGGGTCGAGTCGCTGCATCACCTGGCCGTCACGGACCACCTGACCGGCACGTACAACCGGCGGTACTTCTACTACCTGACGGACCTGATTCTGCGCCACGCCGCCGAGCGAGGCCTCCAGGTGACCCTCCTGCTGTACGATATCGACGACTTCAAGCGATACAACGACACGTACGGCTACGCCGCGGGCGACGAGATTCTCCGCGATACGGCGGCGATGATGAAGGACATCACGCGCGCCCATGACATCGTGGCGCGGATCGGTGGCGATGAGTTCGCCGTCCTGTTCTGGGAGCCCGACCAGCCGCGGTCAGCCGACAGCGCCCCGCCGGAATCCGCCTACGCGTTGGCCGACCGGTTCCGACGCGCGGTGACGCGGCATCATTTTCCCTCGTTGGGCCCCGACGCCGTTGGCGCGCTGACCGTTTCGGGCGGGCTGGCCGCCTTCGGGCCCGGCGCCCGGACCTGCCGCGACCTGCTCCGTCAGGCCAACACCGCCCTGAAGGCCGGCAAGGACTCGGGCAAGAACGCCATTCACCTCGTCGGCGCTTGGCCCAACGGCAGGGCGTGACCCTGTTGACGGTTGATTTCATCCGAACGGCGCGCAAAACCGCAAGCGGACTGTCCACCGCTTGCGGTTTCGCGGGCCGTTCCGGAATCGGTTATTCCGCTTGTCTACGCTCCGGGGGCTTTCAACTCCGCTTTGCGCTGTTCGATGAGGGCTTTCTTGTCGGCGGGCATGTCGTCTTCGGCCAGCAGGATATCGCACCCGTCGACGAAGAAGTCCTTTGCAAAGTCGGTGGTGTAGATCCTGTCGGCCGGCTCGCGGGCGGATACGGTCTTGAGGAACCCCTCGAAATCCTCGAAGTAGCTGCCGTAGATGTGGAACGAGTCGGCGAAGTGCATGTAGTGGCCCGGCTGGACGCCGATGCGTCGGGCCATCTCGGCCTGCAGTTCGGTAAACGCGTACATGTTCATGAAGGCGGCCTTGAACGCGTCGTTCGACCGGATGTGGATGTTCATGTGCAGCTTGCCCTCGGCGATGCGGAACCAGAGCCTCTGCAGGCAGGCCGGGTCGCCGATGGTCATGTCGTTCCAGACCTGCCACGTCACCGCCTGGGCCCGCCGGGTGTAGGGCACGTCCTTGAGCTTGGTGACCGCCGCGTCGATCTGGTCGAACAGGCCTCGCCCGGGCACGTCGTAGGCGAACATGCGTTCGTGATACGTGTACTCCCACTTGCCCGCCTCGGGATCGATCCAGTGGTCGTGCACGCCGTAGAGGACTTCGGCACGGTACTTCTCGAGGTCGTCCAGCCCGCCGGGAAACGCGCGGTGGATCCGCGGCTCGTCGAACGGACTCGTCACGTGGATCAGCGCCGAGACGTCGCGGCTGTTGGGGTCTTCGGGGCGGTCGTACTCGGTGGGGAAGCTCTCGCCCTGGTCCCAGCAGGCGATGACGGCTCGCTCCCAGGCCAGCGGCAACGACGGTTCAACGATGTGTATCGATTTCATACCCGCGCCTCCTTGCGCGATACGGACTCACCAGGCCGCCAGGCCCATCGCCCGCCGACACCGATACGTCATAGGCCCGCCGCCCGCGAAAGTCAAGGACGCCTGCGATTCGGCCCGAGGATTCCGTTCAGAAAGGGTAGCCGATGGGGGGATCGGTCGGCTGGAAGGTCTTCGACCAGTTGAGCTGCCACAGGTCCAGCAGGTCTACTGTGCGGACCTCCCCGGCGTTGAAGGCGACGTTGACGGCCATCGAATGGCGATCCATGCAGCCGCGCCACATGCCGATCCAACTGTAGTGGTCCTCTCCGTACCACCCAATGTTCTGGTTGGGCGACTTCAGGTCTCGCGGCCAGGCGTTCGTGTCACGTGGGATCGTGTCGACCCAAGTTGAATCGATGAACACGGGCGTGTCGGGAGTGACCTGGTAGATGTTCTCGTAGGCTTGGGACCAGTCGCGCCCCCAGTAGTGGTTCATCAGCCACTCATTGTGGGCGTACGTGCCGCGAATGGTCCCGGTGGGGCTCGAGCCGCTGGCCAGGGTCCACCACGTGGTCGCCGTGGCGCCCCAGGAGTCGGCAGGCCAGGGGCCGGTCGCCTCGGGACAGACCAGCACGTCGAAGCTGCTCCAGTAGGGCCTGAGCTTTTCCGTCCAGTAGTTCTCGTGCGTTGCTAACGGGTACCAACTGTAGGTGAAGAACTGGCCGTCGTTGTCCGTGGCCGCCTGGGTGAAACCCAGGGACATCGTGTGCAGATTCGCCTTGCATCCAACGGTGCGGGCGTGCTTGAGCAGGCGGTCCAGCGCCGGCGAGAGGATCGCCGCCAGCAGCGAAATCACCGCAATGACGACGAGCAGTTCGATCAGCGTCATGCCCGCCCGTCCGGGTCCGGTCCGTCCGGGTCGGGCATCTGCGCCAGGTTTCGTTCCATCAGACATGGCCTGTCCTGTCCAGGGGCAGAAGGTGCTGCCCAAGATCATTGTACCCGAATGCCACGTATCGGAAAGCAGCAATCTACTCGATGGGCCGTGATGACCGTGGTTTGCCTTGACCGGCGAGAGGGCGGTTTGTAGGGTGTCAACTTCGCGCCGGCCCGCGGGGGCGGGTGCGAGACAGGCCTGTTTGCCCCTGACGGGAGTATGCGACGATGAGAGCACTCCACATAGCCGAGCCGCGGAAGATCACGATGTTCGACGATGCGCCGATTCCCGAGCCGGAAGACGGACAGGTGCTCGTCAAGTGCAGCCACGTGGCCCTGTGCGGGTCGAACATGGGCCAGTACACCGGCGAGGGCGTCTGGGGCGACCTGACGTTCCCGAACCCCACGGGGTGGGCGGGGCACGAGAACATCGGCACGGTCGTCAAGACGCGCTGCGAGGGGTTTGAAGAAGGCGATCTCGTGCTGGCCCAGCCGGAGGGGTATTACGGCTTTGCCGAGTACATCGTCGCCCAGGCGCCCGGCATCGCCCACCTGCCCGCCGACGCCCCGGACGTTGCGGCCCTGATCGTGGCCCAGCCGCTGGCGACCGTGCTGCGGGCGCTCGACCAGACCGCCCCGGTCATCAACCGCCGCTGCGCCGTGATCGGACAAGGCCCCATGGGACTGATCTGGACCTACATCCTCAAGCTCTTCGGCGCCCGCCAGGTCATCGCCACCGACCTGCTGGATTGGCGCCTCGACTGGGCCAGGCGCTACGGGGCCGACCTGGTGATCGACGCGTCGAAAGCCTCCGAGGCCGACGTCGTCGCCGCCGTCCGCGAGGCCACCGGTGGCGAGATGTGCGAGTTTGTCGTCAGCGCCGCTTCCCCGGCGGCTGCCCTGAACACCGCCGCGGCGCTGGTCGCCCCGATGGGCCGGCTGTTCGTCTTCGGCATGCCCGACTACAACGACCAGGCGTTCCCGTGGCACGCGACGTTCCGCAACGAGACGCGCATCATCAACTGCGTGGGCCCGACGTGTGCCGCCTACTTCCAGACGGCCTCCGACATGGTCGTCGATGGCCGGGCCGAGGACCTCGGCGCCATGGTCGCCCCCCGCATGCCCTGGGACCAGGCCGTCGAGGCCTTCGAAATGTACGCCGACTGCGCGAAGGACTCGCTCAAGCTGACGCTGGAATTGTGAGTTGGCGGCGGTAGGCCGGGTGCCGTGGGCTGCGGAGCGAAGCGGAGCAACCACGTCGTGCGGAATGACCCAACGTGG
>CAZVEV010000134.1:0-15114 GCA_964625865.1 uncultured Planctomycetaceae bacterium | reverse complement strand
GTCCGAGACGTTCTGCGACACGCACGCAAAGCAGTTGGCGGCCACCAGGGACGATCCGTATCTTGTGGGGCACTTTTCGGACAATGAACTGCCCTTCCGTCCGGACCTTCTGGAATACTACCTCAAGCTACCCAAGTCCGATCCCGGCTACAAGGCGGCCGCGGCGTGGTTCGCCAAGCGGAAGGGGCGCGACTCACGCAGGACGATGTCCCGGACGGACAAGGAGGCGTTCCTGGAGTACACCGCCAATCGCTACTACTCCATTGTGGGTGCTGCGATACGCAAGTACGACCCGAACCACTTGTATGTAGGCAGTCGCATTCACGGCCGTACCATTTGCCCGGCGATGTTCAAGGGCTCGACGTCACTGGACGTGGTGAGTGTGAACTATTATCACCGCTGGTCTGCCGAGCGCGAACGGATGGGCAAGTGGGTCAAGCTGTCGGGGCGGCCGTTCCTCGTTTCCGAGTGGTATGCCCAAAGTCTCGAATCGGCATCCACAAAAGCCAGCGGCGCGGGCTTCCGCGTGAAGACCGACCGCGGGCGGGGACTGTTCTACCAAAACCTCGCGCTGGGGCTCCTAAAACAGGGCGGTTGCGTGGGGTGGCACTGGTTCAAGTACAGCGGCGACGAAAAGGGCTTCCACAAAGGCCTGGTCAACGCGAAGTTCGTCCCTCACACGGACATGCTGAATGTCATGAGAGACCTGAACCGCAACGTCTATCCGCTGGCGAAGCATTTCAGGAGATAGGAGGGGGATGGCGAAGAGAGTCAGGGGTGCGCTGTACGCGAAGAGGCGGCCTTGCGAATGAACGCATCCACCGCTTTATGGACTGGGTGGCCGTCCTTGTTGGTCGGCACATGCCCCCCCTTCAACATAAGGATCTTGTGGGGAGAGGTGTTCTGTTCTTGGATGGCTTGGCGCAGGCCGTCATGCACCCAGTGGCTATTGGAAAGGCCAACCGCTTTCGCCTCAGCGATGGGCGGGAATCTGCCACCGAAGAAGGGGTCCTTCTCACCCGCCACAATCAACATGGGCACGGACCTGTAACCTGCTCTGACTGCGGCTTCAGGATAGAAGGGAAGATCAGGATCGACCATCACGCCGACCTTTTCTATAATGCCCTCGGCCTTGACGCCACGTGCTTTGGGGAACCCTTCTTTGCCTGCAAACCTTTTGATGATGGGAATATGTCGGGGGGTGGCTATCCCGGAGTCCATCACTACGGCCGTCAAGTTGATCCCTTCCTGGGCGAAGGCAAACCCCAATGCATACGCACCTGCTGATCCAGCACTCGTGCCGTGGGCGAAGACATGTGTCGTGCGGTAATTGGCCATTGTATATTCAACGGCAGCCATGCTGGCCTGAAGTCCGTTCACCTCTCCGCCCTTTGGATTGTTCGGGTATGGCGTACCGCAACCGGAATACAGGTCATGGTCTCCATACGAGACCACCAACACTCGATAACCTTCTTTCAGTCGCCTGGTAATCGTGTTATCAACGAGACGCCCCTTCTTGATAACAGGGTGATTGGGGTTGATCTTGCGCAGCACCTTTAGGGGCACCTCGTGGTTCCACGTGTCCTTGTTCTGGAATTTCAGTGTCTGGTACTTGCCTTCTTTGTCAAAGTAGCCCATGCCCCCTCCGTGTAAGAACACCCACAACGGCGCCTCCTTGCCCGGTGCATTCCGAGGCTCGACGACCAGGAAAGTATAGTTTCCCGAAAGCCCGCACTTGTAGGCGGTATTGCGATAGAAGTCGAGCTTCCAGGAATCCTTCCCGTATTTCATGACGTCTTGTTCAATGCGGACGATCTTCTTTGTCGTTCGTTTTACCGGCACCCAGGCTGTGGCGTTGGTGAGGGCGGGCGTCTTCTGTGCCTGCTCCCGGGTCCTGTCACCTTCTGCGTCTTCCTGCTTCCCCAAAACCGCTTTGACAAGGAGCTTCTTCTCGACCGTATCCAGTTTGCCATCTTTGTCGGCATCGTACAACTTTAGAATCGCGGCACGTTCCTCTTCGTCGAGTTTGCCGTTTTTGTTGGCATCGTACGCCTTCACGACCGCTTCTCGTGCTTTGCCTCTATTCGGTGTGCCCTCAGCAGCAAGGAGAGTTGTGGTTGGCATAACCACGACCAGTGCAAGGGCCATGTGTTTCATTGCCTTCATCATTTTCATTCTCTCCTCATACAGGTGTTTGTATTTCCCCGCGTGCTCAACCTTGTTCGGTGGCGACTGGAAATACCTATTGGGCGTTCTGCCCACGGTTGTCGCGGGCCTGTGTAGCGATTCTATCACGATCTCAAGGCTCAGCAAATGTCTTTCTGTCCCCGCCCTTGACGGGCGAGGCGACCTTATCTCGGGCTTACGGGCCTGAATCCGACGACTGTTGCATGTCAGTGAAGCGTTACACACCCACAAGCTCCGCCCCTCGGGCTCCGCTTGAAGTCGCCACCCGGCGTGTCCCGTGCCGTACCTGGTCGCCACGAGTCCGACGAACACTTCACATGCATCCGCCGGCGGCGTAGACTGTCGCTCCCGGCGGTGATCGCCGGATTACACGAGAGGATGTTGCGTCCTTCAGGAGAATACTATGCGGAACGTTTCGAGATCGTTTGGTGTGGCGGGGTGGGTGGTTGCCATTGGCGTGATGGTCTGCGCTACCGACGTAACGGCGGCGAAGACCGATGACGTCAAGCCGGCGTTTCGGCTGGCGAGCATCTTTACCGACAACATGGTCCTCCAGCAGGGCAAGCCGATTACCGTCTGGGGCTGGGCAACGCCCGGTGCGGACGTTGCGGTAACGCTGACGCAGGATGCGACTATCGGCGACAAGGCCGTCGCCCCGCCGGAGAAGACCGACGATGGCGAGTACTCGGTGACTGTCCGCTACGTCGAGACCAACCCGCCGAAGCTCAAGACGCAGACCGTCCGGGCCGCCGCGGACAAACAGGGGCGATGGACCGCAAAGCTCGACCCCGCCAAGGCCTCCTTCACCCCCACGTGGATCATCGCCAAGACCGGCGAGCAGACCGTCGGCGTGCGCAACGTGCTGATCGGCGAGATCTGGCTCTGTGCCGGTCAAAGCAACATGGGCTGGTCCAACTTCAACCGCAAGAGTCGCGAAGCCGCCTCGGCGGACTTCCCCGGCCTGCGGTACGTGGCGTGGAACGACTCGTGGTACAAGCCGCTGGACGACGTCCGCCGGCGGATCGGGTGGCAGGTCTGCACGCCGGACGCGGCGCAGAGGTTTTCGGCCGTCCCGTACCTGTACGGTATGTTCCTGCATCGCTACCTGAAGGTGCCCGTCGGCGTGATCAACGTCGCCCGCGGCGGAACGCTCGGCCAGACGTGGTGCCTCCGAAGCGAACTGGAGACCGTCGACAACGTCATCATCAAGACCGTCCTGAAGGACTACGACGCCGAAACCGCCGTCTGGGACGACCCGAAGCAGGTCGAGAAGCTGATGGCTGAATGGGAAGAGGCCTGCGAGGCCAAGAAGGTCGAGCATGCCGCCCGCGTCGCCAAGGCGAAGGCCGACGGGAAGAAGCCGCCGCGCCTCCGCCTGCCCAGGAAGCCCGGCGATGCCCGCAGCGGCTGGAGCCCGCCGGCCGGCCTGTTCAACGCCACCGTCATGCCCATCCGCCATCTCGCCATCCGCGGCGTGCTCTACTACCAGGGCGAGAACCAGGCGTTCGGGCGCTGGACGCGATACGAGTACACCTTCCCGAAGATCCCCGTCTCGTTCCGCAAGGCGTTCGGCGATCCGAAGCTGCCCTTCGGCTGTATCAGCCAGCCCGGATGGGGCACGTTCGGTGCCGACCCGGAGGTCGAGACCGTAAAGGGCAGCTACCAGGTCGTCCGCGACATCCAGCGGCGGGCCCTCGCCGGCGACGCCCACGCGGGGATGATCGCGACGTACCCGACCGGCAACAGCTACATCCACCCCGCCGAGAAGCTGCCCGTAGCCGAGTACGCCTCGCTGTGGGCGTTGGCGCGGGTGTACGGCAAGCCGGTGGTGCATCGGGGCAACCAGTACACGGGCATGAAGAAGGCGGCCGGCAATATCTACCTCTACTTCGACAGCGACCCGGTGGTCTACAAGCGGTGGAAGCACATCGAGAATAACGCGTACTGGCAGGTTCTGCCCTGCCCGCGGGAGGGCAATGCGCCGTTCAAGGGCTTCATCATCGCCGGGGCCGACCGGCGGTGGTATCCCGGAACGGCCCGCCACACGCGGTTCGAGGGCAAACCGTGCATCGAAGTCACCAGCGACCTGGTCGCCGAGCCCGTCGCCGTGCGGTACGGCTGGGCGACCTGGCCCCAGGGCAACATGGTCGGGCGCGAACGCCTGCCGATCCCCACCTTCCGCACCGACGATTGGCCTCTGCCGGTTAGCGTAAGCTACTCCGACGACGCCAAAGCGAAATCCAACGAGATCCTCAAGCAGCTCCAGGCGACCGGACAGGCCCAGGCCCTGGACCGCAAGATCCGCCAGATGCTCATCGACCTGCCCCGACTGGAGAAGGAACTGCACCTGTCCAAGGGCGGCAGCGCCGGAAAACTCATCGCCGCCAAGATCGCCCGCATCCAGGCCGTCCTGGACGAACTGCAAACCGACCCCTGGCTGTCGAGGCACATCGCGCGCGAGCTGCCGAAGCTTGCCGAGAAGATCAAGGCCGCCCGCGCCGCCGTGGATGCCCTGAAGGCCGACGCGGCGAAGATCGACGGGAAGTAGAACAGGAATCGGGTGGCGCGTACCACCCTCAGGCCTCAAGCGAACTCACGTGACGGGTGCCGTGGTTTGACGCGAAGCGGCAACCACGTATTGCCCGAGCGTCCCAGCCCGGAGGGGTCGGAAGCAAGTCCTTGCTTTAGAATATGTTCTGTCACCCCTTCGGGGCTCTGTGATTACGAGTAACCCTACCGGGGGCCTCGCTTCGCTCGACCCCCGGCCAAATGCTGACGACCCCTACGGGGCCTGACGAATCGCTTGAAATCGCGCGGGCCTGTCCGATCCCCACAGCGTCCCGGCCAAGCCGTTTTAAGACCCCTGGCCGCCCCTCGGCTGGGAAAGGCGACCTGGAACTCGTTAGCGTCGCGTTCGTCGCTTAGGCCGCCCCTGTGAGGCTCCTACGGGGTCCGGCCGGGCATGTTCGGTTGCCTCCTTGCACGCCGTCCCGTCGCCCGTGGGGGACCGAGGCGGTTGCCGAGACTTGTCCGTGCCCCCCAGCGCATGACAACGCCCCGCGGGCTGGCCGCGGGGCGCTGGATGGACGTATGATTGGACCGCTCAGGCTCTGCGACGGCGGCGAACCAGCACGCCGAGCCCGCCCAGGCCCAGCAGGGCCAGCGTCGCTGGCTCGGGGATTTCGGTGAAGACCACTTCGGCCAGCCCGACACGGTTCGTATCCAGGCCCGTGTGGGTTACCGCCTCAATCCCGATGTAGCGGGCGCTGGGAATCGCTGAGATATCAATCGTCGCGTTCAGCGCGCTTCCGGCGGCCCCTGCGCCCTTCGACACCGCAATGGGAGTGGCGTTGAATTTGGTCCACGCCGCGTCGCTGAAGTCGTAGTCAACAACGGTCGGATTCCCAGTAGCCGGCAGTGTCACCGACGTGGCGGAGTAGACATTGATCGTGGCCATCCCGCGATTACCGCTCTTGCTGTTCTCGGTCTCATTCCAGATGTATATCTTGCCCAACGCGCTGTTGGCGGCGCCGAAGTCGGCGATCACCCAGCCCCAGTTCGAGGTCGTAGGCCCGTGGTTCTGCTGGCCCTGCCAGCCGTTGCCCCAGCCGCCATCGTGCGTCCACGTCGTCGGGTCTTCGGCGTCGGGCTTCGTCAGTCCGTTGCCTTCGAAGATGCGGGCGATGTTCCCGTTCTGGGTGTTGTTGTAGGCTGCTCCGGCGTCACCCCGCTGGAACGCCCTGGCGTCAACCACGTCGATCTCGATCAGCGCCGCGTTGGCACTCGATACAAGGAACGCCGCCACGATTACTACTGTTGCTGTCTTGTTCATGCCACCTCTCCACAAATGTAAGCGTTAGCTCCACTACCTCTCGTAGACTGTGGCGGCGCTGACCGCCACCATCAACTTGGAATTATACATCACCTGACATTGTTTGTCCAGCACTTTCTTTGCAGAATCCGTTTTTTTTTCGGGAGGTCCCGCGAGGCGCATGACAACGCCCCGCGGGCCGGCCGCGGGGCGCTGGATTCACATGGTGAATGTACCGCTCAGGCTCTGCGGCGGCGCAGCAGGCCCAGTCCGCCCAGTCCCAGCAGCGCCAGCGTGGCAGGCTCGGGGACGATCTGCAGGCCATGGACGCCGGCGTTGTGGTTGCCCTTGGTGATGGTGATCGTGAAGCTGTCGGCCGTCAGGCCCGCAAACACGGCGTAGTCCGCTCGCGGCATGTTCGTGCCGATCGGCCCCGTCGTGTCGGTCGCCAGCGTGTAGTCGGTTTCGTCGGCGAAGGTGCTGGTGTCGGTCGTCCAGTAGTACGTGGTCGTCCCGTCACCGATGGAGGCCGACCGTCCGTCGACGTCCGACCCAAAGTAGACGTAGACGTCATACCGGCTGAACTCGCTGTTGACGCCGGAAATCGTCACCGTTGCCGTGCCGGCCGTGTTGTCAATGTACCCGTTCATCATCGCCCCGTCGGCGTCCGCGCGGTTGCCTCCCGATGCGCTGTAGGAGGTCTCCCAGCCACTCGACGCGAGGGTAAGCGTGGTGGAGGCTCCCGCACTGTCAACGATCGTATCGGCCGTCGGGCTGACGATGTCACCGGTGACGGGGTCGTTCGTGCCCCCTCCCACGTCCGCGACGTTGTTCCAGTTGACCTGCTGTACCACACCGGCCATGTCGCCGGCCGCCAATGTCTGGCGGCCGCGCCCCTGGAAGTTGATCCCGATCGATGCCGCTTCGGCTGGGCAGCCCATCGCAAGAATCAGCCCTGCCACGAGCAGAAGTCCTGTGGTCCTGGTCATGTGATCTCTCCTCAGTTGTTAATGCACACTCTCTAAGCTTCGAATGAACTGTAAGCACGGAGCACAAGCTGCAGCAGCGGTCACCGCCACTACGATACCAAATACTATCCCATCTGCCGAGCTATGTCAAGCGCCTTCTTGGCCGGATTGCGACTTTTTTTCGGGGGAGTCCGTTCCGTGATATATCGTGGGGTTCTCACGTTGCCTTCCGGGGACATGTTGACGGATCGACGATCTGCTCGCGGTACCTATGCATATTCGAGGGAGAACCCCCGGGTGTCATCACCCGGGGCTAAATGGCGTGTTGCGAACGAGACTCCCTCGCCTTCGGATGCAGGCATTTCGCCCCGCGTGAATACACGCGGGGGTTCCGCGCGCCGGCGTAGTGGGCGCGGAGGGGGATCGCCCTATCGCAGGGCCTTGCCTGGCAGGGGTTTGCCCGCCGCGTCGAGCTTCTGGACGCCCATCGTGTGGCGCTCGCCGCCCTTGGCCCTGCTGATCCAGCGCCACACGACCTTCTTGTCGCGCGTGATCTCGATCAGCCCCGCGCCGTCCGGGCCCGTCGCCACGCGATAAAAGCCCATCACCACGTTGTTGTTCGGCAGGACGTGGATACCGCAGATCATCCCCAGCTTGATCCCGGGCAGGTCCTTGACGTTGAACTGCCACGCCTTCTTGCCCTTGGGGTCGAACTCCGTGACGGCTTCGATGTGACCCACGATGGTGTTCCCATTGGGCAGGCGGACGGCTGAGTAGGCGATCTTGGTGACCTTGACCTCGTACACCACCTTGCCGGTGGGCGTGTACTCGCGAACGAGGGCCTTTGCCTTATAGCACACCAGGTAGTTGCCGTTATCCAGCTTGCGGACCATTCGCAGGTTGTTGTGGGAGCCCGGCTGGCAGAGGGGCAGCTTCAGCTCGAACACAACTTTGCCTTCCTTGTCGACCTCGACGATCCGCCCGGCGGAGTTCTCGCCCACCATGGTGTTGCCATTGGCCAGCCGCTGGGCGGAGAACGTCGCGCCGCCCTTCTGCGCCGCGGGCCTGTACACCCACACCACCTTGTCGGACTTGGGGTTGATCTCGAGGACGTTGTTGTCGGCCAGCAGGACGTTGCCGTTTTTCAGCATCCAGATATCGCTGCAGTTTTGGCCCTTGTGCGTCCACAGCGTCTTGCCCGTCTTGTCCAGCAGCAGGATCTTGCCCGCCCCGGTGGTCAGCACCTGCCCGTCCAGCGTGCCCTTGATCAGTTCCTCGGCGCCTGCGGCGGGGGCGGCGAGGAGTGTCATACCCAGTGCGATCCCAACGACGACGATCAGTGATTTCCGCATTGTCTGCTCCTTTCGTTCCCGTCGGGGAACGGTCCTGTTGACTTCCGTTCGAAGCGACCACGATACCCGGCGCGCGAGCGTGCGTCAATCCGTATGGCGTGCAACTCGTTGCACGTCCTACGATCTTGCATTGTCGCGGGAATCGCACCAGAATAAGCGGTGACCGACGACGTTGACCTCAGACAGAACACCCCGTTCGAAGAGCAAAGAGAGAGCGACGATGATTTCACGACGACGATTCATGCGAGACAGTTTTGCCGGGGCGGCCGCCGCGGTGGCGGCGTCGACGTTTGCCGGCGGCGCCCAGGCCAAGGCGACCCGGCGCCCGAACATCGCCTGGCTGATCTCCGAGGACAACTCGGTGCATTACATGAAGCTCTACCGCCCCACCGGCGCCGAGACGCCCATGATCGCGAAGATGGCCTCAAAGGGCGTGATCTTCAACCACGCGTTCTCGAACTGCCCCGTCTGCTCGGCTGCCCGGTCCGTGCTCGCCACCGGATGCTACGGGGCGCGGATCGGCACGCAATATCACCGCAAGTTCAAGACCGTCCCGCTGCCCGGGGACCTGGCGCCCATCGGCGCCCTGATGCGCAAGGCGGGCTACTACGCGTCGAACAAGACCAAGACCGACTACAACTTCCACTACAAGGACGCGAAGATCTGGGACTCGAACAGGGACTGGCGCGGCCGCAAGGACGGACAGCCCTTCTTCCACAAGCAGTCGTTCCCCGTTTCGCATGAGAGCCGCCTCCACCGGGCGAACAAGGGCGGCACGGACGAGAAGGTCTTCGTCGCCCCATGTCACCCGGACACGCCGGGCTTCCGCCAGGCCAACAAGGCCTACAACGAAATCCAGACCAAGATGGACGCCGAGATCGGCGCGGTGGTCGATCAACTGGCCAAGGACGGCCTGCTGGAGGAGACGTTCGTCTTTTACTTCGGCGACCACGGCGGGGTCCTGCCCGGGTCCAAGGGCTACGCCTACGAGACGGGCCTGCACGTGCCGCTGGTCGTCCGCATCCCCGAGAAGTTCAAGCACCTGGTGGACCTGAAGCCGGGCACGCGCACCGACGGGTTCGTCAGCTTCATCGACTTCGCCCCGACGATCCTGAGACTGTGCGGCATCGACGTGCCCAAACAGATGGACGGCACGCCGTTCATGGGACCGGGCGTCTCGAAGGCGGACCTCGAGAAGCGCGACGAGGCGTTCGGGATGGCCGACCGCTTCGACGAGAAGTACGACCTGGTCCGGACGCTGCGCAAGGGCAAGTACAAGTACATGCGGAGCTATCAGCCGTTCAACTTCGACGGGCTGTGGAACAACTACCGCTACATCATGCAGTCCTACAAGGAATGGTGGACGCTGTATAAGGCGGGCAAGCTGACCGCCGAGGCGGCCCTGTTCTTCGAGCCGCGGGCGCCCGAGGCGCTGTACGATCTCGAAGCCGACCCCTACGAGGTCAACAACATCGCCGCCGACCCGGCCAACGCGGCGATCCTCGCCGACCTGCGAAACCGCCTGACCGCACGCGTCAAGGGCATGCCCGACCTGAGCATGCTGCCCGAGAGCGAGTTGGCGAAGAAGGCGTTCGGCAATCCCGTGAAGTTCGGACAGGACAACAAGGCCCGCATCGGCAAGCTGGTCGACACGGCCAACCTGGCCCTGGTCCCGCTGGCCAAGGCGTCGGCCGGCATCAAAGCCGCCCTGGCCTCCGACGATCCGTGGCAGCGCTACTGGGGCCTGATCGTCTGTAGCTGCTTCGGCAAGGCCGCCAAGGCCTTCATCCCCAAAGCCACCGCGCTGGCCGCCAAGGACGACGAGCCGCTGGTCCGCGTACGGGCGGCGGAGTTCCTCGCCCTGATCGGGGCCGCCGAGCCGCAGAAGGTCCTCGCCGACGTGCTCGCCACCGCCGAGCATCCTTTAGAGGCCCTGCTGACCCTCAACACCGTCGTCCTCCTCCGCGACGGCAAGCCCGGCTACACATTCGACATCACCGCCGACGGCATCAAGGTCAAGGGCGGCGAAGTCAACCGCCGCATCCAGTACCTCACCGGCAAGGCGGCGCCCAAGAAACCGCGAAAGAAGAAACGCTGACCGGGCGGGCGTCTCGATCGCGATATGCGTCCGGGCGCACTGCCCCGGTGCGCCGAACCCCCGGGGGAATCACCCGGGGCGAATGTATGCGCCCGAAGGAGAGGGGTTTCATTCGCAAGACGCCCATTTAGCCCCCGGTGAATACACCGGGGGGTTCTCCCACGAACACGCATGGGCAACGAGAGCGGATCCTCGATCGCTCAGCAGATGCGGGGCAGGTCTTCGCCGTAGGGGCGACTCACGATCCGTCGTCCGCCGGGGCGGGTGATCAGTTCGACCAGGGGCAGGTGATCGTTGGCGGGGGTGAAGCGGCCTATGACGGCGGCGGCGTGGCCCAGGGGGTGGTTTTTGCAGGCGGCCAGCACGGCGGGGGCGGCTTCGGGGGAGACGGCGGCGACGAGTTTGCCTTCGTTGGCGACGGTCAGGGGGTCCAGGCCGAGCATGTCGGCGGTGTTGCGGGCGGCGGGAGTCAGGGGGATCGCCTCTTCGTCGATCTCGATGCCCAGCCGCGTCTCGTCGGCCAGGTCGGCCAGCAGGCCCGCCAGCCCGCCGCGGGTGGGGTCGCGGAGGAACTTCACGTCCGCTCCGGAGCCGAGCATGGCCTCGACCAGCCCATTCAGCGGGGCCGCGTCGCTCCGCAGGTCGGTCTGGAACGACAGCCCCTTGCGGGCCGACATCACCGCCAGCCCGTGCTCGGCCAGCCCGCCGTTGAGGATCAACACGTCGCCGGCTTCGATCCGCCCGGCGGCCAGGCTCGTCTCGTCGGACAGTTCGCCCACCCCCGCGGTGGTGATCGTCATCCCCGCCCCGTCGTGACGCTCGATGACCTTCGTGTCACCGGTGGCCACCGGCACGCCGGCTTCGGCGGCGGCGGCGGCTATCGAGGCGACGATGCGGTCGAGCGTGTTGATCGGCAGGCCTTCCTCCACGACCAGCGCCAGGGACAGCGCCAGCGGCCGCGCGCCCATGACGGCCAGGTCGTTTATCGTGCCGCACACCGCCAGCCGCCCGATATCCCCGCCGGGGAACTCCAGCGGCACGACGACGAAGGCGTCGGTGGTCAGGCAGATTCGCCCGGACGGGCGAGGCAGGACGGCGCTGTCGGTCAGCGGGTCCAGCAGGTCGTTGGCGAGCTTGGGGAATACGTGGTCGGCCAGCAGGCGACGCGTCAACTCGCCGCCGCCCCCGTGGGCCATCACAATCTGCGGGGTCTGGCCGTCGTCTCTCTCGGTCATCATCGCTCCGTCGCCGGTCTGTTGTACTTGTACCACGCCGCGCAGGTGCCCTCGCTGGAGACCATGCAGGGGCCCACGGGCTGGATCGGCGTGCATGCCGTGCCGAACAGCCCGCAGCGAGCCGGCTCGACCTTGCCCTGGATCACCTCGCCGCAGAGGCATCCCGGGGGGCAGACGTCCGGGCCGATCTCCGCGCCGAGGCGCTCGACGGCGTCGAAGCGGGCATACGTGCCGCGCAGGCGCAGTCCGCTGGCCGGCAAGGCCCCCATCGCCCGCCACACCGCGTCGGCCGGCTCGAAGACCCGATCGACCACGTCGCGGGCCACCGTGTTGCCCGCCTCGGTGACCGCCACCCCGTAGACGTTCTCGACCGCCGCATCCCCGGCGGCGACCTGGCGGACGATGTGCAGGATCGCCTCGAGCATGTTCTTCGGCTCGAAACCGGCCACCACGCAGGGCTTGTGGTATCCCTCGGCGATGGGCCGATAGGCGTCCGAGCCGATGATGATGCTCACGTGGCCGGGGCAGAGGAAGCCGTCGATCGGCACCTCCCCGCCGGCAAGCAGGACGTCCATCGCGGGGATCACGAGCTTGTGACCGGCCAGGATGGAGAAGTTCTCGACGCCCTCGGCCTCGGCGGCGAGGATCGTGGCAGCCGTTCCGGGCGTGGTGGTCTCGAATCCGACGGCCAGGAACACCACCTGCCGATCCGGCATGTCCTGCGCGACTCTCAGCGCGTCGCGGGCGGAGTAGACCACCTCGACGCTGCCCCCGCGAGCGCGCTGGTGTTCGAGGCTGCCGGACCGTCCCGGCACGCGAACCATGTCGCCGTACGTGCAGACGGTCACGTCGGGGCGGCCCGCCAGTTCGCACGCGGCGTCGATGTAGCCCTGGCTGGTCACGCAGACGGGGCAGCCGGGTCCGCTGATGAGCTTGACCGCCTCGGGCAACATCCCCTTGATGCCCGTGCGGAACAGGCTGACCGTATGCGTGCCGCAGACCTCCATGATGCAGACCGATTCCAGCCCCGCGCAGGCGGCGGAGATCTCGTCGATCAGTTGTTTCGCTTCGTCACGATTCATGGTGATGTAGCCGCGGCATCTTGCCGCGGACCCGCAAAGCAGCCTTGCCGCGTTCCCGCAAAGCGGCGAGACGCCGCTTCTACGTTATGGGCCCGCCGGGCAGTTCTATCTCGTCGCCCAGGGCCTCGCGGAGCGAGTCCCACGTGGCGCGGGCCTCGTCTTCGTCCAGCACGGTCAGCGCAAACCCGGCGTGGATGAGCACCCAGTCGCCCTTGCCCGCATCGGGCACCATCGCCAGCGACGCCTCGATCCGGCTGCCCTGGAGATCAATCACGCCCAGGCGCCCGATGACCGCGTCATCGCCGACTTCCGTCACTTCCATTATGTGTCCCGGTACCGCCAGGCACATCGCTCACACCTTCCACCCCGCCGGAAAAGTCCGTGTCGCAACAAGACATCATAGGGCGTACGGTCCGAAGTTGGAAGACGGAAGGTCAACACCCGCGCCTCGTACCACGATCAGGGCGTTGTTCCCGCCGCGTGTAGCCGTCGATCGTCAGATCGACGCTTGAACAGCGAACGTCGATCTGACGATCGACCGCTACACGTCGAGGAACGACAACATGACCTGTCGTCGAAAACACTTGCGGGGAACGTCGCGGGACATAAAATCCCTTTTTCCGGAGAACTCGCGTTATGCTTCCGGCGTAAAACGAGCACGGTAAACGGCGTTGGTAACCTGGTGCGGGCGGGTTCTGTCCCGTCCGTTCGATCCCGAACATTCTGCCCACTCACGGAGCAGCGAATGGCTCACGACATATTGAAGGACTCGGTGGAGGCCCAGACGGGCCGGGCCGGGCTGCTGATCATCGGTATCCTCGTCGGCGGCGTGCTGGTGATCAATTCGTACATCGCCTCATGGGTTTTCGACAACCCGTTCTACAGCAACGTGCTTGCCCTCTGCGGGGCGCTGCTGCTGGGGGTTCCCATCATCGCCCACGCCGTCAAGCACCTCTCGCACGGCCATATGCATATGGACGAACTGGTCGCCCTGGCGGTGATTGCGGCGATCACGGCGACCGATTACCGGGCGGCCGGCGCGGTGGCGTTCTTCCTCCTGCTGGCCAACCTTATCGAGACGCGGACGGCCCTGGGGGCCCGGGCGAGCATCGAGGCCCTGGTGCATCTGGCGCCCACGAAGGCCCACCTGCTGGACCAGGCGGGCAACGAGCGCCAGGTCGACCCGCGCGACCTCAAGCCGGGCGACGTGGTCCGCGTCCGCCCGGGCGACAACGTGCCCGCCGACGGCGAGATCATCTCGGGCCAAAGCTCGATCAACCAGGCCAACGTCACCGGCGAGTCCTTTCCCGTGGACAAGAACACCGGCGACGAGGTGTTCGCCGGCACGAACAATATGTCCGGCGCGATCGACGTGAGGGTCGCCCGCGCCGGCGAGGACACGACCCTCGGACAGGTGCGAAACCTCATCCTGGACGCCGAGAAGACGCGGATCCCGATCATGCGCCTGATCGACCGCTACGCCGGCTGGTACACGCCGACGATCCTCATGCTCGCCGCCGCCGTCCTCTACATCACGCGAGACACCGGCAACGCGATGGAGCGGGCGGTGACCATGCTGGTCGTCGCCTGTCCCTGCTCGCTGGTCCTCGCCGTGCCGACGGCGATGGTGGCGGCCCTGTCGTGTGCGGCCAGGCTGGGCATTCTGGTCAAGGACGTCTCGACGATAGAGATGGCCCGGACGATGACGGCCTTCGTGTTCGACAAGACCGGCACGCTGACCACGGGCGAACTGTCGGTCACGCGGATGATGCCCGCCCCGAGCGTTACCGGCGCGGACCTGCTGGCGGTGGCGGCGTCGGCCGAGCACCTGTCCAAGCACCCGGTCGCCCGCGCCGTGGTCGCGGTGGCCGACAAGGCCAACGTCGCCCTGACCGACCCGTCGGACTTCGAGGAAGTCTCCGGGCGGGGCGTGCGGGCCCACGTGGACGGGCAGGTCGTCTACGTCGGGCGCCGGACCTGGCTGGCCGAAGAAGGCATCGACCTGGCGGCGATGGACGGCGAGGAGTACGCCGAGCCCGAGGGGCTCAGCACGCTGTACGTCGCCCGCGAGGGGGTCGTCCTGGGCTGGATCGGCCTGGAAGACCGCACGCGCGACGAGGCCCGGGCCGCCATGGACGACCTGCGAGGGCTCGGCATCGACGAACTGGTGATGGTCACCGGCGACCGCTGGTCGGTCGCGCGCCGCGTCGCCCGCGAGATGGGCTGCACCGAGGTGCAGGCCGAAGTCCTGCCCAGCGACAAGCTCGAGCTGGTCGACGCGCTGAAGAACCAGGGCCACCGCGTTGCGGTAGTCGGCGACGGCGTGAACGACGCGCCGGCCCTGGCGGCGGGCGACCTGTCGATCGCGATGGGCGCCGCCG
>CAZVEV010000133.1:0-15128 GCA_964625865.1 uncultured Planctomycetaceae bacterium | reverse complement strand
CCCACATGCATCGCAGCAGGTAATGCGCGGTGGCCACCACGGCGATCTTCTTGCGCTCGGGCTTTTCGCCGCAGATCCGCTCGAAGTACGCCCGCACCGTCGGCGAACGCCGAACGGCCTGCCAGGTGCCCTCGACCAGGTACTTCCGCGCCGTCGGCGGGCCCTGCTTGGTAATGTGGCCCAGCCGATTGAACCCGGCGCTGGCGTCCTGGCAGGGCACGAGTCCGAAGTATCGTGCGGCAGAACGTTTCGTGGAGTACATCAGGACGAACAACCTTCAGAAACCGTGGTAAGTCGGCATTGCGGGGATAGCCATATCGCCATCATCGTCGGCCGAGGCGAAGCCCCGTGAACGGGGCTGTTGGCACAGCGGAGAGCCATGGCGGGATGCCAGCGAATTCCGCATGCCTTTCCTCTCTGCGCAGGATCATGGCGCATGGATTAGGACATTGGCGCCCGGCGTGGGAGAATAGCACTCGGCCTATCCGGGTCCCGGAGGGGTCCTGAGCACTTGGCCGGGGGTTGACCGGAGGGAGGCCCCCGGGTAGCGTTTCTAAAACAGGCTGAGCCCCAGGGGGGTGAGAGCGTTGTTTCCACGCGGGTCCCGACGGACTGCTGTCACCCCGTCGGGGCTCTGGGATTAGTGAGTACGTATCCGGGGGCCGCCTGCGGCGACCCCCGGCCAAAGGCTGACGACCCCTCTGGGGCCTGACGGCCAGGCCGGCCCCGCAGGAAGACAGGAAAGACAGCGGAAAACAGGGACGGAAGGCAGGGACGGAGCACTAATTGATGTTGACGTAAGCTTGGCAGATGGGGATCATTGAGCCATGGCGTGATTGGCTGGCGTAGTCGTTCCTGGAATGACGTGCTCCGTCGCCGCGATCCCGTTATCTGCTATCACGAAGCCTACCTTGGAAGACAACACCATGACAACACGGTATCGAATGCGAGCACTGCTGTACGGGATCCTTGCGGCGCTGGTGCTTTTAGGCGCGTCGGCCGGTGCGGAGGAGATTCCCGCTCAACCGCCCGGCGCGAGCGCCAAGCCGGGGGGCGCGGCGGCGGCCAAGCGCAAGGTGGGCTATCCGCACTTTTCGTGGGACCGCGTGCCGGTATATGCGCACGTTGGATTGGGCGACGGACTCACGGACGAGCAGTACACGTTCCTCGCCGACCACTACGATTTTATCTCGTTTACCGGCGGCAGCATGAGCCGCGAATACAGGACCAGCAAAGAGATCACCTTCGAGCGCCTCGTAGCCGGCGCGGCGCGCACGATCAAGACCCGCAATCCCAAGGCGAGGGTGCTGTTCTATTGGTCCGGCGACTTCGGCCGGGACCACGCCAAGATCTCAAATGCGACGCTCCCAAGAAACGCGACATTTCCCTTCAAGAAGGGATCGAGAACCGTTCAGCTCTTTGATACGACCAGCCCGGCGCTGCGCCGCTGGTGGGCGGGTGTCGCGGGCAAGGCGGTGCATGAGTATTCCTGCGACGGGATATTCCTGGACGGCGGGACGGCGTACACTCCGGGGTCGTCCTATGAGCGAAAGTTGGGCAAGGCCAAAACCCGCAAGCTCGAGCAGGGGATGTTCGCGATGATCCGCGAGGCGAAGCAGAAGATGGGCAAGGACTCCATCATCCTGCTCAATCCGCTTCACGGGCCCAAGAAGGGGCAGAAACAGGAAGACGCCCTCGGCTGGCGCTACCTGGACGTGGTCGACGGCGCGATGGTCGATGACTTCGACCGGGCGGCGAATATCATCGCCAGGCGTCAGAGCAAGGAGTATATCGCCGACACGATCAGGACCATGTCCGCCGCGGCGAGGCGGGGTGAGATTGTCGTCTTCAAAGCGTGGCCGGGGTTCACCTGGTGGAGCGACAAGGAGCTGATGAAAGAGCCGCACGCCGAGCAGTACGCCGTCGCCGTCAAGAACCTCGAGTTCCCGCTGGCCTGCTTCCTCATCGGCGCCGGGGAGCACTGCTACTTCTGCTATACGTGGGGCTGGCTGCCGGAGTATGGCACGTTTGATTGGTATCCGGAATTCGACAGGCCCCTCGGTGCGCCCAAAGGCGATGCCGCCCGGACCGGCTGGACCTTCCGGCGCGAGTTCGAACACGCGTCGGTCTTCCTGGACCTCCAAAAGCGAATCGGCAGAATCGACTGGAAGAAGGAATCGGCCCCGGCAAACCGGACCAGGCGTGCCAGGCAAAGGAGGATTGTCCCAGACCCTCCAACCGAGGCCGGCAGTCCCTTGTGCGAGACCAACCGGACAGGTATACGTATCTATTGAGACGCCCGGCAGGACGGTCGGGCGGAGGTTGGGCGGACAATGTCGGATGAGGCAGGAGTCGCTATGAATCGACGAACGTTCTTGGGTGCCGCTTCGGCGGGTGCGATCGGTGTGAGTCTGTCCGGCGGGCAAGCCGGCGCGAAGGGAGACAGTACCGTGAGAAACGTCATTCGGGACCAGCCGCGCGACGTGCCTGTCGTGCAGACCTGTGATGTCTGTGTGCTGGGGGGAAGCTGCACCGGCGTGTTTGCGGCGGTGCGGGCGGCTCAGCTCGGCGCGAAGGTGGCCCTGGTGGAGAAGCAAAGCGCCTTCGGCGGGGTGGCGACGATGGGGCTGGTGAACGTGTGGCACAAGCTGGTGAGCCAGAAGGGCCAGCCGATCATCGGCGGGCTGACGAAGCGGATGATCGATCAGCTCGACAAGCTCGGCGGGGTCTCCGGGCCCAAGACGGGGAACTTCAGAATCAACAGCCAGGAACTGAAGATCGAGCTGGACCGCCTGGTCCTGGACAACAAGGTCACGCCGTACCTGCACACGTTCTACGCGGCGCCGCTGATGGAGGGCAATCGCGTGAGGGCCGTCTTCATCGAGAACAAGAACGGGCGCCAGGCCATCGTGGCCAAGGCCTACGTCGACGCCACGGGCGACGGGGACCTGGCCAAGGACGTGGGCCTGCCCTTCGAGGTCCGTCAGGGTCTCCAGCCGCCGACGACCTGTGCGCACGTCATGGGTCTGCCCAAGGGAGCGATGCAGTTGGCCTTGAAGCATCGCGAGGAGTTCGGCCTGGCGGCCGATCACGGCTGGGGAACGGGTATTCCCGGGGCGAAAGACGTGCACATGGCGGCGTACCTCCACGTGTTCAACACCAATGCCGCCGATGCCACCCAGCTCACTGCAGGTGAGATGGAGGGGCGCCGCAAGGTCCGGGCCTACATGGACGCGGCCAGGAAGTACGGCGGCGAGAAGAACACGCCGTGTCTGCTCAACCTGGGTGCGCTTGGGATCCGCGAGACGCGGTCGTTCCGGGCCAACACCATGCTGACGGGCAAGGACGTGATCTCCTGCAAGCGGTTCCCGGACGCCATCGCCAACGGAACGTATCCCGTCGACGTGCACGACCCGAAGACGGGCAAGTTCCATTTCACGAGAATCAAGGGCGACTTCTACCAGATACCGCTGTCAGCCCTGGTCAGCGACAAGGCGCCCAACGTCGTTCTGGCCGGCCGGTCCGTCTCGGCCGACCGCGCGGCCTTCGGCGGGATTCGCGTGATGGTGAACCTGAACCAGACCGGCGAGGCCGCGGGCGTCACGGCCGCCACCGCAGCCGAAAGCACCACCGCCGTCGCGAAGGTCCCGGCCGACACCGTGAGAAAGCGCCTGGCGGACCTCGGAGCGATCGTCGTGTAAGGCCCAGCGCCCGGTCGAGCCGCCACTTCCAGCCCGCCTTGAAGCACGAGAAGGAGCGAAAAGCGGACAGGCTACTTTTCGAACGGGCCCATTTCGCGAGTGTCAGACACGGGTGAGATCCCGGCGCGCCGGGGTGGTCCATTCTGCGGCCACAACGCAGCCGGCTCGACAAGTCCTTGCAAAGCGTTGGAGTGACGGATAGAAGGGTGCAGGCGGCGCGTGGCGCCCGGCGGGGAGCAGGACGTCCCCGAGGATACTCGGCCCTGAGGAGTTTGCGATGGCGAAGTTGCAGTGGAGCGAGAGTTTGTCGATTGGCGTGGAACTGATCGACGAGCAGCACAAGACGTGGATAGAGCATTACAACGCGTTGGCGGTCGCCGTCGAGGCCAGCCAGGGCGCGCGGGAGATCGCGGAGACGCTCAACTTCCTGGTGGATTACACGTCGTTCCACTTCGGCACGGAAGAGCGACACATGGCCGCCAGCGACTATCCGGGGCTCCGCGAACACGAGGCCCAACACGAGGAACTGCGGGGCGCCCTGGGACGACTGGTTGACGATTTCCAGGAGGAGGGCGCCACGCACATCCTTGCCGACTTCCTCCGGACGTTCCTGGGCAACTGGCTGGTGAATCACATCCGCGACGTGGACGTGCGGTTCGGGACTTACCTGAGAGACAAGGGCATCGAACTGGCCGACGAGGCGTAGGCTGGCCATCAGCCGAGGAATACCAGGCGTTCCAGGACTCCGAGAAGACCCGTCCCGGATGGCAGAGAACTCTCCGGGCCACGCTCTCGAAGGACAGGTCGGGACGCAGGCAAGGAGCATGACAATGAAGAGAAGCACCACCGTTTTGCTCGTCGGGATCCTGCTGCAAAGCACCCTGGGCCTTTCCGCCGAGCCGAAGACCCCTGCCGCGAAGGCCGGCGGCCAGAGCAGGAGAGGATACGCTTGTCTCTTTATAGGTCACAGTTTCTTCATTCCGGTGGCCAAGAGTTTCGAGAAACTGCCCGGCAGGCACGCGATCAGGGGTCATACACAGCGGATGGTATTCTCGGGCGGCGCCAGTGGGTCACCGGGCAGTTTGTGGAAGGGCAGGAGGAAGTCGGCTATCCAGGCCATTCTCAAGACCGGCAAAGTGGAGATGCTTGGGATGACGTATTACAATTCCAGCAACAGCTCCGCCGAGGACTATGGGCGATGGATCGACTTCGCGTTGAAGTACAATCCGGACACGCGGTTCTTCATCGGCCTGCCGTGGGGCAAAAACGGGTCGACCCGTGATCTCAAGGAGTACTCGGCGGCGAACACGAGGGCGCATCTGTCCATACACAAGACGATCCTCACTTTGAGGAAGCGCTACCCGAAGACCATGATCCTGTGCGCCAACTATGGCAGGGCCTCCTATGAGCTGAAAGGGCTCTTTGAGGCGGGAAACCTTCCCGGCATCACGAGCTTGCGCGGCAGGGGGGCGTCCTCGATCTACCGCGACTCACTCGGTCACGCGAATGACATCCTGAAGGACCTCAGTGCACTGGTCTGGCTGGCGATTCTCTACGATGTTGATCTGACGAAGCACGACTGGACTCCGAATCACAAGTCTGACATCAAGAAGATCGCCATCCGCATCGCCGCAGACGAGGCCCCACACAACAGAGAATACGCCAAGGGCGTACGCTTCAAGGGCATCAGGAGAGATGCCCCCCCTCGCAACTGAACGGCGGACACGCAATCCCTTTCACATGCTGCGGGCGGCATGGCGAATGCCGTGCACGGAATGGGATTGACCGGAGCGAAAGGATCGCTATCATCAGGCGATGATTCAATCACGACGAGATCAAGATGACAGCCTGGCCCCCATTTCTTCGGCCAGTGATCCGGAAGCCGCTTGCGCGACCAATGCATCCCAACTCGGGCTCTGGACGCGTCTGCGCCTGTTTGCGGGTCGGCCGCGTCGACTCCTGAACAACTGGTTCCGCGCAAGGCACGTGCGCGAGTCCCTGTCTCGACGGCAGGGCGAATGTTACCGCTGCGGCGCCTGCTGCCAGATGGGCAACCGCTGCCGATTCCTCGGCTATGTGGACGGCCTGGCGATCTGCAAAGTCTACGACAAGCGACTCTCGCCGAACTGCCGCCAGTTCCCGATGAGCGAACGCGACCTCGCCGAGCGCGACGTGATCCTTCCGGAAAACCCCTGCGGCTGGACGTTCGCCAAAGAACCGGCAGCCGACTCGGATACAAATCGCTGCCCGGGTGCTGTGGCCCGCGAAACCGAGAGCTAGAACCACCTGTAGCGGTCTCACTACTGGCGCAGCGGTCTGCGCGGCGCTTCCACTGGGGCGGGGCGATAGCGTACAATCATGAAATTCCGGTATCCGTACGCAAACGCTATGGAGAAAGGCGGATGAAGCAGAAGACGGCAATGTGCGCTTCGGCGATGGTCGTGCTCGTCCTCGTGGGCATCGGCCTGGCCGCTGAGGGAACCGGCGAGCTGACGCTCGGGCCCTGGTATTGCGTTGGGCCTTTCAAGGACAAGGCCGACGGATTGCACCTGACGTCATTTGCGACCGTCTTCGGGCCCGAAGCCGACGCGCTGGCGGCGGGCGGGCGGGCGAACCTGGCCGCGACGTGGCAGGCCAGGACGTTTCCCGGCATGACCGATACGGCGCGAGGCTGGGTCAAGCATCCGGAGTGGGTCGACGGCTTTCGCAATCAACTGCCCGTCGGCCCGGCGCCGATGCGGAACGAGACCTGCTACCTCTACCGCACTGTCACCGCCGCCAAGGCCGCCTCCGTCGAGATGCACATCTTCGCCCGCGACAACATCCGCGTCTGGCTGGGCGGGAAGGTCCTCGCCCAGGCGAACAATCCGGGGCGAAGCGGGGCCTCGCGCTTTGACGCGTCGGTCATCGCCACCATGAACCTGGCCGCCGGCGTCAATCACCTGCTGGTCAAGATCACCTCCATGCACGGGCGACACGGCTTTGCGTTTGCGATTCCGCAGGTCACGCCGTTCAGTCCGCATCGCCCCGGCGCCGGTCCGCGCGTGGCGGGCCGCTTCCGGCCCGGCGACGAGCCCTACGCCAGCGGCGACAAGGCCCTGCCCGTCCGCACGCCGCCCCACGCCGATGCTCTGCGCCGCCTGCGGGAACTGGCCTTCGACGTGCGCCCGATCCCGATGTACGACCCGCCGCGGCTCAAGATAGCCGACGTGATGGAACGCCAAACGCCGCCCACGCCCGCCGGCGCTGCGTATCTGAGCCGCCTGGCGGCGCTGCGCCGGACCGTCAGCGCAGCGCTGGCTCCGTCCGCCGCCGAGGCCCCGGTCATCGGCGCCGCCGGGCGCGTCGAGGCCTTCTGGCGAAAGGAGATCGCGGCCCTGCCGCCCATCGCCTTCATCCGCTGCCCCCCGTTTGCCGTAAACGCCATTGCACCGTACATCGCCCGCGGCGCGACCCCTGCGAGCATCTGCGTGTTCGACCCGGCCCGCCCGAACAGGGCCCCGCGCGTGATCTTCGCCGAAGACGGCACGGCGATCTTCGACATGAACGTGTCCTACGACGCCAAGACGATCCTCTTCTCCGCGAGGCGAAGGGGCGTGGGAGGGGGGTGGCACGTCTACGAGATTGGCGTCGACGGGACCGGCCTCAAGCAGATCACCAAAGGCTGGTGCGATGACATCAGCCCGCTGCTGCTGCCCAGCGGGGAGGTCATGTTCGTCTCGACGAGGGCGGGGACGCGCGTGGTCTGCCAGAAGCAGCCCGCCGGCGTGCTGTACGTCTGCAATCGCGACGGGTCCAACGTCCGCCGCGTCTCGGGCAACTCGCTGAGCGACCACACGCCGCAGATCATGAACGATGGCCGCGTGCTGTTCACGCGGTGGGACTACGGCGTGGACAAGAACGTCTTCTGCCGCCAGAACCTCTGGACGATGAACCCCGACGGGACGGCGTTTCAACTGTTCGGCCCGAACACGAAGGAAGACCCCAACGGATTCTGGCAGGCCCGGGCGATCCCCGGGCGGGGCGAGGTGGTCTGCGTGTTCGGCCCGCACCACCAGTACCACGCGGGCATGATCGGGCTGGTGTGGGACCGCCCCGGCTTCGAGCCGATTCGCGGCGAGAGCTTCCGGTGGGTCACGCGTGAACTGCCCACCGTCGGCGACATGACCCTCTCGTGGGGCTACCAGGACCCCTGGCCGATCAACGAGCACCAGTACATCGTCTCCTACGGCGGGGACGGCGGGCGGAAAAACCGCCAGTACCTGCTCGACAGCCGGGGCAACCGCAAGTGCATCTACGAGGCCGAGGGCACCCTCGGCTGCTGGAGCCCGGTCGTGCTGGCCCCGCGGCGCCGCCCGCCGGTGGTGAGTTCGGACAATGCGAATACCGCTTTTGCCTTCCGGGACCCCGTCGAGGCCCACCATGCTCCGGACACTCGGATGGGCACGTTCCTGGTCCAGGACGTCCATATCGGCATGGGAACGAACGTCAAACGCGGCGAGGTGAAGCAGCTGGCGATCCTCGAGCAGGTACCTAAATTCGGTGACCCGCGCGGGGCGCAGATCTGGGGCTATTCGCCCACGATAGGGCGGGGCACGATGTACGTGCGGCGGATCATCGGCACGGTACCGGTCGAGGCCGACGGGTCGGCCCACTTTCAGGCCCCCGCCATCCGCGACATCTCCTTCAACGCTCTGGACGCCGAGGGGCGCACGATCCGGCGAATGGGGTCCACCCTCCATATCATGCCCGGCGAGAAGCGCAGTTGCATCGGGTGCCACGAAAGCCGCTCCGCCCCGCCGCCGGCCAAAGCCTCTTCGGTCGCCGCCGCCCGGCGGGCGCCGTCGGTACCTAAATACCCGTCATGGACCGACAAGGGCCTGATCGACTTCACGAAGGTTGTCCAGCCGGTCCTCGACAAACACTGCGTCAAATGCCACTCCGGCGCCACGCCCAAGGCCGCGCTCGACCTGTCGGGCGACAAGACGCACTCGCACTCGATGGCGTACGATTCGCTGATCGATCGCGGGCAGGTGCACTACATCCCGCTGGCGGGCACGGGCCACGAGGAAGGGACGGCCAAGGGACGCGGGGCGATGGTCAGCGCCATTCGCAAGCGGATCGAGACCAAGCACAGCGGCAAGGTCGTGGCCCTCGAAGACCGCAAACGCATCTATATGTGGATCGACGCCAACGTGCCGTACTACGGCACGTACGAGTTTACCAACACGAACGTGATGGGCGGGCGGGACCGCTGGTACGTGACCGACAAGGGCAAGTGGTTCCGCAGGGACTTCCTGCCCGTGTTCAACAAGCGCTGCATCGCCTGCCACGCGCGACAGGTCACGCCACAGACGTATAACTACAATCCCCGCGGGCGGGGGACGATTACCGTCACGAGCAAGATCTGGAACGATGCGGCGCTCGGCTCGTTCCAACTCGGCCATGGGCGGATTTCCATGATCGGACAGATCGGCCCCGTCCATCGCATCAACCTGACCCACCCCGAATGGAGCCAGATGCTGACCGCCCCGCTGTCGAAGAAGGCCGGCGGCCTGCAGCTCTGCAAAGCCGCCAACGGCGGGCCCGTCTTCAAGGATACCACCGACGCCGACTACCAACTGATGCTCAAGGCCCTCCAGCTCGGCCGCGACACCCTGCTGGCCGACCCGCGGGTGGACATGCCCGAGGAGCTGGCCAGGAAGCCCAAGCCCGTCCCTGTCCTGCCTCTCGCGCGGACGACCAACACGACGTGGCCCACGCGCAAGACCGGCTGGGTCTCGAAGACCGCGACCTACGAGGCCAGTTCGATCATACCTAAATGGAGCAAGGACAAGGACAAGCTTCTGACCGGTCAGCCGTACGCCAATCACTGGGCCGTCTGTACCGAGAAGGAAGACAGTCCGTGGATCATCATCACCTTGCCTTCCGAGACGGCGATCAGCGAAGTGGAGATCGTCAATCGCCTGGAATCCTGCCAGGAGTTCGCCCGGACGCTGACAATGTCGCTCTCGACCGACAAGAAGACCTGGACGGAGGTCTGGCGGGCCAAGCGGGTCTGCGAGCAGTGGAACGTCAAACTCGCCAACAAGCCCCGAGCCCGCTACGTCAAGCTTGCCCTGCGAGAGAAGCAGTATCTCGACCTCAAGTACGTGTTCGTGTTCAGCGATGACGATGCAGACGCGAAGTCCAAGACAAAGTGAGTAGGACGGAGTATGACAGCAGTGAATGTGACGCGGCGGGGGTTTCTCAGGGCGGTGGGCGCGGGGGCGGTTGTTGCTGCGCCGAATTGGGGGCTTTCTGAAGACGTGCGAAGCCGCCCTTCGACTTCGCTCAGGGCGAGCAAGCGGGATCGCCCTGATATTGTCGTGATTATGGCGGACGATATGGGGTACTCGGATATCGGCTGTTACGGCGGGGAGATCCCCACGCCGCACATCGACTCCATCGCCGCCCGGGGGATTCGGTTCACGCAGTATCACTCGGAGAACATGTGCGCCCCGACGCGGGCGTCGCTGCTGACGGGCTTGTACCACATTCGCGGGTTCGGCGCCGACACGGTCACGGCGGCTGAGGTGCTCGGCAAGGCGGGGTACAACACGTGCATGTCAGGCAAGTGGCACGTAGCCGGCGGGGGCAAGCAGACGCCGCCCCAGCGCGGATTCAAGACGTTCTTCGGCACGCTGAGCGGGTGCGGCAGCTTCTTTGCGCCGCTGTTCCTCAAGCGCGGCGAAGACAACGCCGAACACGAGTGGAAAGACAAGGACTTCTTCTACACCGACGCGATCTCGGACAACGCGGCGAAGTACATCGAGGACACGCCCAAGGGCACGCCGCTGTTCCTGCACGTGGCCTACACCGCCGCCCACTGGCCGCTCCATGCCCCGCCCGAGGACGTCGCGCTGTACAAGGGCAAGTACGCGATGGGCTGGGACGCGCTTCGCCTGCAGCGCCTGGCGCGGATGAAGAAGTTAGGCGTCGTCCCGAAGGACGTGGCGCTCTCGCCGCGGAACGAGAAGGTTCCCGCCTGGGAGGACGCCAGGCACAAGCCGTGGCAGGAGCGCCGGATGGAGGTCTACGCCGCCCAGGTCGACCGCATGGACCGAGGAATCGGGCGGATCATCGACGCGTTGAAACGCACGGGCCGGCTCGACAACACCGTCCTGATGTTCACGATAGACAACGGCGGATGCCACGTGGAGTTCTCCCCGAACCGCCGGGGGGGCTGGCTGAACAAGACGTCGCGCGACGGCAAGGTGATGAAGATCGGCAATCTGCCCGACGTGATGCCCGGGCCAGAGGATACGTGGCAGAGTTACGGTTACGGCTGGGCCAATGCATCCAACACGCCGTTCCGGATGTTCAAGCAGTACGATCACGAGGGAGGCATCCTCCTGCCCCTGGTGGTCCAGTGGCCGAAGGTCATCAAGGAGGGTGGCAAGCTGACCGACCAGGTCTGCCACATCATCGACATCATGCCCACCGCGCTGGATCTGGCCGGTTGCGAATACCCCAAAACATTCAAGGGCAACACGATTCGCCCGGTGGACGGCAAGTCCATGGTGCCGATCTTCCGCGGGAAGCAGCGAGAAGGGCACGACGTGCTGTACTGGCGCTTCGCGCACGGCCGGGCTGTGCGACAGGGCAAATGGAAACTCGTGAAGATGGACAACAAGCCCTGGGAACTGTACGACATGGTTGCCGACCCGGTCGAACTGAACAACCTCGCACCCAAAATGCCCGAGAAGGTCAAGCACCTGGAGGCATTGTGGGTGCAGTGGGCGGGCAAGGGTCGACCGAAGAAGCCCGGGGGCGGGGGCAAGAAACGAAAGAAGCAGCCGAAAGGGACGGAGAGACAATGAGAAATCTGAAGCGACGGGAACTGCTCAGGGCCGGCGCGCTCGGCGCAGGAATCCTGGCAGCGCCGAGTTGGGTAGACGCCAAAGACGCGCAAGACGGTAAGCGGGACAGACCGAACATCCTGTGGATCACGTGTGAGGACATCTCGGCGAATCTTGGATGCTACGGCGATACGTTCGCCAAGACGCCGAACCTGGACCGCCTTGCCGCCCGGGGCGTGCGATACACAAATGCTTACGGGGTTACCGGCGTCTGCTCGCCGAATCGCTCGTGCCTGATTACCGGTGTGTTCCCGTCGACGCTGGGCAGTCACGATATGCGATCACGCACGCGCCTTCCCGCAAACGTCAAGTGCTTCGGCGAGTACCTCCGCAAGGCCGGCTACTACTGCACGAACAACTCCAAGACCGACTACAATTTCGCCACCCCCAGGACCGCCTGGGATGAGTCGTCCCGCAAGGCCCACTGGCGAAAGCGCAATCCGGGCCAGCCGTTCTTCGCGGTGTTCAACTTCACAATCACCCACGAGAGCCGGTGTCGCAGACAGCCCAAGGACCTAAAACGCTTCCCGCCGGCCAAGGTTCCGATCCCGCCGTTCCACCCCGATACGCCCGAGGTGCGGAACAACTGGGCCCACTACTACGAGAACATCGCCACCATGGACGGACAGGCGGGCAAGGTGCTGGCCCAACTCGCCGAAGACGGGCTTGCCGAGAACACCATCGTGCTGTTCTTCTCCGACCACGGTGCGGGCCTGCCCGGGTGCAAGAAGTGGGTCTGGCAGTCCGGCCTGCACGTGCCGTTCATCGTGTATTTCCCGCCGAAGTATCAGCGCCTGGCCCCGGCAGGGCGCGGCAAGACCATCGATCGCATGGTCAGCTTCGTCGACTTCGCCCCAACCGTCCTGTCGCTGGTCGGCGTGAAGATTCCGCCTCACATGCAGGGCCAGCCATTCCTCGGCGCCGCCGCGGCCGCCACGCCGCGACGCTACGTCTACGCCATTCGCGACCGGATGGCCGAGCGGTACGACACCGTTCGGGTGGTCCGCGACAAGCAGTTCCAGTATATCCGCAACTACATGCCTCACCTCACCTGGTCGCAGTTCGTCAGCTACACCGAGCAGATGCCCACCATGCAGGTCTGGCGCCGCTTGGCGGGCGAGGGCAAGCTCAACGCGATCCGGGCACGCTACTTCCAGCCGACCAAGCCGCTGGAGGAACTCTACGACACCGCCGCCGATCCGCACCAGATCCGCAATCTTGCGGGGCAGGCCAAGTACGCTGATGTGATGAAACGCATGCGGACGGAACTGAAGGCATGGATGACCCGCACGGGCGACCTCGGGCTCCTGCCTGAGTACGAGATGCATCGCCGCTCGGCCGACTCCACGCCGTTCCAGATCGCCCACGATGCCACGAAACACCCGCAGAAGCGGTTGATGCACGCCGCCGACTTGGCCAATGCGACCGCCCCGGCGAACGTGCCCGCGCTGATCACGTTGCTGGCCGACGAGGAGTCGGCGGTGCGATGGTGGGCGGCTGTGGGCCTGACCGCACTGGGCGAAGACGCCAAACCGGCCCGCGACGCGTTGGGCAAGGCCCTGACCGACACCTCCCCCATCGTCCGCATCGCGGCCGCCGACGCGCTGTGCAATCTGGGCGACACCGCCGGCGCCCTGCCGGTCCTGACGGCCGCATTGAAGCACGAGACGCCGTTTGTCCGCTTGCGGGCGATGAACGTGCTCGACCGCATCGGCAATCGCGCCCGCCCTGCCATTGCGGCAATGAAGAAGGCGGGCATGAAGGGAATCTTCCCTGCGGATTTCCTCAGTCGGATGGCGACCTACGTACCGGCGAAACTGGGAAAGGCCCCATAAGGACACAGACGTGAACGAACCTGCACAGACGAGACGCGCGTTTCTGAAGACCGTCGGGCTTGGGGCAGCAGCTTTGGCGGCGCCGAGGAGGGAACTTGGCGCAGACGTCCGAAGCCGCCCTTCGGCTGCGCTCAGGGCAAGCAAGCAGGCGGGGAGACCTAACATCCTCTATATTATGGCGGACGACCATACCACGCAGGCGTTTGGATGTTATGGGTCGCGACTGGCGAAGATCGCGCCGACCAAGAACCTCGACCGCCTCGCGGCGCAGGGGATAAGGCTCGATACGTGCCTTTGCACCAACTCGATCTGCGTGCCAAGCCGCGCGACGATCCTTACCGGTCAGTACAGCCATATCAACAACGTCTACACGCTGGCGGACAAGATCGACCCTGCTCGGCAAAACGTAGCCAAGCTCATGCGGGCCGGCGGATACCAGACGGCGATGGTGGGCAAGTGGCACTTGAAAACGAAGCCCAGCGGCTTTGACTACTGGAACGTCCTGCCCGGACAGGGCAAGTACCACAATCCCGTTCTGACCGAGATCGGGGGCAAACCCAAAGTCCACACCGGCTACGTGACCGACATCATCACGGACCTGTCGCTGGACTGGCTCAAAAAGCGCGAGGCGAACAAGCCGTTCTTCCTGATGTGCCAGTTCAAGGCGCCCCATGCGCCATGGCACTACGCGAAACGGTTTGAGAAGTTATTTGCCAACACAACCATTCCCGAGCCGGACAGCCTCTTCGAGGACCTGGCCCACCGGTCGTCAGGCTCGCGCGAATATGGGTACACCATCGAGACGCTCACCGGGCGGATGGGCAAGCGGAACTACCCGACCGGGCAGCTCGATGTCAGCGGGTTGCCCTCGAAGCAGCAGCGCAAGGTCACGTACCAGAAGTACCTCAAAGACTATCTCCGCTGCATCGCGGGCAACGACGAGAACGTGGGGCGCCTGTTGAAGTATCTCGACGACCAGGGCCTGGCCGACAACACGGTGGTCATCTACACGTCCGACCAGGGCTTCTTCCTCGGCGAGCACAACTACATCGACAAGCGGTGGATCTTTGAGGAAGCCCTCCGCATGCCGTTTATCATCCGTTACCCCCGCGAGATCAAGCCGGGATCAACGAATGATGACATCGTCCTCAATACGGACTTCGCGCCGACGTTTCTCGACTATGCGGGGCTCGAGACGCCAGGCGACATGCAGGGGCGCAGCTTCCGGGCGAACACCGGGGGCAGGACGCCGACGGACTGGCGGACGAGCATGTACTACCGCTACTGGCTGCATTGCAGCCGCCCCGCGCATTACGGCGTTCGGACGAAACAGTACAAGCTGATCTTCTTCTACGGTTTGGGGCTTGGCATGAAGGGGGCACAGAAGAGTCCGACCAAGGTCGGCTGGGAGCTGTATGACCTGAAGAAGGACCCCAAGGAATTGAGGAACGTCTACGGCCGTCCGGAGTACGCGTCAGTCGTCAAGAACCTCAAAGCGAAGCTTCTCCGCCTGAAGAAGGCACTGAAGGACACTGACGAGAAGTATCCCCAATTGATGAAGGTCCGCGAGAAGCATTGGGAGTGATGACGGGCTGATTCACTTGGGGCGACATCGCAAACAGGTGAAAGCCCCTCCCGATGTACATCGGGACGTCCGGGGGATCCCCCCGACGCCGTCGGGGGGCTTTGGG
>CAZVEV010000132.1:0-15139 GCA_964625865.1 uncultured Planctomycetaceae bacterium | reverse complement strand
ATTGTAAGACTTATTAGATAATCGGCGGGGTCTTTCGCGGCAGGACGGGCATCGGCGAGACACACGAGATCGACGGATCGCAGGTGATCGGCTCGCGCCCGCCGAGCGAGTCGACGAGGTAGACCATGTACTCGTTGGTGGGCACGGCCTGGCGCTGCTTCTTGATGCGGTAGGGCGAGTAGGCTGCGAAGAACAACTCGGCGTTGACCGCACACGGGGTCATGTAGTTGCCCGGCGCGGCGAAGTAGTCCTCGGCCTCGGCGTACGGCGTCTCGGGCGTCAGCTTGCTCAGCGGGGCGTACCCGTCCTCGCCCTTGTCCGGGTCGATGACCACGAGGCACCCGGCGGTATACGAGTGATGCCCCATCGCCACCGCCACGACCTTCCGCGAGTTGGGAATCGCCCGCGTTTCGGTGATCACGTACGGCTGGATGATGTGGCGGTTCGGCTCGTTGGTGTACCACTTGTCCTGCCCGCCGCTGTGGCGGTCGTGGTAGTTGTTGGCCCAGGGGGTAGCGGTGTTGACGCCGTAGAAGTTCGACGAGACCGTCCCGTCGGGCCTGCACCACCAGAGCTTGTGGAACGCGATCTGGTTGCGGTTGATGTACTCCCACCGCGTAAAGACGATCCGCCCGTCGTTCAGCACGGAGGGATAGTGCTCGTTGGCCTCGGCGTAGGAGATCTGGTGGATTCGCGTCGCGGGGCCCGCCGGCGGCAGGTCGGCGCGGCACAGCAGGTACGAGGGCGTGTAGCGCCCGCCGTGGCATCGGCCGAAGTTCTGGCTGCGCGTGGAGGTGAAGACGAACCCGCCGTCGGGCAGGTAGGCCGGGTCGAAGTCCTCGATGGTCACCGTCTTGCGACCGCCCCAGCCCTCCATCGGATCGCTCGGCGTGCCGGTCAACTGTCGCACCGACGATCCGTCCATCGCGCCCTCGTAGATGAAGAACCGCCTGTCACGCTTCGTGTGGTCGCAGAAGCCGAAGATCACGCGCTCCGCATCGAACGAGAGCATCGGGTGGGCCGTGTCGCCCCGAGGGAGCTTGCCCTTCAGCAGCGTCGTCGCCTTTGGGCGGGCCTTCCAGTCGGTCAGGACCACCAGGCCCTCGCCCGGGCGGCTGTGCCTGCCGAGGTACTGGTCGCAGTTATGGCTGTACGCCCCCGGGGCGTGCTTGCTGATCAGCAGCTTCTCGAAGTCCAGGGCGGGATGGCTGAAGAGGATCCGTCGTCGCAGACGGCAGAGGTCGGCGTACAGGGCGACCCAGTCCGCCTCGGCGCCGGCGGCGCCGATCCTGCGCTCGATGGATGCCAGATCGGCGGCCATCTGCGGGCGCTTGGCCTCCGCTTGAACGTATGCGAGCGTCGCTCGCGCCAGCTTGACGGCGGCCGGGATACGCGACTTGTAGAACAGCCCGCGGACCTTCCGGACGTCGGCCACCGAGGCTGCCCTCCCCGCCAGGGCCCTGGCCTTGGTGCGGATCGTCTCGTCTGCGACCTGGTTCGCGTAGAGCATAGCGAGCGTGGGCAGCGACCCCTTGACCGCCGGCTGGCCGTGGAAGACCGCCTGCGTCTCGATCATCATCTGTCGCAGGTCTTCCGGGCCCTGGAAGTCCGCCAGCAGGCGGTCGAACAGCGCCTTGCTCGCCGCGCCGCCCTTGTCAGCCTGCAGCGAGGCCACCAGCGAATCGAACCATGTCCCCTTGCGCACGTACGTCGTCGCGGCGCCGGCGGGCGAGGTCCAACAGACCGCCGCCACCACCGCAAGGACCGCCACTGTCATCACACCACACACTCGCATGTCCGAACTCCGATCCACGGTTGTTTCTCTGAATCGCCCTGGACAACGATATCACATGACTTCCTCGCGTCGCAACACGATCGACGATGCGGACAAACGCCCACGAGTGGGACCGGCGGGGTATCCACGAACGAAACGCCGATTCACCGGAGGGGGATTCCGCAATGCGCGCGTGGACCACCGCTTCGGGTCAGAACCAACTAAGCACGTCGGTGGTCATGAACTCCTCAATAGGGATCCCGCCGGTGCCGACCAGCAGCTTCTTGTGAACTTCGAATTCGCTTGAAAAGGCTTCCATGCCCGACAACCAGCCCCGTCGCCGCGAACTCTTGACTTCAATGGCCACCGCCTTGGCGCCCTTGACCAGTACAAAATCAACTTCACTGTTGCCCGACGCCCAGTAATGTACGGACACCTGTGTGCCTTTTGCCGCATTGACCAGCCACATGCCCACGGCCGACTCCACCAATCGGCCCCATGACTGCCCGTCCGCCCTGGCATCTTCGAGTGAAAGATCCCACTGGGACGTGATCAGAGCGTTGTTGTGGACCTGGAACTTCGGGCTGGATGCTCGTCGGCGAACGCGCTGGCCTGCGAACTTACCGAGCCCTTCCAGCAGCTCAGCGGCTTGGAGCAACTGCAGGTAGTGCGCCAGGGTCGTCGTGTTTCCGGCGTCCTGCAGTTGCCCCAGCATCTTGTTGTAAGAGAGAACTTGCCCTGAGTACTGGCAGCCCAGTTCGAAGAGCCGGCGGAGCAATGCCGGTTTGTCCACACGACGCATCAGCAGGATGTCTCGAGAAATCGTCGTCTCCACCAGCGAGTCGAGGATATACCTGCGCCATCGATTCGGCTCTTCGATCAACGGGGCCGAGCCGGGGTATCCGCCGTAATAGACATACTGTTCCAGCGACCAGCCGAATGCCTGTCGCATCTCCGCCAAGGACCAGTGCGGAATACGGATCACCTCGAACCGGCCGGCCAAGCTTTCCGACAGCCCGCTGCGCATGCCCAGCGGGGCCGATCCGAGTACGACAACCTTCAACGGCAGCTTGGCGGCGGTGTCGGCGTCCCACAACCGTTTGAGCGTCTCAGACCAGCCGGGGATCTTCTGAATCTCGTCGAGAACCAGAACCGCCGGTTTGGGCTTCTTGCCGACCAACAGCCGGCCCGCTTCCCATTGCTGTTCAAGCCAGTTGCGGTCTTTCAGCATCGGTTCGTCGGCGGAGGCGTAGTGCCCCCGTACGGGTAGATCCTCAAGGACCTGCCGTACCAGCGTTGTCTTGCCTGTCTGCCTGGCGCCGGCAAGAACCTGGAGGAACCGCCTGGGTTCGCTCAGACGCTTCAGCAGGTCACCATACATTGGTCGCTTGAACATGGGGTATCTCCGTTATCGCCCATTATTACTCGCTATCTTGAGTAATTCTACTCATAACGATGAGTAGTGTCAAACCCAAAGTATCCTGGGCGCGATTCAGAAGAGGGGTGCAGCGGAGCGGACAAGGTATTCGACCCGCGTGCAACGAGTTGCACGCCTTACCGCGAGAACCCGTCACCTTCGCGGACCCGTTCGCGAGACCCCGGTTTCGGAAGTGATCCGTGTTCGCGGAGACCCCACGGGTGGAACCCGTGGGCGTTTGACTTCTGAATCCCATTGGCGACGGACGAGAATGACTGCACGTCAGTGACGTTGAACCCTCCGCGCAAAAAGAAAGGGCGCGGCTCCATCCGCGCCCGATTTCATCCGGCCCTGAGCTGCCGGTTAACAACGGTTACAACTAGACCTGCGGAAACAGCTCATCCATGAGCTTGTCCACGGTTACATCAATTCGCGCTTCGGTTTCGTACGTGCCGGCCTCGATCTCCTGCTTGACGCGCTGAACCAGGTCCGTGCGGACCGCGGGGGTCTCGTGGATCTGGGCGGCGAGGATGGAGGCGGTCGAGATATCCACCACGTCGGCGACCCATCCGGGGCCGGTCTGGCTCTGTGCGACAGCGGGCGGCTGGGTCGGCTGGACGGCCTTCGGGGCCGATACCGGGTTGATTCCATTAACGTCAATCATTGGTGAACCTCTTAAACGGCCTGCCGCTACGGTCTGACAGGCACTATCTCCGGCCCGGGCTGGGGCCTGGCGCATCCGTGGTCACCATGGTGGCCTCGACCCGGATCCGGCCTACATCCTTGTCCGTTTCTGCGTGGGGAGCGCCGCGAGTCCATTTCGCCGCCGCTGATCCCAGCCCGTCGTCCTGACGGGCCGGCACGTCCTTGTGTCGCTCTACTCTTATCGCATCGAAAGGGGATGGATCTTAAATCAGCGGGTCGATTTGATGTTCATGTAAGTGCTTGTCCTAAATGGCATTAAAATAGCGGCCTGGCAGGAGGCGAAAAAACCTCGACTTTTTTCCCTCCCCGGTCGGCCTGAAAAACAATCCATCCTGTACAGGCTGCCCAGATTAACATGCGCAGGAACGCGGCTAAGGGGTCTGGCTTCGATGCTAGCCGACTTTGTGGGCTGGAGGGGGGTGGGTCCCTTGGCGTGCTTGGCACGCGGCTGAGACGATGCCAGACCCCTTGGCCGCGATGCTAGTGCTCCGTCCGGGCAGTTCACCTTTGGCTCATCCGGATAATGCGTAGGTCCATGGGCCAGAGGCCACCACCGGGCTTGTCCCGGCCGAGCCATGACTCGTCGCTCGGAAGGTCGGTTCGGGCGGAGTTTTCGGAAGGATCTCCCGCCGGCCGCGGGCGCAATCATCGCCCCACGGGGACAAGCCCCGTGGTGGCGGGGAACCGTGGGCAGCGGTCGGGCTAGTGACGAATCATCGCTCCACCGGGACAAGCCCGGCGGTGGCGTCACGGGCCAACGGGACACCCGCTCGCTATCGCGCTGCTTACTCAAGAGGGATGCACCCGACTGGCCCGCACCCACCTACGCATTATCCGGATGAGCCCAAGAGACAACGGAAAGAGGACGGGGATTACACGGATTGAAGGATTGGGGGGATGAACAAGTCACTTGGTACAGCTTTCCGGACTGTGCCTCTGTTCCCCAATCCCCTTAATCCGTCAATCCGTGTAATCCCCGTCCTCTTTCTGTGTCTTTTCTCTCTTTATCCTCTCTCCTGCTCTGTACCAGGAGCCACTGCGACGATCTACCCTTGCGATGCCAGGAAGACGCCCAGGACGGTGATGTCGGCGGGGGTCAGGCCGCTGATGCGAAGGGCCTGGCCGAGCGAGCGGGGACGAATGGCGGTCAGCTTCTCGCGGGCCTCGTGGCGCAGGTGTGTAACGTGTGTATAATCAAGATCTTCGGGGATGATCTTTCGGTCGAGGTCCTGCATGCGCTTCAGGGCCTTCGCTTCCTTGGCGAGATAGCCGGCGTAGCGAGCGTCGATGGCGCGTGACGCGACGGCTCGGCGGTTGGCCTGATACAGGTCCGCCAGTTCGCCGCAGTTCTCGTCGCGGTGTTCAGCGAGGATACTCTCAAGCGTAACGCCTGGTCTTTGAAGAAGTTGAGAAATCAACACGCCATCAATTCGTGTGGTGTCGAATAACTCGCCGGCGCGATCGGTGGCCTTCGCGGTGGCTTGATATCGCGACCACCGGGCGTCATCGATCAGTCCCATACGTTTGGCGATGGGGGTCAGTCGCCGGTCTGCGTTGTCAGCCCGCAGGGCCAGGCGGTGCTCGGCCCGGCTGGTGAACATGCGGTACGGCTCGGTAACTCCTTTTGTGACAAGGTCATCTATCATCACGCCGATGTAGGCTTCATCGCGTCCGAGCACCAGCGGATCTGTCCGGGCCAGTTCGGCCGCCGCGTTGGCGCCGGCCAGCAGGCCCTGGGCGGCGGCTTCCTCGTAGCCGGTGGTCCCGTTGACCTGGCCCGCAAGATAGAGGCCGCCCAGGGCCTTGGTTTCAAGGGTCGCCTTTAGTTGCGTCGGCGGGGCGTAGTCGTATTCGATGGCGTAGCCGTACCGGAGGATCTTCGCCCGCTCCAGCCCCGGGATGTGGGCGATAATGACGTCCTGCACGTCGGCGGGCAGGGACGTCGAGACCCCGTTGAGGTAGACCCAGTTGGTGTTGGCGGGCAGGCCTTCGGGCTCGACAAAGACCAGGTGGCTGTCCTTGTCCGCGAACCGTTCGATCTTGGTTTCGAGGGAGGGGCAATACCGCGGGCCGGTCGAGGCGATCTGTCCGGTGTAGAGCGGGGCGCGGTGGAAGTTCTCGCGAATCGTCCGGTGGATCTCGGGCGTGGTGGACGTCAGCCAGCAAGGAACCTGCTCGACGTCGAGCGAGTCGTTCATGAAAGAAAACGGCTGGGGCGCCGTATCGCCGTCCTGCCGCGTGCAGAGATCGGTGTCGATGGTCTCGGAGGCGATTCGCGGGCACGTGCCGGTCTTGAGGCGCCCCAGTTCCAGGCCGCACTGCCGGAGAGACTCGCTCAGGGCCCCGGCGGCCGGTTCGCCATAGCGCCCGCCGGGCCAGGTGCGCTGCCCCAGGTGCATCAGGCCGTGGAGGAACGTACCGGCCGTAACGATTACCGCGCCGCAGCGGATCTCCGCCCCCGCGACATTCACCCCCGCGGCGCGACCGTTTTCGGTCAGGACAGCCTCGGCCTCGCCCTCGATAACGCTAATGTTGTCGATTGCGGCAAGCCGGCGTTGGACCCACCGGGCGTAGGCGTGGCGGTCCACCTGGGCACGGGGCCCCCAGACAGCCGGGCCCTTGGAACTGTTGAGCATCCGGAACTGGATGCCGGTCGCATCGGCAGCCAGGCCCATCAGGCCGCCCATCGCGTCGATCTCGCGCACGATCTGCCCCTTGCCCACCCCGCCTATTGCGGGATTGCACGACATCTCGGCGATGGTGGCCGCATCGAGCGTGACCAGCCCCACCGACGCCCCCAGGCGCGCGGCGGCGGCGGCGGCCTCGGTGCCCGCATGTCCGCCGCCGATGACGATGATGTCAAACGGTCCGTTCACGGGGGCATTCTAGCAGTCGCGGACGCTTGGACCAACCGCGTCGTCCCGGAGTGAAGGCGACGAAGGGGAAGGACCGCCGATCTGACGATCGGCCGCTAAACGATGATGTCTCCGTGCGAGGCGTCAACGTATTGCGTCGTCGGTTCGTTCCTTCCGTTCGTCGAGGATGCGGCGGACGGTTCGGGTCAGGGCGACCGGGGCGAACGGTTTGGTGAGAAGCTCGGCCTGCCCGTTCAGCATGCCGTGGGGGGCCATCGCCTCGGCGGTGTAGCCGGACAGGAACAGGACGGGCATGTTCGGGCGGATGGGCTGGAGGCACTGAGCGAGTTCCGGCCCGCTCATGCCGGGCATGACCACGTCGGTGATCAGCAGGTCGACCGCCCCGTCGTAGTGCTCGCCCAGCGGCATGGCCTCGCGTGCGTTGCCGGCCTCCAGCACGGTGTAGCCGCTGCGCCGCAGCACACGGGCGATCAGTTCCCTGACGGCGTCCTCGTCCTCGGCGACCAGGATCGTCTCGGTGCCTCTCGCCTCACTCCGCGCCGCCGGTTCAGGCCCCGCCGGCTCGGCGCTACCCTCGCCTGGCGCTGCGGTCAGCGGCAGATAGATCGTGAACGTCGAGCCATGCCCGACCTCGCTGTAGACGGTCACCGTCCCGCCGGTCTGCTTGACGAACCCGTACACCATCGACAGCCCCAGCCCCGTCCCCTTGCCCTTGTCCTTGGTCGTGAAGAACGGTTCGAAGATCTGCTCGCACGTGGCCTGGTCCATCCCCGTGCCCGTGTCGCTGACGGTGATCATCAGGTGCGGGCCGCCCTTGGCGCCCACGTGGCGCCGGACGTAGTCGTCGTCCAGGTCCGTCGTCGCGGTCTCGATTGTCAGGTGGCCCCCGCCCGGCATGGCGTCGCGGGCGTTGACGGCCATGTTGATCAGCGCCTGCTGCACCTGCGCCGGGTCGGCCAGAATGCAGGCCCGCCCGTGCGAGAGCACCATCGAGACGGTGATGTCTTCCCCGAGCATCTGCGCCAGCGAGCCCTCCATCTCGCGGAGCACGTTGCTGACGTCGAGCACCTGTGGCGAGACCGCCTGCCTGCGACTGAAGGCCAGCAGTTGCCCCGTCACGCCCGCCGACCGCTCGGCCGCGGCGCGGATCTCCTCGATCGACAAACGGGACGGATCGTCTTGGGCCAACTGGCGCAACAGGATGTCGCAGTAGCCGCGAATGACGGTCAACTGGTTCCTGAAGTCGTGTGCCATCCCCCCGGCCAGTCGCCCGGTGGCCTCCATCTTCTGGGCCTGGGTCAACTGGGCCTCGAGGTGCTGCTGCTCCTGGCGGGCGAGGACCTGCTCGGTGATGTCGCGCGAGATGCCGAATGTGCCTATCACGTGCCCGTCGGCGTCGAGAAGCGGCAGCTTGGTCGTCGAGACCCACGTCTCGTGTCCGTCCGGCCAGGTCTCCTTCTCGTCCTTGGCGACCACGGGCAAGCCGGTGGCAATGACCTGCTGCTCGTCGGCGAAGGCCTGCTCGGCGTGCTCGTCGGTGAAAAAGTCAAAGTCCGTCTTGCCCACCGCGTCAGACGGATCGCCCAGGTCGAACATGTCGGCCACCGCCTGGCTGATCATGAGGAACCGCCCCCGGAGGTCCTTGAAGTAGATCCGGTCGGTCGTGCCCGCCATCAGCGCCCGGAGGAGAAACGTGTCGGACTCCAGGTCGATCGTGATCTCGCCGACGGCCCGGTCGACCGCGGCGGCCAGGTCTGCAGGAGTCACGCACCGGGCGCAGGTCCCCGCGTTGCCCGACGTTGCGTTATCGGCTACCAACACCAGCGGCACGCCCGGATTCCGTCCGGCCAGCCGGGTCAGCGCCTTCAGGCCGTCGATGTCCTGCGCCGCCGCGTCGGCGACGATGACGTCCCAATGGGCCTGCTCCCCCAGCGCCTCTACGACGGCCGGTACGCTCCGGACCCGCCGGACGGCCGGTTCATAGCCGCCCCGGCGAAGCGCCTCGGTGTAGCGCGACGCCTGGTCGTCCGAATCGGCAACCATGAGTAATTCGAGGGCCTTGGCCATGGGTCATCCGTCTCGCGGGTCTTATACTTCGCCTCGCGCCGCCTGTCAATGAACCGCGCCGCGAACAGGCTTTCTTTCTTTTCTCCGGCGGCCGATATGATACAATGAATATGGCGTTCGATGGCAGTAGGTGTATGCGCGAGAAAGGCAGGCGTATGATGGGCAGCATGCGATATCTTGCGGTGATGGGGGTCGTCGCGGTCGCCGTTGTGCTGGTCGGCCGGCCGGGGCAGGCCGCCGTCTGGGACAACAACGTTAGCAAGCTCTGTGAAATGGAGCTGCTCAAAGAGAAGCTCGAACTGACCGACGAGCAGCTCGATGCGATCAAGCCGATCCTCGCTGAACTGACCCGCGAACTGCAGCGATGGAGCTGGCGGAACAACGAGAAGTACGACAAGGTCCTGAAGGACTTCAAGCAGGCGACGTCCGAGGGCAAGACGGCCGAGGCCTGCGAGCTGATGAACAAGAAGAAGGCCATCGAAGGCGATCGGATGGCCGTCGTGGCGCGCTTCAAGCGGAAGATCTCGAAGGAACTGACCGTCGCCCAGCAGGGCACGCTTGAGGGATACAGGCTTGGCGAGGAGATGGTCGCGCGGAACAAGCGGTGGCGTCTCAGCGACGATCAGATCGAGCAGATCCGCGAGATCTGCTACGCCCAGGGGACGATGCTGGCCGACTTCACCGCGCACGCCAACGTCCGCGCCATTGCCAAGGTCCGCGCCTCGACGCAGCAGTACATCGTCAAGAACGTCTTCACCGACGCCCAGCGGAGCAAGCTCGAGGCCCCCGTCAAGACCGGCGGGCCGGTCAAGACCCGTGAGCAACTGACCGAGGAGCAGAAGAAGCGCGTGGAGCTGGCCGTCAGTCTCTGGGCGGGAAAACGCCATATGGAGGAAGTCGCCCGGACCCAGAAGATCACCCAGCAGATGACCAACATGATGGTGAGACACAACATCATGCTGGCCAAGAAGGCCCGCGACTACTTCAATCGCATCCGCGCCCAGCATCAGAGAGACACCGCCCGTCGGCGCAAACGCCACGGGATCGACAAGGCGCGCCACTAGGTACGGAAGGACGGCGTATGGCGCGAACCATGACGTATTCGACAGCGGCGGCGGTGATCGTCGCCGGTCTCGTGATGACGGGGGGCCCGGCGAGGGCGGCGATCTGGGAGAACAACCCCGCCACGCTCTGCGAGATGGACCTGCTCAAGGACACGCTCGACCTGAGCGACAAGCAACTCGAAGCGATCAAGCCGATCCTGGCCGAACTGACCCGCGAGCTGCAGCGCTGGAGCTGGCGCAACGACGCGAAGTACGACAAGATCGTCAAGGACTTCCTCGCCGCGTCGGCCGCCCGCAAGACCGGCGAGGCCTGCGACCTGATGAACAAGAAGAAGGCCGTCGAGAACGACCGCAAGGCCGTCGTCGACCGCTTCAAGCGCAAGATCTTCAAGCTGCTGACCGACGGGCAGAAGGGGACGCTGGAAGGCTACAAGTTCGGCCAGGAGATGGTCGCGAGGAACCGGCGCTGGCGCCTCAGCGACGAGCAGGTCGAGCAGATACGCAAGGTCTGCTTCGCCCAGGGCGTCATGCTCTCGGACTTCAAGGAACACGCCGACCTCCGCGCCATCGCCAAGGTCCGCGCCTCGACCGAACGCCACATCGTCGAGCAGATCTTCACCGACGCCCAGCGGGCAAGGCTCGAGGGGCCCGTCAGGTCAGGCAAGCCGCCCAAGACCCGCGAGCAGCTCAGCGAAGAACAGAAGCAGCGCGTGGAGATGGCCGTCCGGGTCTGGGCGGGCAAGCGCCACATGGAAGAGGTCAAGCGGACGCGGCAGATCACGCAGCAGATGGCCGACATGATGGTCGCCCACAACATCCGGATGGCCCAGAAGGCCTGGGAAGACCTCCAGCGCCTGCACAACAAGCGCATCAGCACCAAAGACAAGCCCAAGGGCCGCCGCAGGAAGAAGACGCGGAAGTAGTCCGGACCGAGGACCGGCCGCCTCCCGGGGTCTACCTTCTCCTGCGCCGCAACGTCGCACCGGCCAGGGTGACCAGCAGGAGCGAGGCCGATGCGGGCTCCGGGATGGTGGCCACGAAGATGCCCCTGCTGCCGCCGCTGAAGGTCAACCCGAACGTCAGTTGCCCCGATTCGTTCAGGGGCGTCTCGTACCCGTCCTGCCCGCCGCCGGTGACGCTCATGCTGATGCCGACCACCGTGCGGTTATCGACGCCCACGCCGGGGTCGACGTCCACCACGTCGCCCTCGCGGACGACAAGCACGGGGGACCCGCCGGCGTAGTACCAGATGCCTTTGTCGTTGCTGGAATCGATGCCCGTGCCGGTAATGTCACTGGTGAACGCCATCTGTCCGGCGGCGTTGATGACCGGCCCGTTCAGGCCGCTGTGCCTGAAGGTCACGCCGGCGCCCAGACCCGGGCCCAGCGGACCGTCCGTGCCCTCCCGGGCGACAACGACCGGGCTGCCGCCGTTGGGCACGATGGAGATCGTCTCGTCGTTAGCGGTCGTCACGCCGCTGCCGGTCAGCGTGCCCCAGAACGCGATATCGCCGCTGCCGTTGATCTGCTGCGGGTCGCCGCCGAAGTTGCCGTAGTACACCCCGCCGCCCAGCCCCGGACCTTGAGCGCCGTCCGTGCCTTCCAGTGCGACGGCGGCCGGACTGCCGGCGCCCGCGACCTTCCAGATCCCGCTGTCGTTGGACGTGCTGATGCCCGTGCCGGTCATCAGGCCGCGGAAGGTGGCCGTTCCGGTATCGTTGATCTTGGCGACGTTGCCGAGGTCGCCGAAGTTCACGCCTGCGCCCTGTCCGGGCCCCTGGGCGCCGTCGGTTCCGGTAAGAGCGATGGCCGCCGGGCTGCCCCCGCCGGTCGACCGCCAGAACCCGTCGTCATTGGCCGACGTAATCCCGGTGCCGGCGAGTGTAGCCCGAAACGTCACCGTACCGGCGGCGTTGATCGACGGGGCCACCCCCGTCGTGACGTTCGCGAAGGTCACACCGGTGCCCAACCCCGGGCCCTTGGCCCCATCGGTGTTGTTCAGGGCAATCGCGGCGGGCGAGCCGCCGGAGACCACGCGCCACACGCCGTTGCTCGAGGTCGTGCTCCCTCCCCAGATCGCCGCCGGGAACGCCACGTCGCCCCCGCCGCCGATAGACATGCGACTGCCGGCGCTCTGGAACGTGACATCCGTGCCCAGGCCCGGACCCAGGGCCCCGTCCGTCCCCTCGCGAACAATGATCGACGGGTTGCCGCCGGAGGCGATCAGCCAGCCGCCGCTGTTGTTGAAGCTGTTGATGCCCGTACCGGAAAGCTGACCGCCGACAGCGACGGTGTTGGTCGCCGGATTGACCAGGTCGTCCAGCGAGCCGGTAAACACCACCCCCGTGCCCAGCCCCGGCCCCAGCGCCCCGTCTTCGCCCTCGCGCGCGATAATGGCGGGCGAGGTCCCGACCCCGGCCCGCCATACGCCAGCGTTGTTACTGTACGTGACGCTGCCGCCAACATCGAGGGTCGTGTGGATCACCACGTCGCCCGCATTGGAGATGCGAGCGGTCACCAGTATATTGAACTCGACCCCGGCCCCGAGGCCCGGGCCCAACGCCCCGTCGGTGTCCGTCAGGGCCACCGGCGTCAGGGGCAGCGCCCCCTGCGCCGACGAGACGATGCCGACTACCGCCGCGGCGACCAGAACAACGGTTGTGCTGATTCGTGTCTGTGAGTGCATGGCTAACCTCTTTCCGTGGGGAATTGGAAGATAGACCGAGAGTTCAGCGCCCGCCTGATCCTCTCTGCCCGTGAACGTGACCACCCGACACCTCCGCAAGGCTCATTTCGCGGAGTCGTTGAGGCCCAGAGCCCATCCCTGGGCCAGCGCGAGGAACCATACCACACGAGCCCCGCCTCGTCAAGAGCCAAATGAGAAAGATCTTCCCCTATGACGACGTGCCCGCCGCAGGCCGGCCCCGGCGTTGGTCGGGACTATCGCTTGCGCTTCAGCACAGCAGGAAGGCCCGCGGCCATCATGACAAGAAGCGTCGCCGGCTCGGGAATCGCGGCGGTCAGGTCTGCCGACGACGGCGTTTCGCCCGCCGTCACGAAGGCCAGCGCGTCGACCCGGAAGCCGTCCTCGCGATGGCCGATCTGGAACGTCTCGGTCCCGCCAAGCGACTCGAACTGCGGGACCGGCTCGTCCTGGGTGACCTGGAGGGAGAACTTCACCCAGTTGTACGTGTCGTTGGTGATCTCCGCACTTTCCGGGTTGGTGTAGCTGTTTCCGCCTTCGTGGAGGTTGTTCACCTTGATCCAGTCATCGTTCACGCCTGTCGTCTTGCTCCCGAACCCGTTGCCAATGAATACGCTGTCGTTTTCCGGGCCCTGCTCCGGCGCCGACTCGACGAGGATGCGGGCGTACAGGTCGTACGTGCCGACCGTCAGCGTCACCGAGTACTCCGCCAGATCGTCGGCGTGATCCGGACTGTCTCCCGTCTGATCGCCGATCGGGGCGATGTAGGACCCGCCTACCGCGGCCACATCAGCGAGGGTGGTGTAGTTCGCCCCCAGCGTTCCGCTCTCGGCTTCAAACGCGACAATGGCCGCCCGTGCGCCGCCCGTGACTGCGAAGACGACTGCCGCAAGCATGGCGATCCGAAGTCCTGTTCTCAACATAGCTCACTCTCCTGATTAGATCCTGCTCTTTGATTCTCGCTGATCCGCAGAGGCCCTCCGGCCTGGCCGGAAATCCCATCTCGGGGCTCTGTCTTGCGGAGTCTCCGCGCCGGCTCGGCACGGGTCGAACTCCACTCAACCGGGTATTCTAGTCGACGAGGTGGGCCCTGTCAAGAGGATTCTCGTTCACAGGGCGGTTTTTTCAAGAAGGGCGAACGTCGAAACATCGCAGGTGTTCCTCCCAACGTGATGTCCGTGACGCGGTGTACGGGGAACAGGCGCGCGAGGCGCATGGACCGGATGAACAGCCCTGGATCGCTGAAGCGACCAGGCCGAGGATGCGCGGCGAGAAACGAATCCGCCGCCGCTCGTTCCCCGTGGACCGTCATCCGGCGCGTAAGACGTGTGACTGGTTTGCACGCGGGACGAATGTGCATCCGTTCCGCGTGCAAGCCAGTTGCACGCCCTACGATTCCAACCTTCAACTCTTAACCAACACCGGTCACGGTTTCTTGTCCAGAAGCCCTGTGCTTCGCATCCACTGTTCGCAGCGGGCGGGCCAGGTGGTGATCGTTGCGTCGGTCTTTCGCAGGCCGCAGCCGTGGCCGCCGAGTTGGAAGACGTGCAACTCGGAGCGCACCTTGGCCTTGTGCAGGGCGGCGAAGTAGTTCAGGGCGCCGGGGGTGAACCGGTCGCCGAACGCCACGGCGATGAACGTGGTGGGGGTCTCGCGCGTCACCGGGAGCGTGTCGGTGTCCAGCCCGCCGCCCTTGCCCGTCAGGTAGGCCGGGTAGATCAGGACGGCAAAGTCGGGGCGACAACTGGCGGCGTCGGCGGCGTCGGCGGCGTTGACGGGTTTGTAGGCACGTTTGGTGTAGTTGGTCGACGTGCGAGCGGCCAGGTGTCCGCCGGCAGAGAAGCCCAGGATGCCGATCCGCTTCGGGTCGATGTTCCATTCCTTGGCGCGGTGTCGGACGATACTGACGGCCCGCTGGGCGTCCTGGAGGGCGCCGTCGCGCTGGCGCGGGACGCGGTACTTCAGCAGCACGCCGGCGACGCCGATCGAGTTGAGCCAGTCGACCACTTCCGTGCCTTCCAGGTCGTAGGCGAGGATCCCGTACCCGCCGCCGGGACAGACGATGACGGCCGGGCAGGGGCCCGTCGCCTTGGGCGGCGTGCGGACGGAGATCGTTGGCTTCGAGACGTTGGTGATGCGGGTAATCGAGCCCTCGCCCTTGGGCGAGGCGGTCGCCTTCTCGCCCCCGCCCTTGCCTTCGTAGTCCGGCGTGCCCTTGGGCCACAGCGCAATCACCGTGCTGTTCTTGAGCGTCGTCGTCGGCGCCACGGCGGCCGACAGGGCGGCTGTAAACGACAGCAGTACGACGGCCATCCAAACGATGTTCTTCATCTCATACTCCTTCGGCATGCGTGGCGCGTCTCGGTGTCTCTGAATCGACGGTCCGGCTACTATAGACTCCGCGAGATACGCCGTCCACGCCAATGGACAACTGCGGGCCGGATGGACCGTCGCCAAGCCAGTACTGCGTCCGGGCAGGATTGTCGGGCGGGTAGTGTAGAAGCGGCATCTTGCCGCTTTGAGAAGACCGCCA
>CAZVEV010000131.1:0-15148 GCA_964625865.1 uncultured Planctomycetaceae bacterium | reverse complement strand
AAGAGCCATGGGAGATTTATCTTGATCTCTCGCTCTTCATAGGCGGCACCCGGCGCGGAGGATGGTGGCCCCGGGGCAGTTGTTCTTGACTGGCGCAGGGCGGGTGCGTACAACCGTGACCACACGGACGAACCCCGAAATCACGAGACGTGCAACGTCAGTGCAAACGGATACCGGATATGGCGTTACTGCTGCCCATAGTCTTCATTGTCGGCGGAATCATCCTGCTGATCACCGGCGCCGAGGCCCTCATTCGCGGGGCCGGGTCCATCGCCAAGAAACTCGCCGTCCCGGAGATCGTGATCGGCCTGACGGTAGTGGCCCTGGGCACCTCGGCGCCTGAACTGGTCATCAACACGCTGGCGGCCTACCGCGGCCAGCACGCGATCGTGTTCGGCAACATCATCGGCTCGAACCTGGCCAACATCCTTCTGATCCTCGGCGTGGCGGGCCTGGTCCGCCCACTGAGCGTCCTGAGGAACACCGTCTGGAAGGAAATCCCGTTTGTCCTGCTGGCCACCGGCGTGATGCTCGCCCTGGTCTACGATTCCTGGCACGGCGGGGTGGGCGACGGTCAACTCAGTCGTATCGACGGGCTCGTGCTGCTCGTGCTGTTCGGCGGCTTCATGGCCTACACGTTCGCGCTGACGCGCACCGAGTCATCGACGGATCACGACGTAGCGGTCTATCCGGGGTGGGCGTCGGCCCTGATGGTGGTCGGCGGGATGGGGGGACTGTTCGCGGGCGGCCACCTGACCGTCGAGGGCGCGATTGACGTGGCAAGGCATCTGGGCGTCAGCGAGAAGTTGATCGCCTGCACGATTGTCGCGGTGGGCACGTCCCTGCCCGAACTGGTCACCTCTGCGGTTGCGGCCCGCAGGGGACGCTGCGACATCGCGGTGGGCAACGTCGTCGGATCGTGCGTCTTCAACGTTCTGATGGTCCTCGGGATCAGCGCCCTGGTCAATCCGGTGGACTACTCGTCGGCCTTCAACGTCGACGCCGGCGTGCTGATGGCCGCCTCGCTCGTGCTGTTCATCACCATGTTCACCGGCAGGAGGCGCATGCTCGACCGCTGGGAAGCGGCCCTCATGCTCGCCGGCTACGCCGGATACATCGGCTACGCTATCTACAGACGCTGACGGTCAGTCGGGCGTGAATTATTGCTCTTGTTTTCCATACGCGCGGACCGATAGAACACTCCAGAAAAGCAGAACACGGGCCGGCAGACGCTGGAGAAAGGTTCCCCGCCCTGCCGGCGAATGCGGTTGGCATCCGTTTTCGTTTACAGCATGCACCCAGGTGTCCTCTCCGCGGACCGCCCATCGGCCTGCGGGGGCGAGTCAGTGATCTTGGATGAATCCCCCTGTGAATCCACCACGCTGATTCAAGGAGCCATGTTCATGGCAACAGGCAAAGTCAAGTGGTTCAATGACACCAAGGGCTTCGGGTTCATCACCGCCGACGACGGCACGGACGTGTTCGTCCACCAGAGCGACATCGCCACCGAAGGCTTCAGGTCGCTGGCCGAAGGCGAAGAGGTCACATTCGAACTGGCCCAGGGCGAAAAGGGCCCCAAGGCCACCAACGTCCAGAAGGTCTGACCGCCCGATCCATCACCGAAGCGCCGCCCCGCCGGGCGGCGCTTTGTCATTTCAACAACGCCCGGCCAAACGCCCTGGAACGCCCTAGCCGCCCCGAGGCCGCGTTATCTCGCCTCCAGGCGGGTCTGGGGCCCCCCGGACGACAAGACACGGCCTCGGGAGGGCTACGCATTCTACGAGCACCAAGCGTAGGGTGTTGAGAGTCGAGCGTGCCGTGGCTTGACGCGAAGCGGCAACCACGTGGCTGCTAATCCTCCACGTGGTTGCCGCTTCGCGTGAAGCTACGGCACGCTGTTTCGGGGGTGTCACGACGGCTTGCGACCGCCGAGCGAAAACAACTTCGAGTCGGTCCGGAAGTACATCACGCCGTTGCAGACCGCCGGTGTGGTGAAGCACCCCTGGCCGAGTTTGACGCGGCCCAGAAGCTTGAACGTGTCGGCCGCCGCGACGACGAAGACCTCGCCGGTCTTCGACACGCAGTACAGGCGATCGTTGACGCACACGGGCGAACCGTAGAACGCCCCGCGAATCCGCTCGCGCCAGATCACCTTTCCCGTCAATACGTCGATGCACGAGAGGCGTCCGGCGTCGCCCCACAGGAACATCCGTTTGCCTTTGACCAGCGGCGTGGGAACCAGCGGAACCGGCTGCTTGAGTTGGTAGGCCACCTCCGCCGCACGGGCCGGAGCGGCCGAACCGGGGCGAACGGCTGCGAGGATACGCCCGCGAGACCCGCGGCCGTCGGTGGCTATCACGAGCCCCGGCGCCAGAACAGGCGAGCCGACGCAGCGCTCGACAAAGACCTTGTCTGCCGCCCAGGCAATCTTGCCCGTAGCTGCATCGACGGCTGTGATGCCATGCGACGTACTCGAGAAGACGATCTCCGTTCGTCCCCCCGCCCCGGGCCGAACGCACGGCGTGGAGTAGGCCGCCTGCGAACTACGTCGCGGGACCGTCCACCGCGTCTTGCCGGTCTTGCGGTCCAGGGCGATCAGGAAGCTCTTGCCCGCGGTCTTCGGCGCCCAGGGCATGACGTAGACGGTGGGCAGGGCCTTCGGGTCGGCCTGCTCGTTGGCCAGGACCACCAGATCGCCCACGATGATCGGCGAGGCCCCGTTGCCGTGGATCGCCACGTACGGCCCCAAGTCGCGACGCCACACGTCGCGCCCGTTGCGGTCCAGGGCCAGCAGCACGAGTTCTTTGGGCGTTATCCACGTGACGACCACCCCCTCGCCGTCGGCTGCGGGCGTGGCCGACGCGTAGTTGTTGTCGCGGTGCTGGCGGAACGTCTTGGACATGTAATGACGCGTCCACAGCGTCTTGCCGCTCGCCGCATCGAGACACATCACGGTCCGGCGCGCCGTCGCCCGGTCGCCGCTGGTGACGTAGATTCGCCCGCCAACGACGACGGGCGAGGAATGACCCACCCCGGGCAGCCTGACGGTCCAGTTGTAGTCGTCGGCCGTCCACGTGACGGGGATGGTCGTCGCGCTGCTGACGCCGCAGCCGTTGGGCCCGCGGAATCGAGGCCACTGGTCGTCGGCCGCCCGCGCGGAGACAGCGCCCGCCATGATAACCCACGCACACCATGCAACTACCGTTCTTGTACTGACCACGGGCACACTCCCTGATTCTCGCCTAGTCCTCGCTCGCCACGGTCCATTTAACCCGCCCGGACGCCCGCCCTACCCCCATTTCCCGCGGCAGGGTTCTTCACACCAGCGGACCGGCGTGATAGGCTATGTGGCAGTACATACTTGCGATATCGGGCAACCTGGAGACCTGCGATGAAGACAAAGATCACGATTCTGCTTGCGTTGGCAGCCTTGACGTGGAGTGCTTTCGGTGCGGCGGCGGCCGACTGGCCCCAGTGGCGCGGAGTCAATCGCGACGGCAAGTGCACGGAGACGGACCTGCTGAAGACCTGGCCCAAGGGCGGACCGAAGCTGCTGTGGCAGGCGCGGGGCATCGGCGAGGGCTACAGCGGCCCGGCGATCGTGGGCAACGTGCTGTACACGATGGGCGACAAGGGCGGCAGGGCGACGGTCTTCGCGCTGGACGTCAGTGCGGGCGGTAAGGGCAAGCAGATATGGGCCAGCCCCATCGCGCCGGCGGGATACAAGGGCTTTTCTCCCGGCACGCGAGCAACGCCGACGATTGACGGCGATCGCGTGTACGGCCTCAGCGCGGGCGGGACGCTGGCATGCCTGAATCGCAAGAACGGCAAGGTCGTCTGGTCGGTGGACTACGTCAAGGACTTCGGCGGGGTCCTGCCGCGCTGGGCCTTCGCTGAATCGGTCCTGATCGACGGCGACCGCCTGCTCTGCACGCCGGGCGGGCCCAAAGGCTCGATCGTCGCCCTGGACAAGGCGACGGGCAAGACCGTCTGGGCGGCGAAGATCGGCGACAAGGCGTCGTACTCGTCGATCGTCAAGGCCGAGATCTGCGGCGTCAAGCAGTACGTGGCCTTCACCGCCGCCAGCGTTGTCGCCGTGGCGGCCGACGGCGGGAAGCTGCTGTGGCGCTACACCGAGCCGGCCCACCACGCCGACTGGGGCGACGTGAACGTGATGACGCCCATCATCTCGGGCGCAACGGTGTTCGCCTCCAGCGACTACAAGACCGGCGCGGGGCTGGCCAAGATCGTCAAGACCGCCGACGGGCTGGAAGCAAAGCAGGTCTACTTCACCAAGGAGATGAACAACCACCACGGCGGGCTCGTGCTGGTGGGCAAGGCCCTGTACGGCTGCAACAACCCCAAGTTCCTGACGTGCCTGGACCACGCGACGGGCAAGGTGCTCTGGAAGAGCGACAAGTCGGGCAAGTGCTCCGTGCTGTACGCCGACGGCATGCTCTACTGTCGCGACGAGACCGGCCCGATCACGCTGGTCAAGGCCACCCCCGACAGCTACCAACAGGCCGGGCGGTTCGACCAGCCTCGTCGCAGCAAGATGAAGGCCTGGGCCCACCCGGTGATCGCGGGCGGCAAGCTCTACATCCGCGACCAGGACATCCTCCTGTGCTACGACGTCCGCGCCAAGTAGGCCGGACCATTCTCGTCCCGCCAGGGACGGTATGAGAACGGCGCGGGTGTCGTGGCTTGACGCGAAGCGGCAACCACGTTGCCTCCATTCGAGAATACGTGGTTGCGGCTGCGCCGCAGCCCACGGCATCCTGCTATTGTCGATGGTCCCTGACGGGACCGCTTTCGCCCCTTGACAGCCACGCCGGGCGGGGTTTATCGTGCGGAAAGACCACGTGCCCCGGCGAAACAAGCAGGCCGGGAGAAAGGGATGGCACTTATGATGGACAGATCGATTGTTCTCGTGGCGTGCGTTGGGCTGGCGGCCTGTGTGCTCGGCGGATGCGGGGCGTCGCTGGATCCGGCGTTGAAAGGCTACTGGACCTTCGACGAAGGGTCGGGGCAGGTCGTCGGCAGCGCGGTGTGCAAGAGAACGGGGCAGGTCCCGCCCGGACTCAAATGGGTTCAGGGCAAGAAGGGCACGGCGCTGGAGTTCAACGGCGAGGACTACGTCGTCATCAAGGCCTGCCCCTGCCTCAACGCCCCGACCTACACCATCGCGGCCTGGACGAAGTTCAAGAACACCGGCGATCATCACTACATCATCTGGAAGGCCGGGCCGATCTTCCCCGAAGAGACCGACGCCCGCCGGTTCGATCTCTGGACGGGCGTTGACGGGACCGTCCACGGGCTGGTGCATACCGCCGACGGCGGCGAGGCGCTTCACCTCGCCGGCGCCGCGGACATCGCCGACGACAAATGGCACCACGTGGCGATGAGTTACGACGGCAAGACGGTGACGCTGACGGTCGACGGCAAACAGGAGGACCAGCAGACCCCCACCGGCCCGCTGGCCACCAACGATCACGACCTGTGGATCGGCGGACGTCCCGAAGGCGTCGTGGCGACCGGGCTGATCGACGAGGTGCGATTCTACACCCGCGCCCTGAGCGCCGCCGAACTTGCGGAACTGGCCGGAAAATAGACCACGTATAGCGAAAGGGCCGAACATGAAGATCATTCGACAGATCGGCTCGCTGGCGTTCGTGCTGGGCCTGTTCGTCACGGTGTTCGGCGGACTGACCTGGTATGTCCTGGTTGGCGCCGAGACCCCTGCGCCGCTGTGGCTGCAAGTGGCGATCTTCGCCCTGCTGGGCGGCATTCTCGTGGTGTTGGTCACGCTCGGGCTTGAGCAGTGGATGCACAAGGCGCCGGTAGAGGCGCCCCCACCGGCGGGGCCCGACGCCGACGTGCTCCTGCTGAACTCCGACGAGGTCCCCGGCCGCCAGGTCACCGAGAGTCTCGGCCTCGTCCAGGGCCACACCGTTTTCGCCATCTGGCTGGGCAAGGATCTGTCGGCAATCGTCAGGCTGATCCTTGGCGGTGAGTTGACCGAGTACACCGAGATGATGGGCCGGGCCCGCGCGACGGCCACCAGCAGGATGATCGCCCAGGCGGCTGAACTTGGCGCCGACGCGGTGATCAACGTCCGTTACATGACCACGAGCGTTGTGGGCACGGCGGCCGAACTGCTGGTCTACGGCACGGCGGTCAAGTTGGACGGGTAGGCGCCCCGCTTACTCGTCGGCGGGGGCGGCGTCGTTCAGGCAGGTCATCTGCTCGTCCGTTAGTGTCACGTCCAGGGCGCCGAGGTTCTCGTGCATCTGGTCCGGGTTCCGCGCCGAGAACACCGGCAGGACCGACTGGGGGTGATTCAGCATCCAGGCGAGAATCACCTGGTGAACGGTCGCACCGGTTTCGGCAGCCACCGCCTCCAGGGCGGCCATCCGCGCGTCGCTGTCCGGGCCGACGTACTGGGCGGGACGAGGCTTATCCGGACGCACATACGAGCCGCCCAGCAGGGGCGAGTACGGCAGGAGGGTCATGTTCCGCGCGGCGCAGAAGTCCATCAGGTCCGTGTTGGCCGAGACCTGCAGGCCGAACGTCGCGCCCGGGCGCGGGCGAAAATACGTGTACCGCTGCTGGATGCAGCAGAAGCTCGCCAGGCCGCGGGCGCGGCTTATCGCCTCGGCATCGGCCAGCCGCCACGCACGGTAGTTGCTCGCCCCGATGAACCGGACCTTGCCCGCCTCGACCAGCGCGGTCAGCGCCTCGAGCGTCTCGTCCAGCGGAGTAGCCCGGTCGTCCAGGTGCGCGTAGTACAGGTCGATCCGGTCGGTACCCAGTCGCTTGAGGCTTCGCTCGCATTCGGTCGCGATCGCCTCGGCACCCAGGCTCAGCGGCGTGTCCTGGTAGTCCACGCCGACCTTGGTCGCGAGGAACAACTCATCACGGTTTCCCCGCTCGGCCATCCAGCGCCCGAGCACGTCTTCGCTGTCGCCCCCCTTGCCGCCGGGATACCACTTGGAGTAGCAGTTGGCCGTGTCGATGAAGTCCCCGCCGGCGGTGGTGAACAGGTCCAGCAGCTGGCAGGACTCGGCGTAGTCGTTCAGCGTTCCACAGCGCATCGCGCCGAAGCACAGACTGCTGACCTCCGCACCCGTCGTGCCCAGTTGCATCGTTCTCATTGCGCCCATTCGTTCACTCCCGCGGCCCGTGCCGATGTGGATGTCTTCCTGAGATCAACGGGGGGATTATCCCGGCGCGGCGCCCGGGCGTCAAGCAAGCCCCCCTCGCCCGCGCGTTCGCTCACCGCAGGCGGATGTCCGTGCGCGGCAGGGCCTGGCGGAGTTGACGCACGCCGGCGCCGGTGACCTTGGTCTGTTTCAGCAGGAGCACTTCCAGGGCCGCCAGCTTCGCCAGGTGGGCCAGTCCCGCATCGGTCACCCCCGTACGGGACAGCTCCAGCCGCTTGAGCTTGGCCAGGCCCGACAGGTGCTTCAACCCCGCGTCGGTCACCTGCGTGTGGTAGAGAAACAGGAACTGCAGGTCGGTCAGGCCGGCCAGGTGCGCCAGGCCCGCATCCGTCACGTGCGTGTCGTAAAGGCTCAGCGTGTAGAGCTTCTTGTGCTTGGCCACGTGGACCAGCCCCGCGTCGGTGACGGCGGTATTGGCAAGATTGAGGTACTTCAGGTCGGTCGCCTCCGCCAGCGTCTCCAGGCCCGCGTCGGTAATCTTCGTGCGGGCCAGGTCCAGCGTCCTGAGCCGCGGCAGCCCGGCCAGCAGGGCGACGCCCTTGTCGGTGACCGTCGCGCGATGCAGGAAGAGCGACTCGAGCCGATCCAGCTTCGCCACGTGGGCCAGCCCCGCGTCGCCAACCCCCGTGCCGTACAAGCTCAGCCACTTCAGCTTCGTCAGCGGAGCAAGGTTCGCCAGCCCCGCATCGGTGATCTTCGTGGAGGCGATGTTCAGGCCCTCCAGCCCAACGTGCTTCCTGATGTGGACCAGCCCCGCATCGGTCAGGCGGGTGGCATTGAGCCGCAGGTTGCGAAGCCGCGTCAGGTTGCCCAGCCGTCGCACGTCCTCGTCCGTCGCACGCGTGCCCCCCAGGTGAACCGACGTCAGTTGGATCGGACTGGGATAGATCTTCGTGCGGGGCAGGCTCCTGCGAAGGGCCGCCACCCCGTCGGCCGTCACCGTCGTGCCCAGGAGATGCAACTCCCGCAGCTTCTTGAGGCCCGCCACGTGCTTGAGCCCGGCGTCACTCAGGTCGATGAACTCCAGCCGCAGGATCTGCAGGTTGGCCAGGCCCGCGACGTGGGGCAGGCCCTTGTCCGTGACCTTCGTGCTGCTCAGGACCAGGTGCTCGAGCCCCTTCAGTCCCGCGACATGCTCCAGTCCGACGTCCGAGATGCTCGCGTGGTTGAAGTTCAGGATCTTCAGGTCACTCATCGCGGCCAGGTGGACCATGCCCGCATCGGTGCACCGGGGGTACAGGGCGCCGAGTTTGGTCAGGCCCTTGAGATGGCCCAGCCCGACGTCGCTGAGTTCGAGCCCGTAAAGCCCAAGCGCCCTGAGATTGACCAGCCCCGCCAGCGACGCCAGCCCCTCGTTGGTGATCTTCGTGCGGGCGAGGTTCAGCGCGTCCAGCGAGGTCAGCCCCTTCAGGTGGACCAGTCCGGCGTCGGTGAGTCGCGTCGAGGCCAGGTCCAGGCGACGAAGCGCGGTGAGCGTCTTGACCGTCGCGAGGTCATCGTCGGTGACCTTCGAGTGGGCCAGGCTTATCTCGACGATCGTGCCGTCCGCCCCGCGCCGGATCTGCGGATCGAACTGACCCAACGTCTCGGGGAGGTCCTGGTCTCTCTGCGCGGCGGCCGACGCCGCGACGACGGTCAAGACCAGCGCGACCAAATACAGGCGATTCATAGCGACCTCCCGGGAGACCGTAGGGCGTGCAACTCTGTTGCACGCGGAATGGACTGGGTACTCGTCCCGCGTGCAAGCACGTTGCACGCCCTACCGCTTGCGGTTTCGCGCGTCGTTATCAAGGCGACTGCGCCGTCATCAGTCGCGCGATGAGCTTCTGGGCCAGCGCCGCCGGCAGGATGTAGCTCTCGACGCGCCCGGCGCGGGAGATGTTGATCCCCACCGCCTTGCCGTCGGCGTCGAGGGCCGCCCCGCCGCACTGGTTCGGCAGGAGCGTCGAGTCGTGCTGGATGATGCTCTCGAAGCCGGTGCGCCTCTCGCTGAGGGCCCCGCCGACGACCTGCTGCGGATTGATCCGCCCACCGGCGGGGAACGCTCCCAGCGTCGCCGGCAGGTCCATCTCCTTCTCGCCGCGCTTCAGGTGCACGGTGATCTTCTGCCCGGGCTTGGTCTTGCCCAGCAGGGCCAGCAGGGCCATGCGGTCCTTGATGGGCTTGTTGTCGATCTTGAGGATCAGGTCGCCGGGCTTGAGACCCGCTTTCTGGGCCGCCGTCCGGGGGATCACCTTGCCGACGCGGGCCTCGATGCCCGTCCCGCCGAAGCTGAAGCCCAGGAAACCGCGATTCGTCCGCCGCCCCGTCGGGCCCTTCCGCGCCGCGACACTGACCACGCCTATCGACACCGGCACGTCGTCCAGGCCGGGCGTGACAATCCAACTGCCCACCGACAGCGTTCCGTTGTCGGTCCACTGGATGGGCTTGAGCGACTTGGCCGGGATCTTCAGCAGGGCGATGTCGTTGCGGTCGTCCTTGCCGACAACGGTGGCGGCCAGTGTGCGCCCGTCGCGGAAGCGGCACTGCGGGGTGGAGGTCAGCTCGCTGGCCTTGGTCAGGACGTATCCGGCCGCATCGACCACCGCACCCAACGCCACCTGCTTGCCCCGACAGTGAATCGCGACGGTGCTCGCGTTGGCCCGGGCGGCAACGGTCTTGAAGGCGCTGCGGGCCGAGGAGTGGTTCTTCGAGTGCGGCTGCGGGGCGCGCGTGCGTCGGCGGATCCCGGGCACGATGCGGGACCGCCTTGTCGGAGGCTGGGGCTTGGGAGCGGGCTTGGCCGGTGCGGTCGCCTTCGGCGCCGGCGTGGGGGGCTTCGGCGCGGTCTTCGGCGCCGCCGGCGCCGCTACGGCTGCGACCGCCAGCGCGATGACCATTCCGCCCAGGAGTCCTGTCAGTCGGTGCATTCTGCTCTGCATCGTTTCATTCCTTCGGGGCATGTCAGCCGCGCTTGCCCAACTGCACGTCGAGAGTCAACTTTTCCTTGCCGCGCTGGACGACCATCTTGACCTTGTCGCCCGGCTTCTTCCTTCCGATCTGCATCACCAGCGACATGTACGTCGTCACCGCCTTGCCGTCGAACATCTTGACCACGTCTCCGGGCTTGAGCCCCGCCTTTGCGGCCGCCGAGCCGGGCTGGACAAAGCCGATCGTCGCGTCGCGCCCGTTGCCCTCGCCCCGCACGCCCAGGAAGGCGCCGCGCCCGAAGCTCCGCCCGCCCCAGGTCTCGCCTTTGACCAGGCGCGTCCAGTCCTTGGTGTAGGCGTCAACGGGCACGTGGACGTTGGCGTCGAGGGGCCCGCCGATGCGGCTGGAGATGCCGATCACGCGACCGGAGGTGTCAAACAGCGGCCCGCCCGAATCGCCGCTGACGATCGTGCAGTCAGTCACGATCGCGCCGGAGGTGTTCCGCAGGATGCGCCCCAGGCGCACCGGCGGGGTCCGCTCCGAGCGGAAGCCGCCCGGATGGCCCGCGGCGATGCACCACTGGCCCTGCTTCAACGTCGCCGACTTGCCCTTCGGACAGAACGGCCAGCCCGTCTTGTCCTTCGGCTTGTCTGTGATCTTGATCAGCCCGGCGTCGACACCGAAGTACGCCCCGAGCGTCTTGCCCTTGGCCCGTCGCCCGTCGGGCAGCATGACGGTGACCGCGACGTTGGCCTGTCGTGTGACGTGGGCACAGGTCAGCACGTAGCCGTCGGCAGAGATGATCACGCCGCTGCCGCTGGCCCCGCCGACCCGCACGCCGACCGTTGCGGGCGTGACGTAGGCGGCCACCTTCCGGACATGGTCCTGCATGGCCTTGATCTGCGCAATGCCGACCGGCACGCGTCCGTCGAGGACCTTCTGCAGGTCAGCCGACGGTTTGGGCACGGGCGCCCGCCCCGGGGCCGCTTTCGGGGCCGCGACGACCGTCACCGCCGTCACCGCCAACACCCCCAGCACTACGCCAAACCACCTGTAACCGCTGCGCATGGTCATTCTCCATCCAGGACGCTCTTCGCCTGCCGGCGCACCCATTATATACAAAACCCTCCCGCCAATCAGCCCGGTCTTGCCGGGAGACACAAGTATGACGCCTCACACGCCAACGACCTGTCGCGCTTGTCGCCCCTCCATCGGGCTGGTCGCTTCAGCGATCCAGCAGTAGGGCGTGCAACTCGTCGCACGCGGAACGCCTGACCAGTCCTTTCCGCGTGCGACAAGTTGCACGCCCTACCCATCAGCGATCCAGCAGTCGCACGCTTGCCTTGCCCCCCCCAAGCCGCTAGACTGCCCCCTCGTTCCACGACTGACCGACAGACAGGAGACGATCATGGGCGTTTTGGAAGAGGTCGACCCGCAGGTCGCCGCAATCATCCAGGCTGAACACCGGCGCCAGGCCGAGACGCTGGAACTCATCGCATCCGAGAACCACGTCTCGGCGCCCGTGCTCGAAGCGCTCGGGTCCGTGCTGACCGACAAGTACGCCGAGGGCTACCCCCGCAAGCGATACTACTGCGGCAACGAGTACATCGACTCGGTCGAGCAGTTGGCCATCGACCGCGCCAAGGACCTGTTCCGCGCCGAGCACGCCAACGTTCAGCCGCACTGCGGCACGAGCGCGAACCTGGCGGTGTACCTGGCGGCGCTGAAGCCCGGGGCAACCATCATGGGGATGGACCTGGCCCACGGGGGGCACCTGTCGCACGGCATGAAGATCAACATCTCGGGCATCGTGTTCAAGGCCGCCAGCTATGGCGTGGACGAGACGACCGAGCGTCTGGACATGGACCAGGTCCGCGAGGCTGTCCTGGCCGAGAAGCCCGACATGCTGGTCTGCGGGGCGTCGGCCTATCCGCGCGTAGTCGACTTCGAGGCGTTCGGCCGGATCGCCCGGGAGGCGGGCTGTCCCCTCCTGTCGGACATCGCCCACATCGCCGGGCTGGTGGTGGCCAAGGTCCACCCGGACCCCGTGCCCCACAGCGACTTCGTGACCACGACGAACCACAAGACGCTTCGAGGCCCGCGCGGGGGGATCATCCTCTGCCGCAAGGAATGGGCCAAGAAGGTCGACCTGGCGGTCTTCCCGGGCATCCAGGGCGGGCCGATGGAACACGTGATCGCCGCCAAGGCCGTCGCGTTCCACGAGGCAACCAAGCCGCGGTTCAAGGAATATGCCGCGAAGATCATCACCAACGCCCAGGCGCTGGCCGAGGCGTTGAGCGAGAAGGGGTGGCGTCTGGTCTCGGGCGGAACGGACAACCACCTGATGCTGATGGACCTGCGAAGCAGGTACGAAGACCTGACCGGGCATGTCGCGGCACAGTGGCTTGCCGAAGCCGGCCTCGTCGCCAACAAGAACGCCATCCCCTTCGATCCGCGCCCGCCGGCGACCACGTCGGGCATCCGCCTGGGCACGCCGGCCCTGACGACCCGCTGCATGGACCCCGAGGAAATGAAACTCATCGCCGGGTGGATTGACGAGGTCCTGACCTGTCAGGGCAACAAGACGGTTATAATGAGAATACGCGAAGGCGTGCGCGAACTGTGCTACCGCTTCCCGATTCCGAAGTACAACAGGTTCTAGTCGCCTGACCCGATCGGCTCAGACGACAGAGCAGGAGAGAGGGCAGTGGTGAGAGAAGAGCAAACAACAGGAACGCCGGAATGCCGTGAGATGGTGTTGAGGACGGAGGCGTCTCCTGCGGTCTACTCTCTACGTTCTCCTCTCTTCATCGTGAGCACGTGACAATGCACACCGGACAAGACTTCAGCAGCCCACCGGGCAAAGGGCGAGACCATGCGTGAGATTCATCGAATACTCGATGCGAACTTCAATCGTGCGCGCGAGGCGGTTCGCGTGGCGGAAGATTGCGGCCGATATGCCCTGAACGATCCGGCGATCACCGCGATGGCCAAGAACCTCCGCCACGACCTCCGCGAGGTCCTGACGGCCATGCCCGTCAAGGAGATGGTCTTCGGGCGCGACGTGGCGGGCGACATCGGCACGGAGATCACCAGCCCCGGCGAGCGGAAGCGAGCGGACATCGCGGACGTAGCGACCGCGGCGTGCAAGCGTCTCAGCGAGGCGCTGCGGACGATCGAGGAGTACAGCAAGGTCATCGCGCCGGACCAGACGCTGCAGGTCGAGCGGATGCGGTACAACGCCTACACGCTGGAACAGCGGCTGGCCTGGCGGATGGACGTCTCGACGCGGATTGCGGACGTGAAGCTCTACGTGCTCCTCGGCTCGCACATGGTCGACGGGAGCCTGCAGGACGGCGCGCGGGCGGCGCTGGCCGGCGGGGCCGATGCGATCCAACTGCGCGAGAAGGCCGTCCGCGACGACATGCTGCTGGCCTTCGCCGCCGAGCTGCGCGAGTTGACCGACGAGATGGGCAAACTGTTCATCGTCAACGACCGGCCGGACATTGCGGCGATCGTCGGCGCCGACGGGGTCCACCTGGGCCAGAACGACCTGCCGATCGGCGAGGCCCGCCGCCTGCTGCGCCCCGGCGCCATCGTCGGGCGGTCCTGCCACTCGCTCGCCCAGGCCCGCGCCGCAGTCAACGAAGGCGCCGACTACGTCTCCATCGGCCCGGTCTTCGCCACCGACACGAAGGACGCCGGCCCGCCCGTCGGCACGGACGTGCTCCGACAGGTCACCGCGGAGATCACCGTCCCGGTCGTCCCCATCGGCGGCATCACGCCCGCCAACGTCCCCGAGGTCCTCGACGTCGGCGCCCAGCGCATCGCCGTCTGCTCCGCCGTCTTCGGCGCCGACAACCCCCGCGCCGCCGCCGGCGAACTCAAGCGCCTGATTCCGTAGCCCCTTGGGGGAGAAGCCAGCAACAAACGACAGCGATCATGAGACAACAGCAAGAGAGAGACACCATTGCCTATGCCTTGGCCAGGGAGTACCTGCTGAGTCTCGATCCAGTCACCGAAGAGATGCTCGAACGGCATGTTGCGTCCGCTGACAACCCGCGGGGTGTTGACAGCATAGCAGGGGTGTATAGGCAACTCGTCCAGTCTGCCCAGAATGCCAACATGAAGGCCAGGGTTGTTGGCGGAGCGATCGACGGAATAGAAAGGCTCGGCCGAGTTCTCTGCCGGTTCGATCCCGCGGGGGTCAAGGCGAAGTACGGCACCGACTCGGAACGACTACTGAGCGATATCGTCGCCAAGCTGAAGCCCCGTGGCCAAGTCCGCCGAGGTGCCAAGTGTATCTGGCCGAAGTTCTGCCAGTCTGTTCTGTCAGCCGCCGCCTTCATCTCGCAGTTCGATTCCGTCGCTGATTTTGTGGCGTGGGTAGGCTTCTTCGACAAAGACGACCGTGCACGTCCCGCTTTGCCTATGCTCCTAGCGAGCGAAGTCTATGGCATCGGGTTCCCTCTGGCATGTGACTTCCTGAAAGAACTGGGGTATCAGGACTTCTGCAAGCCGGATGTTCACTTGAAGAAGATCCTCGAGGCACTTCACCTGAGCGAATCAGATAACGACTACGTGGTCTTCAAGGCGATTGTTCGCATCGCGAGAAGCAACAACACAACACCCTATGCCGTTGACAAGACCTTCTGGCTCATTGGGAGTGGGAACTTCTACCACGATGGCATCAAGACCGGAAGACGTAGCGAGGACTTCATCGCATTCTATGAGCGCCGGACTGATCGTTCCTCCTGTCGTCGGCCCACCGCCAGTCTATGATCCCTACGCACAGCAACACCCGCTGTCGGCGTGTCGGTACGTATTCAGCCTCACGTCACACCCGGAACCCGCTCTGAGGCGAACGATTTCGTCTGCGCGGAATCGCGTGCTCGGCGAGGAGTCCCGTCTATGTAGATCGGCCTACTGTGTCGGCAGCCCCGTTTACGGGGCTATCAGTCAGACCGAGGGTCTCATACCCCCCTCGCCACGGCCGTCAATCTCAGGGGCCCTAT
>CAZVEV010000130.1:0-15200 GCA_964625865.1 uncultured Planctomycetaceae bacterium | reverse complement strand
CCTATCGACACCCCCCCGCACGCTTCTTGAGCAAAACTAGCGCTGTCGTACTAGATATGTGAGGACATGCCCGAATGTCGGGCGTCGTATTCGACTTGCATGAGCCAGCAAGGCCGGAGGTCTTGCCAGATAGCGGCTTCCTGAAAGCCTGGAGACGGATAATGAGATGCATTGCCAGCCTTATCGTTGTCGCAGCGCTGTGCGGGGGAGTTTCGGCGGATACGATCGAGTTCTCCCAGGACACGTTCCCGACCTCAGAGAGCGGCATGACGGCCGATGGGTGGACCTTCACGGCGAACAAAGGCGTCAGCGGAAAGCTCGACCCTGACGGCCAGAACAACGCCTTGCCGACGGGCTGGAGCGGCAACGCCAACTTCGCCCAGAAGTCGACCGGCCATACCCTCCTGGCCGGCACGACCTACTACCTTGAAGCGGACTTCAGGCTGACGAAGACCTGGAGCAACGAGACCTGGACGGGCGCGTCCGACGACGATCGGCCCGTGAGCCTGATTCTCCGGGTCGGCACGACGGACGTGACCAGTCCGTCGTTTACGATCAGCGCCGCCGACAGCGCAACCCAGTGGACCCCCGTGCGATACGAAATCTCACCGGCTACGCTGAGCACCTACGTCGGGTCGGTGCCCTCTGTCCGGCTGTGGAAAGGCGACTTCGGCGGCGCCCAGGAGATCATCTGGGCCGACAACATCGCGTTCGGCATCGTCCCCGAACCGGGCACGGTGGGCCTGCTGGCCCTGGGCGCGGTGGCGCTGGCGGCCCGAAGACGCAAACGGTAGCCCCGCGCGCAAGAAGACGGGGACAGGCCCCTGCGCCACCGGCGCCGGGCCTGTCCCCGTTTTTCGTTCTACCGCAAGCCTCTACCTGCGCCGCCGCCAGGCCAGCAGGCCGCCCAGCGAAACCAGCCCGAGCGTCGCCGGCTCGGGGATGACCGTGCCATTCAGCGTGATATCGTCCAGGCGGAATCCGGTGTTGTTGTCGTTGGCTGCGAAAATGTAGATGCGCCACTCGGTCACGCTGGACGAGGTGAAGTCGCCGAAGTCCGTCGAATGGAACAGCGGGGCGGCGTTCGTGGTGCCCGGATTGCTGACGCCGGTGACCACGGTCTGCAACGTTCCGCCCCCGTCCGGATCGTCGATGTATCGTAGCGAGAACTGCCCCGTGCCGTTGAACGAATGGTGAAACAGCGAGATGCTGTCGTACGTCACGCTGAAACCGACGTCGGGGGTAACCCGAAACGACACGTAGTTGCCCAGGTCCGCCCCGCCGGCGTTGCCCCAGTTGCACACCCTCGGAGGCGTGTTGCTGACGCCGTTGAACCTGGCGTCGTTGTTGTTGATGATACTGCCGGCGCCTCCGCCGTCGACCCCTGAAGAGACCAGCCTCGCCGCCGTGGTGTCCGGCTCGGTATCGGTCGAATCGTTGGCCGGAATGTCAAAGTTCTCGCCGCTTCCGGATACCGGGAAGCCGTAGGTTGCGATCACGGCCGCCCGCGCCGACGCGACCGGAACCAGGGCCGCCACTGCAACCAGGACAACGAGTGTCGCCATTCGTGTGAACATGATCTGTCTCCTTCCAAAGCAGAAGATGAGCACCGACTTCTCCGAACGAAGTCTTCTCGATACGGCCCCACGGCCGTCATACGTGCTGCACGTGTACATAACATTCCTCATCACGGGCGACGTGCGCGGTCTTCTTGACCTGGAACCGCTCACTTGGGCTCGCACATCCGCCTGGCTTGGCTCGTTACACTCTTAGTTTACCCCCTTTTCGTCGCCATGTCAAGCGCGAAGTTGAGTAGTTCTGGTGTTTTTCCGTGATTGCTCAACAGGGCGGAGACGCCGCGGCTCCGCCCTGTGGCGCAGATGAGCGTGCCTTTTCTTACTTCGACGCGGAGACCGTCGGCAGCCAGACGGCCATCTCGCCGGCGGTGCGGTTGTCCCACGCGTAGTACGGGATCGCTCGCAGGTCCACCGGTCCGCGATGAGTCGCGGCCTGACCGGTCAGGACGGTCACCCCGCCGAGCAGCTTGGGGCGGTGTTCGGCGGTGAGGGTGGCCTTCGGGTCCAGGGCGAGGTGGGTTACCTTTCCGCCATGGTCGACGGCCTCGACGCAGTAGACCACCGGGCCGCGCTGCAGGGCGACGCGGCCGGCGTCGGCGGTGATCTTCGGATGGGCGACGATGCGGCGGATGGGCATGGGCAGGTTCAGTTCGACCGTATCGCCGGCCGACCAGCGCCGCGAGATGCGGCAGTAGCCCTTGTCGAGTTTGCCTATCGCGGCCGGCTTGCCGTTGATCTTCAACGTGGGGGCGGCGTTCTCGCCGCCGGGGACCGTGCGATACAGGTCGCCCGGCGTTTTGGCGTCGCGAGCCCAGCCCGGGATACGGAGGCACAGGTCGAACGCCTGCTTGCCGGCGGCGGGCTTGACGATCATCACAACGCGCCCGTCCCAGGGATAGCGCGTCTGGGTCTTGAGCGTAACGGCGCCGGCTTTGCGGGGCAGCTTCACGGTCGAACCGACGTACAGGTTGACGTAGACGCTCTGCTCGTCGCAGGCGGCGATGAATCGCCCGAGCTTGGGATACACGCGCACGACGTTGCTGGGACAACACGCACAGCCGTACCACGGGCGACGCCGGTAGCTGCCGTCGGCGGCCAGGCGGTTCTGGTAGAAGAACCGGTCACCCGAGAGGCTCAGGCCTGACAGAAACGCATTGTACAGCGCCCGCTCCATCACGTCGGCGTACTCGGCGTCGGGGGCGATGAGCATGAGGCGGTGAGCGAAGAACACCAGGCCGATCTGCGCGCAGGTTTCGGCATAGGCGGTGGCGTTGGGCAGGTCGTAGTCGCCGGCGAACGCCTCGCCGCGACGGGTGGCCCCCACGCCGCCGGTGACGTACATCTTGCGATGCGTCGCGCTTTGCCATATCCGCTTGCAGGCGGCCAGCAGTTCGGCGTCGCCGGTGTGGGCGTACAGGTCGGCCATCTCGATGCAGTTGTACATCGCCCGCACGGCGTGGCCGACGGCGTGGCTTTGCTGGCGGACGGGCTTGTGGTCCTGCGAGTTGTCGCCGTACAGCCGGTGTCCCTTGGCATTGCCCCGCTGGTCGATGAAGAACGCCGCGAGGTCCAGGTACCGCTTCCGCCCGGTGGTCTCGTAGAGCTTGATCAGGGCGAGAGGCATCTCCTGGTGCTCGGGCACGTCGGCCCGCTTGCCCGGGCCGAACACCGACCCGACGTGGTCCGCGACCTTGCAGGCCACCTCCAGCAGGTCGCGGCGCCCGGTCATGTTGAAGTGGACGGCGCCGGCCTCGACGAGGTGGCCCATCGTGTACAGTTCGTGCCTCGCCGGGCGGTGGATGTGCTTGAATCGCTCGGCGGGGTTGCCCAGCACGTAGTAGTTGAACAGGTATCCGTCGGGCTGCTGGGCGGCGGCGATCTTGGCGATCACCGAGTCGGTGGTCTTGGCGAGCTTCTCGTCAGGACCCGTGGCCAGCGCGTAGGCGGCGCCCTCGACGACCTTGTAGACGTCCGAATCGTTGAACCACGTGCCGACAAACTTGCCCCCCGCCTTGCCCGCGGTCCTGGCGGCGGCCTTGACGAAGTTGTCTATCCGTCCGGTCTTGGCGCAGAGGTCGTAGCAATACGGGAGAGTGACGCGGCGGCACGTTTCCATCCGCGGAGCCCAGAACGCGTCGGTGATCTTCACGTCAGTGATCGGCGGGGCCTGGAGCGTGTGGTGGGGCCGTCGCAGCCGGCCGCCCCGCTGGGCCCATCCGACCCCGGCCGCGAGTTGGACCGCCAGAACGCCCAGCAGCACCACAGCACATTTCGTCATCATCGATAGCCTCCCACACCTTTGCTCACGGGATCGGTCACACACAGTGCCCCCATGGTACGCCCCGAATGTGGTGACCGTCCACAAGACATGCGTAGGGCGCGGGACTGGTTTGTACGCGTGGGGGGGAGTGCGTATTCGTTCCGCGTGCAACGAGTTGCACGCCCTACGCCCCTGACCCGCCCCCGCGATGCCCCGGTCAGGCCGTGTTGAGGATCTCCACGATCTTCAGCGCGTCGTCGCAGGTGTCGGTGGCGAGGTAGATGATGAACCGCGCGCCGATGACCCCCGCCGACAGCCCGCGAAGGTTGATCCCCGCCTCGGCGATCATCTGCGTGATCCTGGCGCCGATGCCGGCCTCGTTGTCGCCCTCGACGCGCACCGTGTGGAGGCTGGGCGAGATGTTAAAGCCGACCTCCGTGGCGGCTTCGACCTGCTCGTCGCCCCGCAGGGGCGTGACGAACACGACGCCCTGCCCGGGCGATTCGGCCCGGCGGCGCGCGATGATGAAGTCCAGGTCCGCCCCGACGTCTGCCAACTGCGTCAGCTTGTTGGCCAGGGCCCCGGGGGCGTCCTGGACGTCAGCGGCCCACACGTCAACGGTCTTGGCGATCAGGTCCATGATCGGTCTCCTTGAAATGCGTCTGCCCTGAAATGTCACGGTCTGAAGTAATTATAGCATCAGCGCGAGGCGCGGCCTGATATCCCCGCGGACGGCCAGAGGACCACGCCCGTTTCAGCGTCGCCGCCCCGGCAACGATGGGCCTGCTGGTCCTGGGCGGCGTCGCTCTGGCTGCGAAGCGGCGACGCAAGGCGTAGCAGCCACCCCCATCCGAAACAGCAAATCACAGGGCCCCGCCGGGCGAAAGACCGGCGGGGCCCGTGTCATTTCTCCGGTATCGTAGTCCCACACCGGCCGTTTGGATGCCCGAAAAAGGCGCGGAAAAACAGGTTTTTCTCTTGCGGCCCTGCGCATGAGGGGCATAATATTGTTGGCCGTGGAGGAGATGTACGTGTCCCGGACGCTCATCCGGGGAGTTCAGAGATGGTGCTCCGGCGCGGCGTTTTTCGCGCCGGTGACGAGAGAGATCGCGTCGGACGAGAGCCGCCCGGCCGAGTTTTTGAGCCTGAGCCCTGTTGGAAGAGAGGTAGCGTGATGGCTAAGCAAATGTCTTTGACCGTAGGATTGGCCCTTTCCGTGGTCGTCGTTCTGAGCGGAACGGCCCGCGCCGCAACGTTGAACATCTGGGATGGCAGCAACGACGTCTGGACTGACGGAACGAAATGGTCACTCAACGTTGTGCCGAGCATGGACGGTACACACGACGCTGAGATCGGCAGCGGCACGTGCACGTACAACTCCGGCGAGATCACCTGGTCCGGGGGCAGCAAGCTCACGGTCAAGGGAACAGGGACTTTCAGCAGAAGTGGCACGCTGAACCTGAACAATGTCGAGATTGCCCTTGAAGGAGGGACATTCGCGCTGTCGTCCCATTTTCGCATGGGCCGCACCACTCCGGCGACATGGTCCCATTCCGGAGGAACAGCCAATCTTCACAACATGTACGCAGCCGACAGCAGTGGGGGCGCCGGCAGTCAGGTGAACGTGTCGAATACAGCGATACTGGCGATTAACAACAACCTCACTGTCGGTACTCGGGGCAACTGCACCTACAGCCAGACAGGCGGTACGGTGACGGCGGACCTGTTCCAGATGGGCCACTCCGCAAACCGAAATACGACGATCGGCGCGACCGTCTCCGGAGGAACCGTGGACGTCGACGGGCTGACGTTCGACACCAATAACGGGGCGATGGTGATTTCGACCACGGGCGAGTTTACGACCGACGCGCTGACGTTCAACGGAACGGTCGGCACGATTACGATCGAAGACAGCGGCGTGTTGAACATCCTCGAGTCGCACAAGGACAAGGACACGGTCGAAGCCATGTTCGGCACGGAGATCCTCGGTACGGGCCTCCAGGCGGAAGTGGTGGGCATCGGCGGTACCGACTACGTCCAGGTGACCGTCCCCGAACCGGGCGCCCTGGGCCTGCTGGTCCTGGGCGGGGTCACTCTGGCCGCGAGGCGACGACGCAGGAAGTAGCCCCCCACCCGCAACAGTGAATCACCGGGCCCCGCCGGCTGGAAGACCGGTGGGGCCCGTGGTGTTTTTCTGGTATCGTACTCCCGGACGCGAGGCCCTGGACACTCGGGAGCCGACAGATGAGACGACTGCTTGCGACGATGACCCTGCTGACCCTCGCCGGGGCCGCCTCGGGACGAGACATCAATGCCACGCCGGAGAACTACCGGACACTGCTGGGGACACTCGAGCCGGGCGATACGCTCCGCCTGGCGCCAGGGCGATATCTGCGAGGTCTGCGCATCCGCGGGATGCACGGCGCCGAGGGTCGGCCGATCACGATCGCCGGCGCCGGGGCCAAGACGGTGATGGTCGCGCGAAACGGGTCCAACACGTGCGACCTGACCGACGCGAGTTGGATCGTCATCCGCAACCTGACGTTCGACGGGCGCGGGCTGCGTCACATCGACGCGATCAAGGCCGGCGGCGATACGTCCAAGGGCGTCCACCACGTGACGATCGAGGGCAATACGATAGTCAATCACGGGGCGAACCAGCAGACGGTGGCTATCTCCACCAAGGTGCCCTGTTGGGACTGGGTGATCCGGGACAACACGATTATCGGTGCCGGGACGGGGCTGTACCTGGGCAACTCCAACGGCAAGGAGCCCTTTATTCGCGGGATCGTCGAGGGCAACTTCGTCAAGGACCCGCACGGGTACTGCATGCAGGTCAAGCACCAGATCAGCCGCCCCAACACGCCCGGGATTCCCACCGAGCCGTGCACGACGATTATCCGCTACAACGTCTTCATCAAGAACGACCGTCGCGGCGACTCGGGGGACCGGCCTAACCTGCTGGTGGGCGGCTTCCCGGCGGCAGGGGGCCGGAGCGAAGGACCGGTATCAGATCTACGGTAACCTGCTGGTGCACAACCCGCGCGAGAGCCTCTTCCAGGGCACGGGGAGCCTCTCGCTGCACGACAACATCTTTGTCGACACGCCCCGGACGGCCATCGCGGTCCAGAGGCATCACGGCCAGTCGCCGCGCCGTGTGCGGATCTACCACAACACGTTCTTTCGGACGGCCCGGCCGGTGCGGATATCCGGCCTGCCCGCGGGGGCCGAGCGAATCGTTGCGGGCAACCTGCTGCTGACCGACGCCGCCGCGGCGGCCTGGCCCGACAATGCGATACTCGCCGGACGGGCGATGACCGCGGGAATCGCGGCGCCGGTGTTGACGTTCGGCAAGATGGACCTCCAGCCGCGCAAACCCGTCCGCGGGACCGGCCTGGATGCACTGCGCAAGAACGTCGCCGACGACGCCGACGCCGACCGCGACTACTGGCGAAACGCCAAGCCGCAATTCGACCACTGCGGGGCGATCGCCCTGCCGTTCAGCAAGCCCCGCCCGATCGACCTGGGGCTCCGCAAGGACATCGGCCCCGACAAGAGGCTTCGGTAGTAGCACGACCGGCCTCCGCAACAGGTGCAGCCCTCTCGTAGCGGCTTGGCCTTTTGGCGTGGCCGCGCATCGGTCAATCCAGGCGGATCCCCTGCTGCTCGAGCCAGTGCTTCAGGTCGCCCATCTGCGTGTCGAAGACCTCGTTGTCGTAGTCGCTCTCGAGTTTGCGGACCAGGTCGGCCAACTCCTCGCGGTCGGAGACCATCGCGCTGACCTTCCGCTCGAAGCCCTCGCTGACGCCCTGGAGTTCATCGAAGTCCACGTGCAGGCCCAGGATCGCCGCCAGCTTGCGGGCCGCCGAGGCGATGCAGATCGGGTTGCCCCCCTGGATGTACGCCGGAATCTCCGCCACCAGCGAAACCATCTCCACGCCGCGCGACGGCGCCTCGCGAGTCAGGTACGTTATCACGCTGGCCGGACCCGTGTAGTTGCTCAGCCGGGCGCCGTACCCCTCGAACTCGCCCTTGAGGCCCGGGTCCGAGACCGAGCAGTACAGCCGCGGGTCGCGCGTGTGAGGCACCACCCCCGCGACCGAGCCGATGAAGTAGATCCGCCCCACGCCGAACGTCTCGGCCACCGTGAAGATGCAGTCGGCATACGCGTCCCAGCGCAGGTTCGGCTCCTTGCCCTCGAACAGGATCAGGCGGTTGGCCTCGTCGTAGGTGAATATGTTGGACGGGAAGGTCAACTCCTCGACCAGCCCGTCGCTGATCGTCGTGTGCGGGCGGAACAGCGCCGAGACCTCCATCGTCCCGGGAAAGCTCGTGATGTAGAAGCTGCGCGAATCGATCCGGGCCAGGCGACGCACGCCCAGCAGGCGCCCGAGCCATTCCACCGTGCCGGTCGAGACGTCCCCGCCGTCCATCCAGCCGGACAGGCCCAGCACCATTCGCGCCTCGCCCATCTCCGGATGGGCGTGGATTGTCAACTCATCGCATGCCATCGTATAACTCGCATCAAAACCACGCTTCGCCCGCAGCCGCCCGCCGCGGCGCGACGACACGTATAATCATACGCTGAATCGATCGGCCAGTGGAGAGAGACTATGCAGCAGCAGGCGCCATACCGCAACGCGATCGCGATGAAGTATCCCGAGCAGATCGTCATCGCCCTCGCCCGCGCCGCCGACGGCGTGTGCAACCCCATCACGCTCGGCTGGACCATGATCACCTCGGGCGATCCGCCGATGATGGCCGTCTCGATCGGCCTGTCGCGCTACTCCTGCGAGGTCTTCCGCGCCGCGACGGAGTTCGTCATCGCCATGCCGTCGGCCACGCAGGCCGACGAGGTGCGGTACTTCGGCACGCACTCCGGCCGCGACGGCGACAAGCTCGCGGCCCTGGACACGCCCGTCCAGCCGGGCGCCGAAGTCGACGGCGTCCTGCTGGCGGGCGCGGCGGCCAACTTCGAGTGTCGCAAGAGCGGCGAGCTGGTCACGGGCGACCACGTGATCTTCGTCGGACAGATCGTCTGCTCGCACGTCAACCCCGACCGTCCTGACCGCCTGTACACCGTGGGGAAGGGATGGCAGTTCGCGGGGGTGCCCCGCCGGGACTGAGCCCCCTGCCCTACTCGTGGATCTCCACCACGTCCTTGTCGCGGAGGACCTCGGTGCGGTGGACCTGCTGGCCGTCGTAGCGCCCGTCGCCCCAGATGCGGGCGAACTTCATCTTGTCGGGCAGTTCGCGGTGGATCTGTCTGGCCAGGTCGCACACCGTCGAGCCCATCGACAGCGTGAACGGCTTGTCGTAGTCCGGCGGCTTGCCCGGCAGCTTGGTGTACACGCGGATCACCTCGAGCAGGTCCCACAGGCGCCCGAACAGTTCGTCGAGCCCCTGGCCGGTGACCGAACTGATCGCCCAGGTCTCCAGGCGGCCGGCGTACAGTTCGCGAAGCGTGGCGATGTCCCCGTCAGCCGCCAGGTCCGCCCGCGCCGCGACAATCAGCCCGCACTGGACGCTGCGATGCCCGTCTTCCAACTCGCCGCGCTCTGCCGTCCGCACGGTCACGCCCCGCCCGGCGAGGACCTCCAGGGCTGTCTCCACCTGGTCCAGACACGCCCCGGCCGCGTCGACCACGATGCACACGATGTCTGCAAGGCGAACGGCGCCCATCATGCCGGTAGCCATGTGCGTCGCGGTAACCGGCGGGGTGTCTATCAGTTCAATCTGGACGTCCTCGTGCTCCCACATGCCCACCGCGGGCAGCGCCGTCGTGAACGGATAGTCCGCCACCTTCACCGTCGCCCGGGTCGTCGCCGCCACCAGCGAACTCTTGCCCGTGTTGGGCAGGCCTACGAGGATCACCTGCCCCGCCCCGCCGCGCGGGATGTGGAACGGGTCGACCGAGCGGGTCTTGCCCTTGGCCCCCTGGGCCTTGCGCAGTTGCGAGATGCGCCGCTTGATGTCGGCCTGCATCTTCTCCGTGCCCTTGTGCTTCGGGATCGCCCGGAGCATCTCCCGAAGGGCCAGGAGCTTCTCTTCGTCGGTCGACGCGGCCCGGAAGGTCCGCTCGGCCCGTTCATATTCCGGCGTTACATTGGCAGACATGGCGCTATCGTTCTGGTGCTGTTTCCCCCATCCTACCGCAATCATCCGCGCCACGCAACAGCGACGTTTGTCTCCAAGTCGCCTGGAATCCCTGCGACAGGCCCCGCCTGGCCCCGACCGGCCGACCTTTACACAGCTTTACACTTTCCGCCTGTAAAGCCCCCCGCTCCGCGAGTACTCTGAGAGACATAACTTCAGCTTTCACAGGCCGTTCCGAATCTCTCAGCCACCCCCTCCGCCCTGACAGGCACCTTTACACCCCGAAAGTGTAAAGCACCCCTGTGCGGCCGTTGTGTCTTTTTGTTCCTGACACCACCCAGCCATCGCCATCCGCCCGCCTATGCCCCGGGCCCACCTTACTTGATATTTTCGTGCTGACTCGCGAGACACCTTTACAGTTCTTTGGGTCTTGCCGCTCGCCCAATCCGCAACGTGTCACGCCATAGCCTCGGCGAAGGCGGATCCGCCCTTCGACGGAGGTCCTTCGGCTACGCTCCCTTCGGCGATGCTCAGGATCTAACGACAGAATCCACGACAGGGCAGGCAATCGACAATCGAATGCCCGTCTCATCCCCGAATCGCCGGCCCGTTTCGGCGATCAGGGAAAGGTCTTTGAAAACAGATTCCGTTGTAACCGCTTTTGTACAAGCACTTCCCCCCCGAAAAACCTGCAACTTTTCCCTTGCAGACGCCGGCCGAGTGTGGTAATATTTCGGTCGTTGTCGGCGAGTGTCGTCGGCAGAGCCTAGAGGTGGTGAGGTCAACTGCAATTCGAAGGCTTCGCCCAAGCGCGTACAGTTAGTTTTTGACGGCCCAGGGATCGGCCCTGGGCGCCAATGGATTCCCGCGACGAGCCAACGCGGAGGGTCACGTGGTGAAGGTCACCGGCACAGAGGATCACGCGAGCGCCAAACGCTCCCCCTCACCCCCAACCCACCGGCGCACCGTCACGCGGAATCACATTTCCTATCAGTTGTTGCCAAGTCAATGACATCTCCATGGAGCAACCACGATGACCAAGCAAGCCAAGACTGATGAGAGCCGGTTGAGCATCCGGTTCTTGCGCAGCGCATTGATTTGTAACGCCGCAAGCGATTGCAGGCTCGACGTGACACGAGTCGGATTGGCAATGCTTGCGCTCTGGCTGGTTGTGGCTCTGTCGGTCGTCACGACCCCGTCCCACGCCGCCACGACCTGGACCGGCGGTACCGCTAACTGGTTCACCGCAACCAATCCGCCCTGGAGCAGCGGTGTGCCCGACGCGGCTGACGACGTGACGATCAGCAACGATGGCGAAGCACAGATCGACGCTGCCGGTGCGCTCACGAGAATTCTACGCATCTCAAACAGCGCGAGCGACGGCACCGTCACGCAGACCGCAGGCAGTCTGACGGTGAACAACAATATGGAGCTTGGTTTCAACACGGGGGGTACCGGCACCTATACGATCACTGGCGGTACTTTCGGGTTCGCCGGTGGCAATTTCAACTTGACGATGCGGCACAACAGTGTCTTCAACCATGGCGCTGGTGTAGGCCTGATTACGGTCCCAGGTTCAGTCAGTATTGGCGATCAGAACGCCGCCGGTACGAATACCTACAACCTCAACGGCAATACACTCACCACCGGATTCGATTTCAGCTTTGGCACGGGGCGCGGCGCCAACGTCCGCAACTTCAACTTCGGCGGCAACGGCACGCTGAATGTCGGCCGCGAACTTAAGATCGGTGGCAATACGACCGTGCCCGGCACGGGGATTACCATCGCCGCCGGCCAAACGGTCGATGTCGGCGACGAAGTGCGTCTCGGCGAGAGCCTCGCGGTCGGCGAACGCGGCTTTCTAACGCTCAGCGGCGGCTCGCTCACCGTTGCCGGCACCATCTACGTCGGCAACACCGGCACGCAAGGCGATGCCGAACTGAATCTCAACTCCGGCACATACACACAGACGGGAGGCGAGCTGCGCGTCGAGCGGTCGGGCACGGTCAACCAGAGCATTGCCGTCACCGTTCCGAGTTCCATTTCCCTTGGTACCAATAACGGCAGCGGAACAGTCACTTACACTCTCAACGGCGTCACACTGCAGAACAGCGCGAACGACTTCAACTTTGCCACTTCACGTGGCGACAGCGCGCGAACGTTTACGCCGACCGGGGCCAACTCGGCGATCGACATCTTTCGCGACGTGAACATCGGCGGCAGCACAACGGCGATCACCGGCGGATCTGGAATTACGATTGGTGCGAACCAGTCATTGTCCGCGGGCGACAACATCTCGATTGGAAACAATCTCGACGCCGATGAGCGAGGCTATTTGACCTTGGACGGAGGGTCAATCACGTCCGGAAACTCGGTGTATGTCGGCAACAACGGCACGAAAGGCGACGTCGAGTTGAACCTCAATTCCGGTACGTTTACGATGTCGTCCGGAAACCTTGAGATTCAACGCTCCGGTGAAATTAACCAAAGCATTGCCGTCACAGTGCCCGGCACGGTACAGCTTGGCACCAACGGCGGCAGCGGAACGGTCACCTACACTCTCAACGGCGTCACACTGGAAACCACCACCGGTGACCTCAACTTCGCGACGTCTCGCGGCGACAGCGAGCGAACGTTCACGCTGACCGGGGCGAACTCGATCCTCGACATTGACCGCGATGTAAACATCGGTGGCAGCACGACGGCGATCACTGGCGGCTCCGGAATTACGATCGGTGCCAATCAGTCGTTGCTTGCCGGCGACAACATCTCGATTGGCAAAGGTCTCGCCGCCGATGAGCGCGGCTATTTGACGCTCAACGGCGGAACGATTACGGCCGGCAATACGGTGACCGTGGGCAACAACAGCACGCAGGGCGATGCGGAGTTGAACCTCAACTCTGGTACCTTCACCATGTCTGCGGGCAGCTTGAACGTGGAGCGCGCCGGTGAAGTGAATCAGAGCATTAACGTCAACGTGCCCAGCAGTGTCGGGATCGGCACCAACGGCAACCTGGGAGCGATTAGCTACTCACTGAACGGCGCCACGCTCACAACCGGGACCGACTTCAGCTTCGCTAACGGCCGCGGCGATAGCGATCGGACTTTTACGCTGACCGGCACGTCCACAATCGACGTCGGACGCGACACGATCATCGGAGGAAGTACCACGGCGATTACGGGCGGCTCCGGCATCACAATTGCCGCCAACCAGCAATTGCTGTCGGGCGACGAAATTCGAATCGGGCATGGCCTGGCTGCCGACGAACGCGGCTATTTGACGCTCAACGGCGGTACGATCACGGCCGGCAATACGGTGAGCGTGGGCAACAACAGTATCACGGGCGACGCCGAATTGAACCTCAACTCCGGCACGTTCACGATGTCCGCGGGCAACTTGAACGTGGAACGCGCCGGTGAAGTGAATCAGAGCATCAACGTCAGCGTGCCCAGCAGTGTCGGGATCGGCACCAACGGCAGCCTGGGAACGATTAGCTACTCACTGAACGGCGCCACGCTCACAACCGGGAGCGATTTCAGCTTTGCCACCGGCCGCGGCGATAGCGATCGCACGTTCACGCTCACAGGCGCTGCCACAATCGACGTCGGCAACGACACGAAAATCGGAGGCAGCACCACGGCGATTACCGGCGGATCGGGCATTACGATCGGCGCCGGACAGCAACTGCTGTCGGACGACGAAATCCGCATCGGGCATGGCCTGGCTTCCGACGAGCGCGGCTACCTGACGCTCGACGGCGGAACGATCACGGCCGGCAATACGGTGAGCGTGGGCAACAACGGCACCTTTGGTGCCGCCGAACTGAACCTCCTCGCCGGCACGTTCACGATGTCTTCCGGAAACCTGGAGTCGCTCCAGTCCGGATCGATCAATCAGGGGATCGCTTTGGTAAGCGTTCCCGGTAGCGTGACATTGGCCAACGAGTCAGGAGGGACCGTTTCCTATTCGCTCAACGGTAACACGCTCACGACCGGCTCACACTTCACGTTCTCCAACCGTGGTGGCACGGACCTGACGACCTTTGATTTCGGTGCTGGTGGTACGCTGAACGTCGGCGGCAATCTGGTTCTGCGGTCCAACAACAACGGCGCCGGAGCTGGATTCACACTCAACAGTGGCGATCTGATGACCGTTACCGGAACGACCAACGTCGCCAACCGCAGCGCACCTGCCGAGACCGGCTTCATCAATGTCTATGGCGGTACGTTCAATCCAACGGGTGACGTGACCGTCGGACAGAATACAGCCAACGGTTTCCTTCGCGTCTCTGCCGGCGGAACCGTCACCGGCCAATCTGTCAACACAGACTTGTTCCTCACCCGTAACGCGACGGCCGATGTCTCCGGCGGCAGCGTCTCGTTTGGCGACATCATCGTCGGCAACAACGGCTCGGCGTCCGCCGTGTTCTTGCAGTCCGACGGCACGGTCACGACGTCTGACGATGTCGACGTCGCCGCCAACGGCGTCGGGTCGTACACGCTGACCGGCGGCACATTGATCGTTGGCGATCGGCTCGATCTGACCGACACTCAGGCGACCTTTACGCTCAACGGCGGTACGCTCTCGGCGGTGACCGTCGACGACAACAACACGACGAGCAATTTCAACTTCCTCAGCGGAACGCTCTCGCCGGGCAGTTCCCCTGGTACGATGACGTTCCAGGATGATCTCACGTTCCCGGCCGGCGGCGAGTATCTCGCCGAAATCGCCAGCGCCGTCAGTAACGATCTGTTGGTCGTGGACGGTGACGCGGACATCTCCTTAGGAATCTTGACCGTCGATCTGCTCGGCGGCTTCGAGCCCGCCCCCCTTGACAGTTTCACCGTGCTCACCGCGGGCACTCTCACCGGTGAGTTTAGCAACACGACGTCGGGTACGATCACGATCCCGAGCGGGCCTTTGGGATGGTGGACCGCCGACGTGACCACGACCATGGGTGCTGGCGGCTCTGTCGTACTGTCGAACTTCGAATTCGTGCCCGAACCGGCCACCTTCGCCCTCGCTGCGGTCGGCCTGCTGGGGTTGCTACGGCGACACAGACGCGCCTAGCCGCCATCGCAACACAGACACCCCACGGGGCGGCCTGTCATCGGGTCGCCCCGTTTCATTCTCAGACGAAAGTTCTTTTCAGGTTTTCGGTTCTTCTCCGAATCAGTTGCTGGAAAAAAGGGGGGAAAAAAGGGGACAGGCTCAATCCTGTTCGGCACTCGTATTGCAGTGACGTTTGAAGGGTGATTTCGGGCGG
>CAZVEV010000129.1:0-15340 GCA_964625865.1 uncultured Planctomycetaceae bacterium | reverse complement strand
CCACCTCAGAATCAAGCACCTCCACCGCTGTACCTACGCATTATCCGGATGAGCCAGAATTATAGCACATTTTCACGCGGCGTCAAGAAGAATCGCATCCTGTTCTGCGACAATCTTGCGGCGAATGAGCGACAGGCAGGAACGGCCGGTCGGCTACGTGATGCCATCCCGTCTATCCTTGCTATCCCGTCAAGGACCTCCTCCCTTTCCCCCTTCCTGTCTCGAGACCTCCGCGAGGACGAGAAGGTCGCACACCTCGCCGTCAGGGCGCGTCCCGGCCAACGTCCGTAAACGCCCCGTAGCCGCATGCCACGCCCCAAGGCGGGGTCTACCCCGTCGGCCGCCAGATCGTCGCTCAGGCCGCGGCCTCGTGCGTGCCAGGGCGTCCGGCTGGGCGAGACGTGACGCCGCACCCTGACAAGGGCTCTCCACCGCCGAAGACCGACTGCGCCCGCGTCTCCGCAACCGGCGGGCCGGAGACCCCGGCGGCGCCCTTGACTCGGCGACGCTCGCGCGTATCGTGGGAGAATCGAGTATTTCCGGGAGACTTGAGATGGCGAGCATGGGCAAGGAATCGTGGATGCGGATAGCCGTTGGGGTGGCGCTGGTGGCCGTGCTGGTCTGGTCCGGCCTGTTCATCCGCGCACAGTTAACCACGTCTCGGGTCGAGGAGATCCTGGGCATCCTTGCCGAGGACAAGGGCGAGATCACGCCGGCGATCGAAAAAGAACTCCGCGACCTGGGCGACCGCGCCGCCGGCGTGTTGGCCGAGCGGCTGGGCGAGGGACGCTTCGGCGCCGGCGGGCTGCGGGCGGCGTTCCTGGCCGTCGGCGCCCCGGCGGCGGGGGCCCTGGCCGAGGCGATCGACCACGAGAAGCAGCCCGTCCGTCTGTTTGCGGCCAAGGTCCTCGGCGAGATCAAGGGCAATCGGAAGGACGTCGCCCGCGCGCTGACCGGCGCGCTGGACGACAAGAGCCCGGACGTCCGTGCCGCGGCGGCGGTGTCGCTGGGCAAGATCCGCGTCGAGTCAGACGACGTCGCCAAGGCGCTTCTGGCCCGTCTGGATGACACACACCCCGCCGTGCGGCAGGCGGCGGTGGAGGCGATCGGCAATGTCGCCAGGCCCCACGGCGAGGTGGTGCAGGCCCTGGTCACGTCGCTCGACGATCAGGACGGGAAGGTGCGGCAGGCGGCGGTCGAGGCGCTGGCAGCGCTCGGCACGCCGGACCAGGTGATACCCGCGCTGGCCAAACGCCTCGGCGACGACAGCGAGACCCCGGCCGTCCGCCTGGCGTGCATCTACGCCTTTCGCGACATCGCCCCGCACGGCGAGGCGGCCGTCCCGGCCCTGCGGAAGGCGGTGACCGGCACGGACCGCGATATGGTCCGGGAGGCCGCCAGCGTTCTGGGCAAGTACGAGACGGCGCGAGACCGGACCACCGCCGCCCTGATACCGGCCCTGACCCACACCTACAGCGACGTCCGGACCGCCGCCGCCGAGTCGCTGGCGAACTTCGGCGAGGAGGGCAGGGCCGCGACCGCCGCGCTGATCACCTGCCTGGCCGACACCCAATGGTCCGTGCGAAAGGCCGCCGCCACCGCGCTGGGCAAGGTCGCGGCGCCGACCTCGCCCGCCCCGGCCGCTCTGGTCAAGACACTGTCCGACACCGACACCCAGGTCCGTCAAGCCGCCGTGCTGGCCCTGATGGACCTCGACATGCCCGACCCCGCCATCGCCCCGATCATCACCCTCCTCGACAACGACGCCGAGGACCTTCACCTCCGCTGGGCCTGCGCCCACGCCCTGGCCCGAACCGCCCAACGAGGCCGCCCCGCCATCCCCGCCCTGACCAAAGCCGCCAACCCCCCCGACCCCCGCCTGAGCAAACAAGCCGCCGAATCCCTCCACGCCATCCGAAACCCCGACGAGTAGTCTGTTCCGATAAGACTGTCGGGTCAGATTACAGGGCAGCAGAGAGGAGAAAGGCGAAAGGAGAGCAAGCGACAGGAGAGCAAGCGACAGGAACGCCCGAACGTCCTTGAGATGCCGTTGAAGGCACAGGCGTCTCCTGCGATCTACTTCCGGGATGACGGAATCAGACGAAGATTCTTTCCAGATAGTCCTTGACAGGGCCGGGATGGGTGGTAAGATGTATTCAGTCAACAGGTTCAGGGACGGTCCCTGGGCCTCGAGGAATCCGCGCCATGGGCTTGGCGGAGGTTTTTCTGGGTTTATGGTTTCTTGGTTTGGTGGTGACGGTCGTCGGCACAGAGGATCACGCGAGCGCTGAACGCTCACCCGTACTCCCGTGCCGCCCACGCACCGTCACGCGGAATCACGTTTCCTGTCAGTGAACGAGGATGACATGATGGAGAAGCTCTTTCTTGGAATGGCGATCGTCGGCTTGTGCGTCGTCACGGCGGGCAGCGCCCTGGCGGCCACCGTCCCGGGCGTAACGATCGAGGACTACTCGTCGCAGCTTGGCGAGACTTTCAATCGGCAGGCGAGGTTCACCGTGGACGGCTCCGGATTGTCGGGGGGGCAGCACGGCGTGGCGCCCGACGGCTATATGTGGCTGACCAAGGGCACGTACCAGGATCCCAACGACCCGCTGCCGGCCCATATCACGTTCGACCTGGAGGCCAACTACGACCTGAACAGCGTCCACGTGTGGAACTACAACGAGGCCACAAGCGGACTGTCGACTCGCGGGGCGAAGAACGTGGAGATATCCGTAGCCAGTTCCGTTGGCGGCGGGTTCACCTCGCTGGGCGGCTTCACATTTACCAAGGCAACGGGCCAGGCCGACTACACCGGGGAGGATATCGACCTGAGCACGTTTGGCGCGGCCAACAATGCTCGCCTGGTCCGTTTCGATATATCAACCAACCACGGCGGGGCCCAGGATTTCGTCGGTCTCAGCGAGGTGCAGTTCGACGCCAACTTCACTCCCCCCACGCCGATCACCGTGCCGAACTTCTCCTTCGAAGACGGCCTGAACAACTGGACGAAGGACGGCGGCGGCGGGACGTATGGTGGTGGTAGCGGCGAACTCCCCCCGGACCACGGCAGCCTCTATGCCTACCTTGAAACGGCAACAGCCCAGCCCGGCACGGTCACGCTGACGTCGGCCGCCTCGCTGGAGACCGTTAGCGCAGGCTGGCGTTACACGCTGACAGCCGCTGTCGGCCACCGCAACTTCGACGAGTCCGGCGGTCGTCGGCCGGACGACTATTTGATCGAACTCCTGGTCGATGGCGCCCCCGTCGCCTCCAATACGCTAGCCGACGGGTACGCCAACATTCCCGCGGCCGAGTTCGTCGACCTGAGCACGGCCTTCACCGCAGGCGCCTCCGGGGGCGACCTGACCATTCGCCTGACGCACAGTTCCGACGACCCCACGTTCCGCCAGGGCGCCTACGACAACATCCGACTCACCGCCCTGGTCCCCGAGCCGGCCACCCTCGCCCTGGCCGCGGTCGGCCTGGGGGGGCTGCGACGAAGACGGCGCGCATAACCGCCACCACAACACACGTTCCTATCGAGGACAAAGACCGATGAAAATGACCGTTAGTTTGATCTGCAGTTTGCTGGTTTGTGTCGTTCTGACCGTTTCGGCCGGCCGGGCGCCGGCGGCGCCGATCACGATTTTCGACTCCGGCGTCGACGCCGCCGGCAACGTGCTGTCGGCGGGCAGCAATGACCCGCATTTCGACATTACGGTCTCCGCACACGGAGGCTTCACGCCTCCGGCGCCGGCCATCGTTCAGCAGAATCACTCTGCCTGGTTGGCCAACGACGCTGTCGGAAGCCCCGGATCGAGCTGGATTTCCGTTGTCTCGGCCGGCACGACCAGCATTGCATATGGCAACTACGAGTTTCAAACGCAGTTCGACCTGACGGGGCTCAAGCCCGAGACCGCCACGATTGCCGCCCAGGTGGTCGTGGACAACCAGATGACCGACGTGCGGCTTAACGGGACCCTGCTCGGGATCTCGGCGGGGGGCTTCAAGACGTGGGTGCCTATCACGATCAACAGCGGTTTTGTCAGCGGGATCAACACGCTGGACTTTTTGGTATACAATTCACCCGGCCAGAACCCGGCCCCCAATCCCGGCGGCTTCCGCGTCGAGTTCACCAACGCCGAGGCGGACCTGATTCCCGAACCGGCCACCCTCGCCCTGGCCGCCGTCGGCCTGCTGGGCCTGCGACGGCGCAAGCGCGGGTAACTGCACAGACCCAACCGTAACACAGACACGCCACGGGGCGGCCGGTTGCCGGTCGCCCCGTTCTCGTTGCGCAACGGTGAACCGGGGCTTCACGGACAGATACTTCCGGCAGGGCTTGTGTAGCGCGGGGGGCCGTGTTTGTTCTTGCCAGATCGTTCCCCGCCGGTAGAATCATCTCCGAGGCCTGTACCGGCGGGTGTGGCCACAACGTGAGGGTCTCGACGAGACGGGCATCGACAGGTGGCGTGCCTTCGGATTGGGTGGTGTGTCCCCGCTGTCGTCCGGAGTACAGGGGCTGGTCGCGGCCAGGGTTGGCCCCGGCGGTGCGGTTGGCGACCTTCGGGTCAAGGAGTGACGGAACGATGGAAATGCAGATCCCGCAGTTGCGGCAGTTGTTCGAGGCCCGGGTAGGGCAGATCTCCAGCGTGCTGGCCAAGGACCCGCCGCCCGAACTGGGACGGCTGGATCCGACCATGCGGGGGCTCAAGGGCTTCCTGTTCGCGCTGGAAGGCATGCTCCGACAGAACGAACTGCAGGGCATGCCCTTTACCGCTCGCCAGGAACTGTTCGACCGCGTCGGCCGCGCCATCGAGGCCATGGAAGCCCTGCCCGACACGCTCAGCAGCGAACAGGCCCTCGGCGTGCTCCGCGCGATGGACAACCTCCACCGGCTGTGCCTGCAGGAGAACCTGATGGCCAGCGGGCTCGACGCGAGCAAGCTGGGCAAGCTGACGGTGATCCTGGAGCGCAAGCTCGGCGACGTGCTCGAGACGATTGACGAGGTGGCCGAGACCGGGCAGGGACGCGCGGGGCAGATCGAGCAGGCCACGCAGGAACGGCTGGCCGAGATCGAGGGCACGTACGAGCGGGAGGCCGAGGCGCTGACGAGCAAGGCCTCGACGGCGGCCGAGTCGATTCGCACGCAGGCCGAGACCATCCGTGCGCAGCAGGCCGAGGCGCTGGCGGCTGTCGAGGCCCTCCAGGAGGACCTGCGCCTCAAGCGCGAGCAGGCGCAGACGGCGCTGGACGCCCACGTGGCGTCGGCCGGCGGGGTGGTGGACCAGGTCCGCAGCCAGCAGGAGGCGGCCCGCGACGTGCTGGCCCAGGCCCAGGAGCAACTGGACGCGGCCCGGGCGGCCATCGAGACGATGACCGAGATCGCCCGGTCCGCCGAGACGGCGCAGCAGGACCTGCAGGCCCGGCTCGCCGAGGGCCGCGACGCGGCGGCCTCGATCCGCGAACTGCTGGCCACCGGCAGCCAGGGGGCCGCCGATCTGGCCGCGAAGGTCGAACAGGCCGCCGACGGGTTGGCGAGCATCGAGCAGACGGCGGGGCGGACCACCGAGTTGTCGGATCAGGCCCGCCAGGCCCACGACCAGGCCGTCGCCGCCGCGGGCGAAACGGCCCGGGCCGCCGAACGGATCGCGGCAGAGGTCCGCCAGAAGCTGTCGGATCACGTTGAGGCCGCCGCCGGAGTGTTAGCGGAGATCGAGTCCGGCGGGGCCGCGGCGGCCGACACGCTGGCGCAGATGCGGCAGCAGCGCGAGGCGGCCGGCCAGGCCGGCCAGGCCATCGACGAAACCCGACAGGCCGCCGCCGAGACGCACGAGGCGCTCCAGGCGCGGCTGGCCGAGGGTGACCAGGCAATCGGCACGCTGCGCGGGCACGTGGAGGCCGGCAGCCAGGGGGCCGCCGACGTTTCCGAAGCCGTCGTCCAGGCTGCCCAGGGGCTTGCGACCCTTCAGCAGACGGCCGACCAGGGCGCCGAGGTGTTGGCCCAGGCCCGGCAGGAGCAGGCCGACGCGGTAGCCGCCGTGCAGGAGTCGGCCCGGGCGGCCGAGAACATGGCGGCTGACGTTCGCGGGGCGCTTGGCGAGTACGCCGAGGCCGCCGCCGGCGTGCTGGCGGACATCGAGTCCAGCGGCCAGGCGTCCGCCGACGTGCTGGCACGCATGGAGCAGGCCCGCCAGGGCGCCGAGGCCGCCGCGCAAGCCGTCGACGAGACGCGCCAGGCCGCCGCCGAGGCCCACGAGGCGCTCCAGGCGCGGCTGGCTGACGGCGACGAAGCGGCCGGTCGGCTGCGCGCCGGCGTGAAGGCCGGCAACCAGGCCGCCGCCGAGATCGCCGAAAGCGTCTCGCAGGCCGAGCAGGGACTCGCGAGCGTGCGTCAGACGGCCGACCAGGGCGCCGAACTGCTGGAACAGGCCCGCCAGGCCCACGCCCAGGCGGGCGCCGACGTGCAGGAGACCGCCCGGGCCACCGAACGTCTGGCCGCGGACGTCCGCCGGAAGCTCACCGATCACGCCGAAGCCGCCGACGGCATGCTGACCCAGATCGCCTCCAGCGGCGAGGCGGCTGACAGCACGCTGGCGCAGATGCGCCAGCAGCGCCAGGACGCCGCCCAGGCCGCCCAGGCCGTCGACGAGATCCGCACCGCCGCCGCCGAGGCCGGCGAGGCCCTCCAGGCGCGGCTGGCCCGCGGGCAGGAGGCCGTCGAGCAGATACGCCTTCACGCCGACACCGGCGCGCAGGGGGCCCAGGACATGTCGGCGTCGCTCGCCCAGGCCCGCCAGTGCGCCGATCGCATCGCCGAAACCCAGCACGAGTCGGCCGAGCAAACTGCCCAGGCCCGCGACGAACAGGCCCAGGCCCTCGACGCCGCCAGGCAGACCGCCGCCGAGGCCCGCGACGTCCTCCGAGACGCCCGACAGAGGCTCGACGCCCAGTGCGCCGCGGCCGCCAAGACGCTCGAGGACATCGGCGCCCACGGCGAGGCGGTCGATCGTGCGGCCGAACAGACGCTGCGGCAGCAGCAGGAGGCCGAACAGACCGCCGCCGCCGCCGGCGAGCGCCTGGCCCAGGCCGGCGAGGACCTGGCGCAGTTCCAGACCCTGCTCGCCGAGGGCCGGCAGGCCGCCGAGCACCTCGACCACCTCGTCCAGGACGGAGACGACCTGAAGACCCGCATCGCCCGCGCGCTGGGCCAGGTCGGGCAGACGCGCCAGCGCGTGGCGCAGATCGAGGACGAGGCCTCGCAGGCCGCCGCGGCGATCCGCCAGGGCAGCGACGAAGCGCTCGCCGCCGGACGCGACGCCGTCGAGCAGGCCCAGCGGCTCGGGCGCCAGTTCGAGCAGACGCTCTCAGAGCAGCGAGAGGCCGCCCGCGACGCGGTGGCGGCAGTCAAGGGCGACCAGGCCGTCGGGGCCGATCTGCTGGCCCGCGCGCGGCAGGACGCCGAGGCCCTCCAGGGCGAGATCGGGCGGATTGGCGAGATGGGCACGGCCGCCGCGGAGGGTGAAGCCCAGGTCCGCGCCACACTCGAACGGGCCGGCGGCGTGGCGGCCGAACTGGACGGCGTGCTGGCCGCTGGCGGGCAGCTCAAGTCGCAGATCGCCACCCACCTTGACGAGTCCGCCGCAGCCCGCGAGCGGATCCAGACGCTGGCGCGGGACACGGCGGCGGCCGCCGAAGACCTCCGCGGTCGGCAGGAGCGGGCCCTGGCGGCTGTCAGCGACGAGGCCGAGGCCGCCGAGGCGCAGAGGAAAACGTCCGAGACGGCCCTGGGCGAGCAACTCGATGCTGCCCGGGCCCTGGTGGCCGATCTGCAATCTCGCAAGGACGCCGCCGACGCCCTGGTTGCCCAGGCCGCCCAGCAGCGTGACGCGGCCCAGGCGGCGGGGCAGGCCACCGGCGAGGCGCGGGTGGCCGCCGCGGAAGCCTCCGGCGAGGTCCAGGCCAGGTGCCAGGACGCCCGGGCTGCCGCGGCGAATATCGCCGAGCTGCTGACGGCGGGAACCGAGAGTCGTGCAAAGATCGACGCCGAACTGGCCGCCGCCGCCCAGGCTGCCGCCCAGGCCGGCGATATCCGCCGGGAACTGGGCGAGTTCTTCGACAACGTCCAGCAGCAGGGCCGGGAAATGACTGAAACGAGAGAGCGGTCGCAGCAACTGATTGCCGACCTGCGGGCCGACGGGCAGGGGGCCCTGGCGGAGATGACGCGGCAGCACGAGGACCTCGCGGCCCGCGGTGAGAAGCTGCAGCAGGAACTGGAGGACCTGTTCGGTGCGGCCGCCGACGGCGGGCTGTTCCGCCAGTTCGAGCAACTGGCACAGGACAGCGCCCCGCGGCGCGACACGTGGCTGCGACGGATGATCCTCGTCGGCGCCGGCGGCGGCGGGGGACTGGCGGCCGTCTCGTCGATCCTGGCGTTCTTCTCCGGCTGGGCCGCCGTCGCGGTCGTAATCGCCGGCGCCGTGCCCCTGGGCTTCTTCATGTACCTCTGCGCCACGCAGTTCGCCGCCGAGCGGCGTGCCGAGGCCGAGCATACCTACCGCGCCGCGGTCAGTCGCAGCCTGACGGCCTACCGCAAGCTCCTGGCCACGATGCAATCCGAAGGCATCGCCGACTCCGCCTACGTCGACCGCATGCTGTCGGCCCTGTTCGGCGCTCCGGGCGCCGACGCTCCCGCCCAGCCGGCGCCTGCCGCCGAAGCCCAGGCTGATGTTGAAGTCGCTCCCGAAACCGACGCACCTGAATCCGACGGTGACCGCCCCGATCCTGACTGATTGGGCGAACATGACCAGACTCGCGATATCAACGCTGCTGATCGTCACGTGCGCTGGGCGTCTCTGGGCCGGTCAGCCTCCAGCCAATGCGTGGGTCAAGGCGTCCATCGACTGGAAGCAGGCCCTGCCTGCCGAGATCAAGGACGCCGCCTGGTCCACCACCGACGGCTACTCCGACAGCGTCTACCGCTCGAAGACCGGTTCGATCATCATCCGCACCGGCGTCAGGTCCAAATCCGCCGGTTACAGCCCGGGCTTCTACACCAACGCCAGCGTCGAGTGGGACCTGGCGAGAGACACGGCGAAGGTCATCGATATCGCCAACTGGGGCGGCGGATCGTACGGGCACGGCAAGCTCCTGCCCGCGTTCAGGCAGCACGCCACGCCGTCGCCCCGACACACCTACGACGGTATCTGCTACGTGCCCGACACCGATACCATGTACATGATGCTCGGCGCCTACACACGCATGTGGGGCCGCGGGGTGGACCCCGTCGCCAAGGCCGAACTGAAGAAGGACGGCGGGCGGACGTGGAAGTACGCATTCAAGACCGGGCGCTGGACGTGCATCGAGGACAGCGTCTGGAAGCTGTTCAGATGTTCACCATACGAGAGCCATCTGCAGTACTGGGCCGAGGGCGGCAAGCTGCTGTTCCTCAACGACCATGGCCATCGCTACGCCGAGTTCGATCTCAAGACGAACACGTGGAAGCAGCTCGCCCTGGCTAACGCCTGCCCCATGAGCCTCTACAACGCCCGGTCGACCTGGGATTCCAAACGGTCGCTGTGGGTCTTCCGCCTGGGCCCGAGGCTGTGCACGTTTGACCCCGGGACCCGGTCCTTCGCCGCCCTGCCGAACTGCTACCCAATGCCCATCCCCTCCAGGCGCGAGATCCAGCAGATGAAGAAGGCGGGCAAGCCCGTTGACGGGCGACTCCGCATGAAGGGCGTCTGCTACATCTCGAAGCATGACGTCTATCTGGTCAGCGGACCGACGGGCAACGACACGGTGGTCTACAACGTCGAGGCCAAGACGTGGACGCCGATCAGGGGCGGGGACATCAAGCTGGTCAACGGCTACTGCCAGTACGATCCCAAACTGGACCTCGTCGCGATGAACTACCAGTTGGACTGCTTCAAGTTCAGATACGTCCCCGAGGGGAAGAACCATCCTGCCTTGCCGAAGAGGCCATAGCAGAATCGCTCTGACCGGGTAGGGCGTGCAACTTCGTTGCACGCGGAACGGAACTCCAATCCTCTCAGCACACAACGAGCCCCGCGTCCTACAGGCCGCTGAGGAAGAAGTCCCAGCGTTCCTCCAGGTCGCGGCGGGGGCCGATGATGACGATCTCGTGAACGGGGTCGGCGTCGTCTTCATCGACGAGACCGAAGTCGAGTTCGGCGATGAACGCGCCGAGGATCTCGCGCCGGTCGCGCTGCGATTCGGCAAACAGGGCGGTCTGGTCGGTTTCGGGCTGGCGACGCACGAGCATGACGAACGTGCTGATCTGCGGCTTGGCCCCGTGGCTGACCCATCGGCCGTCTTCGGCCTGCTCGTAGCGCACGTTGTGCTGGCGATACCAGTTGGGTCCGGGTCGGGGGAAGACGATGGGCACGATGTGGCCGCCGGCGCCGAACGCGCGGAGGCGCCGCTGGAACGATTCCGAGGCGGCCAGCCGGTTGAGGATGTCCCGTGCGAAGTGGTTCTCGGCCGGCTTGCCGGACGTCTCGCCGCTGCTGCGGCGCCCGAACCAGTCGGCGGGCTGGATGCGCGTCCGGAGGATGGGCGCCTGGACGAGAATCAGTTCCGTTGCTTTGCTGGGACGCGGTACGGGGCGGATAGGGGTGTCGGGGGGCTTGGGCAGCAGGGCCTCGCGCTGGGCGAGTTGGCTCATCACGTGGTCCCAGCGATCCTCGCCCCCGCTGAAGCCCGGCCCGGTGGTTCCCGGTTCCTCGTCCTCAGGGACGATATCGTCGTCGTCGTCGGCGGCCAGGTCGATCCGTGCCACGCACATGCTTCGGACGGTGCGTTTGGACTTGTCGGCTATCGCATCGATGATCGACGCGCCCGGCGCCAGCGTGCATCGCATCACGAGCAGCCTGGCGCGGTCGGGCCCGTCGGGGTCGGGCATCGGGCCGCGTCGGAGTGAGTCGGTCGGCATGAAACGCTGGCCCGGTTTGGCGTCGCCGGCCGGCGGGGTCAGCGGGGCGCAGAACACGATGGCCGCGTCGCCGGCCGGGTCGTCGAGGAACTCGAGGAACTCGTCCAGCGCGGGCGAGGCCAGCGTGCGACGGAGCACCGTTTCGGCGAAGCCGGGGGCGGCGGCGTTGCGCCATGGGCCGCGAACCACGAGAATCCTGTCGGCCGTCACGAAGGGCACGCCGGCGCGGCGCCCCTCGCGCAGGTCGGGTCCGCCCGTCGCCCAGGCCGGCGGCGGGCCGAACTCCACGGTTGTCGTCATGAACGGCACGGTTCGGGTGTGCGTCCGGATGGCGATGATCATCCACATCAGGCCCAGCGCTATCGCGGCCGTCAGCGCCAGCGAGACCATCACGCGCAGCGGGGCCGGCAGGGGCAGGGGGGGGATCTTCGCCCAGAGGCGGGCGATCGCGCGGTCGCCCGGGATGCAGAACGCCGTTCGTTTGCAGTAGGCGGCGTACGGCTCGCCGAACAGCGCTTCGCACTTGCGCTGCTCGCTCCCGGCCAGGTAGTAGTACAGGAACATCATGCCGAAGAACGCCAGGAACATGATTGCCCGCCCCCAGGCCAGCAGCAATCCCATTCCGAACAGCGTCAGTGCCGTGTACTGCGGATGTCGCACCCAGCGGTACAGCCCGCCAGTGACCATGCCGCTCTTTCGGAACTTGGCCCAGTAGATCTGGCCGGCCCCGACCAGGAAGATCGCGAACCCCACCACGACCATGATCGGCCCGGTCGGACCGAGCGTCAGCACGGGCAGGACGAAGTGCGTCAGCCACGCTGTCTCCGGGTGACGCGCCAGAACCTGGATCCGCAGGCCCGAACCGTACAGGAAGCCCGCAAAGGGCAGGAGCATCCAGATCGGCTCGAGGATGACGAAGAAGGCCAGGAGCTTCAGCGGGACCTGCCCGATGCGGGCCCAGAGGGACTGGCTCGGAGATGGGGACTGGCTCCGGAGCGAAGCGCAGGTGCCTGTCCCCATTTCCGTCTGCGTGCGGGCGCCCGGCCCCGCAGAAAGTGGGTACAGGCACCTTCGCTTCGCTTCGGAGCCAGTCCCCATCTTCTGCTCAGTGCCCACGGTTCACCTGCCTGTTACTCGTCATCCGTGACGATGACCTTGCCCGTGCTCGGATCCACGAAACCGGTGATGTCGGGGTCGTAGCTGTCGATGGTGGCGTCTATTCGCTTCCGCACGCGGGCCACGAAAGCTGACTCATCGCCCGTGATGTCGGCGGTCTTCAGCGCGGCGGCGAAGGTCTCGTGCGTCTCGGGGGGCAGCTTCGTGCGGATCTTCGCCGCCAGGCTGGCCGCCACCAGCTTCTCGTCCCCGGCTGCCTCCACGGCCACCGCGTCGGCCGTCGCGTGAAGGCTCTGCATCATCACCGCTCGCGTCCGCTTCATCGCCGCACGCTGAATGCGCGCGATGTCGGTCTTCGGCGGCGGGCCGCCCAGCTTCAGACGCGTGCGAATGGCCATCACCTTCGCCTGCACCTTGCCGGGCATCTTCTCCGGCAGGGCGGCCTGCTGCTTCGTCCGCGCCGCGGCAAACAGCCGCGTGCGGGCGGCCATGCAATACACTCCGCGCTGGGCCTCGATGGCCTTGTCCGTCAGCATCGCTTCGACCTTGGCCTTCGTCGCGTCGGGCATGTCCACCTTCGCCAACACGTCTCGCATTGTCGCGGCCACCCGACCGGTCAGGGCCCTGTCCTCCGCCGGCAGGCCCAGTTCCGCATCGTCAACGATCACCTGCCCCGTCTTCGGGTCGATGATGCCCGTGATGTCGGGGTCGTAGGCGGTGATGGTCGCGGCGACGCGGGTCTTGGCCTTGGCGAGATAGACCGGCTCGGCGTCGGCGATGCCCGCGTCGTCGATCGCCGCATCCAGCAGCGTGATCTTCGCCCCGGGCAGCTTGGCGCGGATCTTCCGCGACAACAGCCACGCGGCGTGGCGGTCGTCGCCGGCGGCCTCGTCGGCCAGGTCGTCCGCGGTCTTGTGGATCACCTTCATCATGATCGCGCGGGTGCGCTTCTGCATTGCCATGCGGATGCGCACCAGGTCGCGGGCGCTCGGCGGGCCGGCGCGCCTCTTCCGGCGGATCGCCTGGATCTTGGGGGCGACCTTGGTGGGCATGATCTTCGGCATGGACGAACTGAGCGTTCGGTGGGCCACGTCGAACAGGCGGCGTCGCACGGCGGTTCGGTACTCGGCGCGGAAGGCCGCGACCCGCTGGTGCGAGAGCATCCGATCCAGGGCCTTGGCCTGGCCCGCCTCCACGTCCAGACCCGCGACGATCTTACGGAGGAACGACTCCGGGGGCGGCACGGTGGCCGCCTCGCTGGCCTGCAGTTCCATCTGACCCCAGGCGCCGCTAACCAGGACGGCCCCGGCCAACACGCGTACAGCCATTCGCTTGTCAAACATGTCTTTGTCTCCTGTCGGTTCAATGAGGGACACGGCAAACCGCGTGCCGGTGACCGAAACGGTTCCCACGTCGGTTCGCACCGCGAACGTGCCGACTCCGCGGTCAGCCTCGCAGACGGCCCGGCCCCGGGTCAGGACGATTTCCTCGGCGTGCTTGTGGCCCGCGATTTCCAGGGCGCCGCCCGGATCGAGATTCACGCTGCAGTAGCCCCCCAGGGCCACGGTGGCCGTTCCGCCTTCGGCGATGACCCGCGACCCCCTCTCGACCGTGCCCCCACCCGCGATACGGTACGCGCCCGAGACCTGCGGGGCGGGGTATCGTCCGATCCACAGCGCCAGCCCCGCCGCGACAGCCAGCACGGCCGCGGCGGCCAGCCAACCCGCACGGCGCCGGCGACGCGAGGTCTTGCCCGTGTCGATCGGGAGGGCGCCTTCGGCGAGGCACTCACGGAGCTGGGAGTCCATCGCTGCGGTCAGGAGCAACTCGCGCCGCGCCGCCGGGTCTTCCTGCAACAGACGGTCGAGGGACTGCACGTCGTCCGGCCCGGCCGTGCCGTCAAGGTAGCGGCAGATCAGAACGTCGAGCCCGTCGCTCATGATCCGCCTCCCTTCGTCCCCGACAGCTTGCCTTCGATGCACGCCCGCAACGCACGACGGGCACGAACGAGCGCCATTTCGATAGCGGCCACGCTCTTGCCGAGGTGCTCTGCGATCTGTCGAATCGGCCACACGCGCCCGAATCGCAACTGTACTAACCGGCGCGTCTTGCCTGCCAGTCCGTCCACGCACTCCCGCAGGTGGATGAGCCTCTCGTCGGCGTCTCCCGCGTGCTCGGCCGCCGTGTCCGCCAGCGCCTCAACGGCTTGCGCCGACAGCACTTCCCGGCTTCGCCCCAGCGACTGGCGCCACTTGAGGACCTCCAGCCGTGCAATGCCCATCGCCCAAGGCCGAAACGCCCTGTCCTGGTCATACTGGCCGAACTTCTCCCACAGCACGCTGGAGACCTCCTGCAGCAGGTCGTCGGCCGCGTGCATATCGCCCGTAGCCGCCAGCAGGTAGGCCTTCAACACCGCCTCGGCGGGCAGGAAATGCTTCAGAAAAAGCCTGTGATCAGTCTCAGTCATTCTCGGACCTCACCCTATAGTCCTCGCGAGGCGGCGAAAACCAACAGAAAATCCGCGAGGAAGTTTCAGGTGGGCAGCTTCACTCCCGGTTGTAATGGGCGGGTGGCAGCCGGTCGGTCGCTCCAGGCTTACAGAAGCTCGCGGAGTTGGGAGGGAGTAACGTCGGCCTGCCGCAGGATCGCTCGGAGTGTTCCTCGGTCGAGTTCTCGGTGATCCGGCACGACGAGGGTGGTTGGCGGTTCGGGGCGGAAGAGGATCATGTGGCTGCCGCGTTGGCGGTCCAGTGCAAATCCGACTTTCCCCAGGGCGGCAACGAGTTTTCGCCCGGAGACGACGGGCAGTTTGCTCATACCGCTACCACCTGGATATCGAACGTCTCTTCCGGGATCTCCTGATGGTGGGCCTGGGCCGTCTCTATCCAGCCTGCAATCGCCTCGCGTATGTTCGCGATGGCCTCACCCTTGGTCTTGCCCTGGCTTATGCAACCGGGCAGGCTCGGGCACTGGACGACCCAGTAGCCGTCCTCGCCAGGATACAGCATGACTTCACGCATGACGGTACTCTCCCACAAAGGCCAACTCGTTCTCAACATGCCGCACCGCACGTTGCGCACACCATCATTATACTAAACACGTCCGGCTTTCGCTCGGCGATCTTGGACGGTGCGGTAGAGTGTTATTCACGGAAGGGCATCTGCGGGCGCGACACTGGATCTTCTCACGTCCCGGAGGCGGCCTTCGGCCGGACGTTCTTGCCGAAGTACGCCTTGAGCACATTCTCTCGGTCGGTCGGGGTCTTGC
>CAZVEV010000128.1:0-15409 GCA_964625865.1 uncultured Planctomycetaceae bacterium | reverse complement strand
GTCAGGGGGCTTTCCGTGCTTCCGCGGTTTGCTCTGCGGTCACCCGCCTTCGAACCACAGCGTACTCAAAACCGTTGACACGCGACGCTTGACGGGTACGATGGTGCGATTCCGTCGGGCCCCTCCAGGCTCCGGGCAGGTGAAACCATGAGAATATCACTGAACTGGCTGACAGACTACGTGGACGTCGCCGCTGTTCCCGTGAAGGAACTGGCGAGCATCCTTACCGATATCGGGCTGAACTGCGAGGAGATCATCGAGACCCCCACGGACATCGTCCTGGACCTCGAGGTCACGTCGAATCGCCCGGATTGCCTCGGTCACCTGGGCGTGGCCCGGGAGGCCGCCGCGGTCCTGGGCAAGGACTTCACCCCGCCGTCGCTCGACGGCGCCGCCGAGAGTGAAACCGACGTTGCGGGCCTCGCCGAGGTCGTCGTCGAAGCCCCCGACCTGTGCCCCCGATACACCGCACGCGTGATCCAGGGCGTCACCATAGGCCCCAGCCCCGCGTGGCTCGTTGAGCGCATCGAAGCGGCCGGCCTGCGGAGCATCAACAACGTCGTCGACGTGACGAACTACGTCCTGATGGAGTACTCCCAGCCGCTGCACAGCTTCGACTACGACAAGCTCGCCGGCGGGAAGATCATCGTCCGCCGCGCCCGTCCAGGCGAGGTCATGGTCTCCATCGACGAGACGACCTGCCGACTCGACGAGAACATGCTCGTGATCGCAGACGCCGCCCATCCCGTCGCCATCGCGGGCGTCATGGGCGGGCTGTCAACCGAAGTGACCGCCGAGACCACCAACGTGCTGATCGAGTCGGCCCGGTTCGACCCGCTGGCGACGCGATACACCAGCCGCAAGCTGGCGCTGATGAGCGAGAGCAACTACCGCTTCGAGCGCGGCGTGGACCCGGTGGCCCTGGAGCGCGCGAGCCTGCGGGCCTGCCAGATGATCGTCGAGCTTGCAGGCGGAACGATCGCCCGCGGCGTGGTCGACGTGTGGGACCGCCCGTTCGAGCCGGAGACAGTCGCCATGCGACCGGCGAGGTGCAACGCATTGCTCGGCTTGGACCTGCCCGCCCAGCGCCAGGCGGAGATTCTCGAACGTCTGGGGCTGGCGCCGCAAATCGATGGCGAGCGGATCGTCTGCACGATCCCGTCACACCGGGCCGACCTGCAGCGCGAGGCCGACCTGATCGAGGAAGTGGCCCGCATCGAGGGGTTCGACAGCATTCCGATTTCACACCACGTTACGCACGCGGTAACCGACGAGGGCCCCGCCCAACGCACGCGCCGACAGGCGGGCATGCTCCTGACGGCCGCCGGCTTCAACGAGGCGATCACCTACAGTTTCAATGATGCCGACGAGGCCGCGCTGTTCGGCTTCGACCGTGTCGTTGACGTCGATGCGAATGTCCGCAAGACCAACAACACGCTGCGCCCGACGCTGTGGGGCAGCCTGCTGCGGGCCTGCAAGACAAACCAGGACGCCGGGAACGCGGCGGTCGACCTGTTTGAGCTGGCCGGCGTGTTCCCGCCGGGCCAGGGCGAACTGCCCGACGAGATTGTCGAACTGGCCCTGGTCTCCACGGGCGACCTGCGCGACCTTCGCGGGGCGGTGGAGATGGTGGTCGCTCGCCTGGTTCCGTCGGCGGAGTTGGACATTCGTCCTGCCGACGTGGCGGGGCTGGCCGAGGGCGTGGCCGCCGAGGTGTACCTTGCCGACCGGCCCATCGGCGCCCTGGGCATGATCGCGGAGAACGTACAGGACTACTACGGGCTTGAACATGCCGTCTGCGCCGCCCGTCTGGACTTCCAGGCCGTCGTCGCCGATGCGCAGAAGCGGCGGACCTTTACGCCGCTGGCCAAGTTCCCGGCCGTCAGTCGCGACCTGTCGCTGGTGGTGGCGGAGCAGACCACGTGGCGCGGTGTTCGCGACGTCATCGAGAGCGTGGCCCAGCCGATGCGCGTAGGCCTGGAGTACGTCACGACGTTCCGCGGCAAGCAGATTCCCGCCGGTCAGAAGAGCGTCACGGTGCGCCTGATCTACCGATCCGAGAGCGCCACGTTGCGAAGCGAAGACGTTGACGGGCAGGTCGCAGGCGTCGTGGCGGCGCTCGAAGAAAAAATCTCGGCAGCCCTTCGGGCATAGTTGGACGGCGAACTTGCGTGCTGGCGGGGGATTAGCGGAGAGGGCATTTCGGGGCGGCCCCGGGCCGGCAGAAAAGGTCAAGATTTCCTTTCCCGCTCGCCGATACATTGAGGTATAATGACGATAGAACAGGCCTCTGCAGTGTCCGGCGGAGCCCCGTGTGAAAAGAACCGATACCCCATCTGCAGGGAAGCTTTGACCAGGACGCTCCGGCGTCCGGCTGCTGCCCACCTTGATCGATGGGTTCTTCTTCGCTGGCGTTCACCGGCACAAGGTGGAGGCCTTTCTTTTGCGCTCAGTTCTTGGCGTCCCTCGACAAAAAACTACCTTGAGATGGCCCCCGCTCTGGTCGAAGACACTTCATAGATGCCGTCCGCACGGCGGCCCGACGACGTTCCAGCCCGAGTTTCACGGAGAGAGTCATGGAAACCGCCTACATGGAAGACCTCCTGAAGGTCATGCCCTCGGTCAACGATTTGCTGGCCAGCGACACCGTTGCCGGCTGGCTTGCCAGGCACCCGCGCCAGTTGATCACCGCGTGCATCACCGACGCGATGGCTGAGACCCGCAGGGTCATCCTCGCCGACCAGACGGGCCAATGCGGCCCGGAGACCATCACGCCCGAGAGGCTGCTGACGCGAAGCGGCGAACTGCTCGAAGCCCGTGCTGCCGTGCGCCTCGGCGGGGCGATCAACGCGACCGGCATCATTCTGAACGATGCGCTGGGGCTGACCCCCTGGGCCGGGCGCGTCGTCGACTCGATGCGTGACGACCTGAAGGGATACTGTCCGCTCGAAGTCGATCGCGAGTCGGGCGAGCCGGCCCGTCGGGAGCGACACGTCGAGGAGATTCTCTGCGAGCTGACCGGCGCCGAGGCGGCTACCGTTGTCAACAATGCCGCTGCCGCGACGCTGCTGACCTTGGCGGCGGCGACGACGGAGAAGAACGAAGTCATCATCTCGCGGGGCCATCTCATCGAATCGCCTGGGGGATTCAGGCTGGGCGATACGATCCGCCGTAGCGGGGCGAAGATGGTGGAGGTCGGTTCGGTCAATCGCACGTCGGTCGACGAGTACGAAGACGCGGTTACCGAGCAGACCGGGGCGATCATGCGCGTCCGTTCCATGAACTTCCGCCTGTCCGGCTATGTGCAGGACGTGACGCTTGAAGAACTCGTCAAGCTCGGGCGCACGCACTGGGCAGCGATCATCGACGACATCGGTGCCGGGGCGCTGGTGGACCTGACGCAGTTCGGCCTGCCGCACGAGCCCACCGTCCGCGAGTCGATCGAAGAGGGGTCCGACGCGGTGGTCTTCAGCGCCGGACGTTTTGTCGGTGCGGGGCAGGGGGGCATTATCGTGGGAAGGCGCCTGCTCATCGAGGAGGTGCGCGCCCACCCGCTGGCGCGCGCGATGCAGATGAGCAAGACGTCGCTGATGGCCCTGGAACGGACGCTCCAGTTGTTCCGCGACGTGGACCTGCTCCGGCGTGAACATCCGCTGTACGTCATGCTCGACGCCTCAGGCGAAGCCCTGCGCCATCGCGCGGGCGTGCTGGCCCAGGCATTGGCCGAGGCGGCCCCGGGTGCGGAAGTCCAGGTCGTCGACGCGCTGGGCTTCCTTGCAAGCGAGGACATGCCCCTCGATGAACTGCCCACCTCGCTGGTCAAGCTCGCCGTTGACGGCGTAGACGCCCCTGCGTTGGCCCGACGCCTCCGGTTGGACCCGGCCGCCGTTTTCACACGAATGGCCGGCAACACGGTGGCCCTCGACGTCCGGACGATCACCGACCTGGACATCGTCCCGATCGCCCAGGCCGTTCAGCGCGTGCTGAAGATGTAGCCGCTTGTGCGTTGCGCCATGTCTATCACGCGGTCAGTGGTGGCGTTTTCTCCCCGCTCAATAGCGGCGGGGCTTGACGTGGCGTCTTCTCCACGTTTAGCGGGCAAGCGTGCTCGCCGGGTTTCCGTTCGATACACGTAGCGTGTTCGAAACGCTTCGGTGTCGCAGGCGACGCCGCACGCGGGGCAAGCCCCGCCGCTAGACGTGGAATCAACGACACGTCAAACCGCCCGCTCAACGTCGACGCAACGACGTGTTCACATCAACCATGTCTTCTCGTGTTCCAGCGTCTTTCTGGCGTTTGCTTGCTTGCGGCCTCGGAACGGGGCGGGCATAATGCAGTTCCATTACTATGCGGCAACGGGCCGTTCGGGTCGCACGCCGCTGAACTGACGCACAGGAGAACGAAGCGATGAAGAGACGAGACCTGCTGGCTGCCGGATCATGCGCCGCCGGGCTGGGTGCCCTGGGACTGTCGACCGACGCCATGGGCGCCGAGGCCGCGGGCGCCAAGGAGTACCTCGAACTGAGGCAATACACTTTCGCATCGATCGAGAAGCGCGACACGTACGTCACGTTCCTCAAGGATGTTGCTGTTCCCGCCCTGAACCGCATCGACATTGATCGCGTGGGCGTCTGGAAGATGCAGAAGGAAAGCGATCCGACCCTCTGGGTCCTCCTGCCGCACAAGACCATCGCCTCGTTCGCCACTTCCCGCCAGCGCCTGCTGGCCGACAAGGCCTACGTCAAGGGCGCCGCCCCCATCTACGGTGCGCCGAAGAAGGACCCCGTCTACAAGCGGATCGAAAGCTCGCTCCTGCTGTCGTTCGATGCCGTGCCCAAGGTCGAAGTGCCCACCAAGGCCCCCGGGCGACTGGCCCAGCTTCGCATCTACGAGAGCCACACCGAGGAACGCGGCCAGCGCAAAATCCACATGTTTAACGAAGGCGGCGAGACGGACCTGTTCCGAAAGAAGGGCATGCACCCGGTGTTCTTCGGCGAGGCGCTGATCGGCACGAAAATCCCCAACCTGACCTACATGATCACCTTCGACAGCGAAGAGGCCCAGAAGGCTGCCTGGAAGGCGTTCATCACGAGCCCCGAATGGAAGAAGATGAGCAGGCTGCCGTTCTACAAGGATACCGTCTCGGGAATCACCAACCTGATCCTCCTGCCGACAGAAGCCTCGCAGATATAGACACGGTTCGAGACCGTTCAGTCTTGCGCAATTGCGCAAGCAGGCGAAAGCCCCCGGACTGCGTCCGGGGGATCCGTACAACACGCCGAAAGTCCCCCCGACGCTGTCGGGGGGCTTTTCTTTGCATCACGTGACTGCTACCCTTTCGTGAGTCACATGCGGATTCAGTGCGAAGACGCGTGATCCGCGCAAGGGCGTAACGCAGGAGTCTCCCCCGTGGGAATGTTCGAGATCATCGCTGTGCTGATAACGCTGGCGGCACTGCTGGCGTACGTGAACTACCGCTTTCTGCGCATGCCCCAGACGATCGGGCTGATGCTGCTGTCGTTGGCCACCGCACTGGTCCTGCTGGTCCTCGGGCAGATCGGCGGCGGCGTGGGGCGAGTAGTCGAGCAGACGGCCACGACGATCATGCGGGAGCAGATCGACTTCCCGGCCGTGCTGCTGCACGGGATGCTCTCGCTGCTGCTGTTTGCCGGGGCCCTGCACGTGAGGCTCGAAGACCTGCTGGCCAGCAAATGGTCGATCTCAATCCTGTCCACCCTCGGCGTGGTCGGCTCGACGTTCGCCGTCGGCGGGATGGTCCTGGGCCTCTCGAACGTGATGGGGTTGGGCCTGACGCCGGTGTTCTGCCTGTTGTTCGGGGCCCTGATCTCGCCGACAGACCCCATCGCGGTGATGGCCATTCTCAAGAAGGCCGGAGCACCGAAGACGCTTGAGACGAAGATCGCGGGCGAGTCGCTGTTCAACGACGGGATTGGCGTGGTGGTGTTCCTGACCGTACTCGGCATCGCCACCGGCGCCCGCACCGCGACGGTGGGGGGGATACTGCAACTGTTCCTGGCCGAAGTGCTCGGGGGCGTTGTCCTCGGCCTGGCGCTCGGCTACCTCGCCTACCGCCTGCTCAAGAGCGTCGACAACTACCAGGTCGAGATCCTGATCACGCTGGCGCTGTCGCTGGGAGGGTACGCACTGGCCCACGCGATTCACACGTCAGGCCCGCTTGCAATGGTGGCGGCCGGACTACTGATAGGCAATCGGGAGCACCTGGCGATGTCGGCACGGACGCGGGAGCACCTGGGGACGTTCTGGGAACTGATCGACGAGATTCTCAACGCCGTCCTGTTCGTGATGATCGGCCTGGAGGTGCTCGTTCTGACGCTGAACGTCACCTACCTGCTTGCCGGCGCGGTGGCCGTTCCGCTGGTCCTGCTGGCGCGCCTGGTGACCGTCGGCGTGCCGATGCGCCTGCTCGCCATTCGCCGCCGCTTCGTCCGGCGGGCGATACCCATCCTGACCTGGGGTGGCCTGCGCGGGGGGATCTCGGTGGCCCTGGCGCTGTCGCTGCCCCAGGGCACGGCCCGCGACGTGATCCTCACGATGACCTACGTCGTGGTCGCCTTCTCCATCTGCGTCCAGGGCCTGACGATAGGCAAACTCGTCCCCGCCGAGCAGTGAGTTAGCCTCACAATCTCAGCGGGGCGGCGGTGGCGCAGGTGATTACGGCGTTGTCCCAGATGGTCTTGGCGTTGACGTTTCGCCAGAGCAGGCGTTCGTATTCGCTGAGTTGCTCGATGATCTCCGCCAGGGCCGACGGGCTATGACGGTCTGCCAAGGCAGCCACCGCCTGCGGCTGGTCCGAGTGGATCAGCGGGGTCTCGGCGCCGGTGGCCAGTCGCATCGCGTCGCGAAAGGCGCTGGCAATCAGTTCGAGCATGGCCCCGGCGGCGCGGCGCGAAGCGAGATTCTTCGACAGGCTGGACCCGTCGGCTTTCTTGGCTGCCGAGACCGCCTGGGTGGCCAGCGAGTCGGTCAGCGCCACCAGGCGTTCGCCCAGTGCCCCGCCGGCCGGGCCCATCTCGGCCAGCCCCTCCACGACCTCGCGCTTGACCTCGTAGAAGCCTTGGCCCGCCAGGTCCAGTGCACGCCCCACGGAGCCTTCGGTATAGGCGGCCCAGAAGTCGGCTTCGTCCGGCGTGACGCCCTTCTCGGCAAGCTTGGCGGCGATGAACTCGCGCGGCAGCGGGCCGAACCGGACCGTCGAGCAGCGGCTCTGCGTGGTGGGCAGCATCTGCTCGGGACGCTGACACAGCAGGATGATCGTCACGCCCGGCGGGGGCTCCTCCAGGGTCTTGAGCAGGGCGTTCTGGGCCGCGATGCTCATCAGGTCGGCCTCGCGGACAATGAAGACCTTCCCGCGCCCACGGCTGGCCGCCCGATAGGCCGGGTCGATGAGGAAGCTCTTGATCACGTCGATGCTGAGGTTCTGCATCACGCGTGCCCGGACGCTGGCGTCGTCGTGATATTGGGCGAGTTCCTTGGCCACCAACTGGAAATCCGGGTGCGAGCCGGCAGCCTGCATGGTGCAGTCGGGGCACTGCCCGCAGGCGTGTCGTCCGCTGTCATCGCTTACCGGTTCGCCACACAGCAGTGTTCGTGCGAAGGCGATAGCGGTGGTTCGTCGCCCCACGCCGCGCGGGCCCGCGAAAAGATACGCGTGCGGCCGGCGATTCCCGGCCAGACCCGTCTGCAGACGGGCAACTGCAGCGGCTTGGCCCACGATGTCGCACAGTTCGATCATTCTGCGGGGAACTCCCACGCATCGACAAGGGTCCGCAGTCGCTCGTGAACCTGGTCAACCGTCCCGACTGCATCGACGACGGCAAACCTGTTGCCTTGACGCTCGGCCTGCTCTAGAAACAGTTCTCGCACGCGCCGGTGGTAGGCCGCCCCGCGCGCTTCGATGCGGTCATGCCCCGCCCGGTTGTCGGCGCGGGCCAGTCCGAGTTCAGCATCGATGTCCAGGATAATCGTCAGGTCCGGCCTCGTATCAGGCAGGGCCAGGTCGTACGCCGCCATGATGTCCTCCGCCGTCGCCTTGCCGTCGGCCACCTGGTAGGCCACCGTCGACGAGACCCAGCGATCGCACAGCACACAGTTACCCGCGGCGGCGGCAGGGGAGATCACCTCGGCCGTCAACTGCGTGCGACTGGCCATGTAGAGCAATATCTCGCACCCGATGCTCATCGTCTCGTGGGCGCGGTCCAGCAGGACGGCGCGGATCTTGTCGCCGATAGGCGTCCCGCCTGGGTCGCGCGTCGTGACCACACCGATCCCCTGCGTGCGCAGGTACTCGGCAAGCATCGCCAACTGCGTGCTCTTGCCCGATCCGTCGGGCCCGTCCAGGACGATGAATCGTCCGGCGAATTTCTCCGCAGTGTCGCTCATGGTGGTTTACCCCTCACCCTGTCAGTTTGAGTACCGTCATGGCGATGGAGAAGTAGATCAGGATCGCAGAGACGTCCATCAGGGAGGCGATGAACGGGCCGCTGGTGACGGCGGGGTCCAGGCCGACTCGCTTGAAGAAAAACGGCAGCATCGAGCCCAGCAGGTTCGCAAGCGTTACCACAATTGCGATCGCCAGCGACACCGACAGCGAGATGCGGCCGACGGCCTGGCCGACTTCCGGACTGTCCACCAGGGACGTAAACAGCCACGAGGCCCCGAACCCGATGATGGCCAGCACCAACCCGATCGCCAGCCCCCGGAACAGTTCCCGCACCAGCACGCGGAGCCAGTCATCGGCCTCGATTTCCTCAACCGCCATCCCGCGGATCATCAGCCCCGCCATCTGGCTGCCTGTATTGCCCGCCGGCGAGTTAATTAGTGGCACGAACATGACCAGCACGGCGAACATGACCATGTCATTGAAGCTCAGCAGCGCCACCGTCGTCAGCGTCTGGGCCAGCAGCAGCATCACCAGCCAGGGCAGGCGCTTGCCCAGCATCGCGCCGAACGACGTGCCGAAGTAGCTGTACTCCAGGGCGGCCATGCCCGCCATCTTCTGGAAGTCCTCGGTGTCCTCCTCCTCGGCTACGTCCATCACGTCGTCAACCGTCACGATGCCCACCAGCACGCCACGCCGGTCGACTACCGGCAGGGCGACGGCCTCGTATTTCTTGAAGTCGTCGATGGCCGACTCCTGGTCCTCGCCGGCCACCAGCCACGCCACCTGACCGTCCATCAGGTCCGCAACCGTCTTCTCGCGGTCGGCGAGGACGAGTTGGCTCAGCGTGATCTCATCCACGAGCTGCCGGTTCTCGTCGACGACGTAGAGGACGTTAAATGTCTCCTTGTCGGGCCCGACCTCGCGGATGTGCTCGAAGACCTGGTCGATGGGCCAGTCCTGTTCGACGGCCACGTACTCCGGCGTCATCAGACGCCCGATGCTGTCGGCGGGGTAGTTCAGCAGGGAGCGGGCGATTGTCAACTGGTCGCCTCGCAACGTGCTCAGGAGTCGCTGGGCGACACGTCCGGGCAACTCCTCGAGCAGTTCGGTCCGCTCGTCCGGGGGCATCTCGTTGAGGATCGCCGCTACCTTCTCCGACGAGAGGTGCTCCAGCAGGTCCTCGCGGCGCTCGACCGGCAGATCGCCGAACGCATCGGCGGCCTGGTCCTGCGGCAGGAGGCGGAAGACCATCGCCGAATCCTCTTCCGGCATCTCGGCCAGAAGTTCGATCAGATCGTGGACCTCCGACTCGCCGATCAGGGCCTTCAGCGCCGCGAAATCCTTGGCCTCTACGTGGCCGCTGATCGTTTCCAGGATGTCTCGTTCTTCGACGGCCGCCATGTCTGCCTCGTCGGGGCGATAGCCCGCCCAGTCTCAAGTGCCCGGCCATTGTGCCCCCCCCGGGGCGGGGAGTCAACGCTTCGACGCGTCGCTGAGCGAGTTTTTGCCCGTGCGTCGTTGTCGTGTGGAACGTACAATCAATATGTCGGGTGCGTGGAAGGCCGCTCCCGCCTTCGCGGCGGGGGAGGAAAGTCCGAGCACCGCTGAACCACGGTGGTGGGTAACACCCACCGTCCTGACCTGTTGGGCCCAGGCCCGACCCGCCGGGACCGGGAAAGTGCCACAGAAAATATACCGCCCTGCGTAGCCTTGGCCAAGCGGGCTTGCCCTGCGTAGCCTTGGCCAAGCAGGGTAAGGGTGAAATGGTGCGGTAAGAGCGCACCGCGGCCCGTGTGAGCGGGCTGGCAGGGCAAACCCCACCGGGTGCAAGGCCAAGCAGCGACTCCGTGGCCCGGTTCAGGCCCCAGCAGTCGCGGGTAGGCCGCTTCTCGACAAACGTCGAGAGAGCCCGTCCGCAAGGGCGGGTCGAGATAAATGGTCTTCACCGCCGCCCCGCCGTGCCCGGCGAGGCGGCGGGACAGAACTCGGCTTACAGCGCACACCGACAGGGCACTTTTTTCCGTCACCAGCGGGCAAAACCCCTTGATTCGCCCGCCCGTGACGGTACAATACCGCACTCGGCTTCCATCAAAGCCGGGCACCGGGGCGTGGCTCAGCTTGGCTAGAGCGCTGCGTTCGGGACGCAGAGGTCGCTGGTTCAAATCCAGTCGCCCCGATCAGACGGGCCGATTGTCACAAGCGGACAATCGGCCCGTTCTGTTGTCAGGAGCGGACGTTACGACCCGACCCCGCCAACCCCTTCTCCCCACTCCACCAATCCAGATTCCCGGCGATCTGGCCAACAGATGACAGAAGTGGCCAATACCGGTCAGGAGTTTGTGCAACAACAAGTGCAACAGAAGAGGCAGCCACTGTCGTCACTTGCGATTGTTGTCCCTCCGTTGCGGCGGGGTCCCACGTAGCGTCAGGGCAGGTAGAACTGCATCGAGGGCTCGGCGAAACTGCTTGCCGCTAAGGAGACGCCAGCCAATCTCGGGCAGCCTGATAGAGGCGCGATGCCCGGTTTCGGAGGCCTGTGCATTCGGATGGTGGTGTGTCCAGATCGTATTGAGACGCTTGGCCGCCCCAGGCTCGGCACGCGCCCCCGCAGAGATACCGCATCTCGCACGTCCGGCAACCGGCGTTCGTGTCCACACCGTGGCACGCGAGATCACCGAACGCGGGTGAGTCGAGTATTGCCACGAGGCCGGACTCGAGCACGTTGCCCAGGTGACTATGCGGTAGATGGAACGCGTAGCACGGAAACGACTCGCCGCTGGGTTCGACGTACAAATTCTGTCCGATGCCACACGTCGCCGTTGGCAGGAACCCTCCCACAATCAACTCCATTGGATCGGCGTGTCCGCCGAGTGCCTCGGACACCGGCGGCTGATCCCAGTCCACCGCCCGGCCGATTGGAAGAATCGGTCGGAACCGAACGCGGCGTACGCCAAGCTCCTGGCCCAACTCCCGCACAGCTTGCCCTGGCCGGCCCTGGATGTCGTCATTGGAAAGGACAGCCGCAAGCGAGAGTTCGCTTGCAGAGGGCATCTCCGCCGCAATATCCGCGTAGCGTCGCAGATTCGCAATCACGGCGGCATGGCTTCCCCGGCCGCGACGTGCATCGTGTGACGACTCATCGCCATCGACGCTCACGACCGCTTGATCTACCGCCAGAGCGATGTGCGCGAACTCGTCGTCGGATAGTGGCACCGCGAGGTTGGTTCGCAGGACCAGATTCATCGGCGCCGTCCATTTCCGGGCGTCTTCGAGGACCTCGAGGATCTCGGCTCGCCGGTGGTGTATCAGGGGTTCGCCGCCGGTGATAACCAGCTGCCTAAAACCTGCCTCTTTCGCCTCGCGGATCAGTCCGGCGAAAGACTCAGGGGGCATTTCCGACTCCGCGGTCAAGTCTGGGCCAAAGGAATCCTGATCGGCGCGGGCATAGCAATGCGTACAAGCCATCTGACAGCGGAAAGTAACGTGCAGATAGAGGTTGTTCCGCCCCGGATTCCCCAGCTTCAGGTATTCTCGCAGTGCTTCGAGTGAACGCTCAGCCAACCGCGGCGAACGGCAGATACCCATCTCGACGAGCCTACGTCCAGCGGTCGGGATATCCGGCCCCCGAGCCAATTCGACCGCGGCCACAATCCGCTTGGCTGTCTGAGCCACTTGGCTTGGGTGAGGCTGCATCGCGGACACCAGTTCAATCAGCGGATCTTTGGGAAGGAGCGTGGAGTCGCTATCTCTCCTATGATTGCTCGTCCGCTCCTCTACGCATTGCTGTGTGGCCATCGTCTCTGTCAGCCGAGAGAGAATGTGGTCGAAGATCATTCGGTAGGCGTGACAATACGGGTCCTTCCCATCCAGAGCACCGGCGACCACAGCGTTGTACGCGCAACCTCCCCGACAGTACTCGACATGTGGGCAACCGGCGCATGCCGCGTCGGCCCGTCGCTGACGTTCCGCCATCCACCGGGCGCGATGGCCGGCAAAGACCGCGGTCGGGTCGGGCTCGTCGGCGACGGTGCCAATCCGGTGCCTGGTGCTGCTGGCAAAGCGCTGGCAAGGGTATAGGTTCCCTTCTGGACCGACGGCAAGAAACATCCCCAGGCAACTTCGGAACGTGCAAACGTGCCCTCGACTGGATCCGACCGACTGGCAGATCTGATCGAGCGACGAGACGGCCAGATCCCGGCAGCGATCAAGGTAGTAGTCAAGCATCTCGCAGAGCAGTTCACCGTACTGCTCGCGAGATACGGCATGCGGCGAGTTGGGGCGAGTGAGTGGGGGCACCGACGCGTGGACGGACATGTTCAGCCCCTCGTCCAGGAAGAAGTCGAATACGTGACGCCAGTGTGGCACGCTATGAGGTGTGAAGGTCGCTATGCACTCGACGTCCAGGCCGTGCTGTTGGGCTCTCCGTATCCCAGCCATCGTCCGGTCGAAATAACCCGCACCCCGTTGCGCGTCGGTGATTTCACGCGGCCCGTCCAGACTCGTCCCTATCTCAGCCCTAACGCGAACGAGTTGTTCGCACATCGGATCGTCCAGAAGCCATAGATTCGACTGTACGCAGGCCTTGAAGCCACGCGGCCCGAGGCGATTTCGCAGTCCGTCTACGGCCGCACGCCAGAAATCAAGCCCGGCGACGAGCGGCTCTCCGCCGTGAAAGATGACGCGGACCTTATCCTCACTCGCGTTCTCGGCGCACTTGGCCATAAAGCCGAGCGTCTTGTCGAGCACTTCGCGCGACATGACTGGCCCTGCATGCGGGCCGAAGCAATACCTGCACTTGGCCGGACAGGCGGACGAGGGCATGAGCATGAAGGTCGGGAACATTCTGCCATCTGGCGTAGCCATTGGCTTGGTCCGTTCCGCTATTGAATCTTCGGCGGCTGCTTGCGGAGCTTCAAGCCAACTCCGCCGTTGTCGGTGTGCGTATACTCACTGTGTGTGCAATCTGAGGAACTTCCACTGTTGTCTCCGTGCCGCGCCCGCGGGTTATCGGCATGCGGGCTCGTGAACAACCTATGGAGGGAAGCCTGCGACTTGGCAAAACGGTCGGGATACTTCTTGACGAGCATGATAATCGCCATGGCGGCCCCTTGGCGAAGATCCAGGGCAGCCCTTTCAGCACCACCTCGCACGAGTCCGAGCAGTGGCTCTGCGGCGCGCAGATCGCCAAGCCTCCCGAGAGCTTTGGCGGCGGACGCCCCCACGTTTCCCTCTGGCAATCTGGCGATGAGCGGCTCGACGGCACGCTCATCGCCCAGTTGCCCCAAGGCCTCGGCTGCGGACCGCCGGACATCATACTCCCCATCACTCAACGCCCTGATGAGCGGCTCGACTGCGCGCGGATCGCCGCTCTCGCCCAGCCGTCTGAAGTCCTCCTCGTCGCCCTTCACCCAGTCTCGCCAAACGCGTTGCCCCAGCTTCCCCAAGGCTTCGGCGGCCGAACACCGGACTTCAGAATCCCCATCGCCCAACGCCCTGATGAGCGGGTCGAGGGCACGCGGATCTCCGAGCTCCCCCAAGGCCTCCGCAGCGGAACGCCGGGTGTTAACACGCTCATCAGGGCGCTGCTGGGGGATGAGCGAATCGATGGCACGCGGATCACCGAGTTGCCCCAAGGCCTTGGCAGCGGAAGGCCCGACGAAATAGTCCCCATCGCCCAACGCCCTGATGAGCGGCTTGACGGCCCGCGGATCGCCGCTTTCGCCCAGCCGCTGGAAGTCAGTCTCCCGGCCGTCGTCCAGCCGTCTGAAATCATCCTCGTCGCCTTTCACCCGCTCTCTCCAAAGGGGTTGTCCCAATTGCGCGAGCGCCTCGGCCGCGGAACCAGCCTTGACAGCGCCCGTCAGCCGCGGTCCGCCTCGGCCGCGGAACGCCGAACGTCAGAAGCCCCATCGCCCAGCGCCTTGATGAGTGGCTCGACGGCACGCGCATCGCCGAGCTGCCCCAAGGCCGTGGCAGCGGCGCCCCGGACGCCAGGATCTCCATGGTCCAATGCCCAGACAAGCGGATCGACGACACGCGGATGACCACTTCTGCCCAGCCGGTTGAAGTCGCCTCCGTCGCCTCCCACCCATTTTCGCCAGACGGGTCGCCCCAGCTCTACCAAGGCCCCCGCAGCGTCACTACGGGTACGGCGATCGCCTTCGCCCAGAGCCCGAATGAGCGGTTCGACCGCGCGCGGATCGCCGCTCTCGCCCAGTCGTCGGAAGTCATGCCAATCCCCCTTCACGCGGTCCCGCCAAATGGGCTGTCCCAGCTTTGCCAAGGCCCCAGCCACGGAACGCCGGATGCCGCAATCGCCTTCGCCCAGCGCCCGGATGAGCGGGTCAATCGCACGCGGGTCTTCAAGCTCCCCCAAGGCCATAGCAGCGGCACATCGGACGCCACCATCCCGGTCGCCTAGTGCCTCAATAAGCGGATCGGCGCCACGCGGATCGCCGAATTGCCCTAAGGCCTCGGCAGCGACACATCGCACGTCAGGCCAGCCATCGTTCAACGCCCCGATGAGCGAGTAGAGAGTTCGGGGATCACCGAATCGCCCCAAGGCCGCGGCAGCGGACTGTCGGACGTAGCCATCCCGATCGCCCAACGCCCTGATGAGCGGATCGATGGCGCGCGGATCGCCGAGCTGCCCCAAAGCCCCCGCTACGGAACGTCGGACGCGCATGTCCTGATCGCCCAGCGCCCTAAGGAGCGGCTCGACGGCACGCCGATCGCCGAGATGTCCCAAGGCTTCGGCGGCGGAACTCCGGAAGTCCTCCCCCCGAACGCCCAACGCCCAGATGAGCGGCTCGACGGCGCGCGGATCGCCCAGTCTTCCCAAGGCCTCGGCGGCGAGGTGTTTGCCCTCGCCCAATGCGCTGATGAGCGGTTCGAAGGCGCGCCGATCGCCGCTCTCGCCCAGCCGCTTGAAGTCGGCCTCCTTTCCCTCAACCCTTTCCTGCCAAACCGGTTGTCCCAATTGCCTCA